>JAEZKB010000302.1 GCA_023415605.1 Pseudomonadota bacterium
GTGTCGGACTGATAATATTCGAACGCATAGTGCAGGGCCGCCATCGTATGGACGGTGAACCAGCCGAGGATGACTGACACCAGCCCGACGGCGATTTCCTCGAGCGCCGGCCGGCCCCGTCCGTTGAGGGCAGCGAAAAGCTCGATCACCGAAACGGCGACCACTGCGACCACCACACCGAGGATGATCCAGGTCGGCGTATCGGACTCGTCGGCATGCTTGCGCAGCACCTCGGGCGTCAGATGACGGAACTTCCGGCTGATCAGGACCAGGTAGACGAGGAACAGCGTGTTGACGCCAACGGGGAATGCGTAGGGCGGATAAAGCCAGAGCCCGACGAAAACGCCGACGATGCCGAACGCGAGACCGACGTAGAACGCCCAGTGTCTCGGCAGAAAGGACTGCCCAATCGTCGTTTGCGTCTCAGCCAATGCGCCCCCGCTTCTGCTGATCGACGCGAAAACGATATGCGATTCTTGCCCGTTCAGTAGACAGTGGTGAGGACTTCGATTTCTTTGCCTTGACCGGGCGTGACCTCGAACTCGCGGCTGTAGACAGTCTCCCCACGCTTGGCCAGCACCAGATAGTCGCCCTCGCCCAGGACCGTCGCCGGGAAGGCGCCGATATTAGTGAAGATGGTCTCGCCGCTGGTGGTTTTCACTGTCCACTCGACGTCTGCGATGGCCTCGCCACCCTCCTCCGTCACCAGCTTGAACGAGATCTGCGCCGCGCGGTGGTAAAGCGTGGCGTCGGTCAGTTCGCCGGGTTCGACGCGAAGGTCCGCCCGGACCACCGCGTTGACGTCGCCGAAGTAGGAAACGACGTGATAAGTGCCGGCATTGAGCGTCACGATGTCGTTGGCACTCATGTTCTGCGCCACCAGTGTGCGGTCGCTCTCATTGCCGGCTGAGAAAATGTCGAAGCGGAGGAGGTTGATCGGGATAGAGACATCGCCCGTGACCGCCGCATTGAGCCGCATGGCGCCGGCATCGAGCACCAGCGCCTTTGTGTTCTGCCCTTCGTGGACCTCGATCGTATCGGTCGCCTGGGCCCGCCCATAGGCGACGTGAACGACATACTGGCCGGGGGCGAGGCGGATATTGGCGGTCGACTCGTCCGATTTTGCCGCGAGCGCCAGTTCGCCCGAGGCATCGGTCTTGGTGTCGAAAATGCGCCAGACCACGCCTTCGGGAATGCTGGCGCCGTCTTCGGTAATCTGCGCGGTGAGCGTCACCGGCTGCGGATCGAGTGCGACGGCTGCCGCCGCGGCGACAGCGTCCGTAGCGGTGTCGGCTGGTGTTGGCGCCACGGCGGGAACTTCGGGGATCGCGGCAACCTCCCCCTGGGCTTCTTCGGCGGGTTCGGCAGCAGCGGGCGACCAGCCCTCGGGAATACGATCGGCCGGGCGCGGCAGCGGGAATGGCGCCTTCTCCTGCGCCTGCACCAGTGCCGGTGCAGCCAAAAGCAAGAGGCAGGCCAGAAGCCTAAGAACGATCGTTTTCACCCAATACCCCGCAACCAAGTCAAGGCGCCGGCCCCGCACCATTTCGGTGCACCTACGCTTGGATTGGGGAAAACCTGTGTCATAAGGGCGTCCACCCCGCAAGGACTCGACGAAAGCTCTCCCCATGCCCGCCAACCAAGCTCTGCTCGATTATCTCAAGACCCGCCGTTCGGTGGGGATCGGCTTCCTGCAGGAGCCGGGACCGAATGAGACAGAGCTCGAGCAGATTCTCACGATCGGCACCCGCGTGCCCGATCACGGTAAGCTGACGCCCTGGCGGTTGATCGTCTGGGAGGGTGATGCGCGCATCAGGGCCGGAGAGAAGCTGGCGGAAGTTGCCAAGCGCAACAATCCCAATATTGAGGAAGCGGCACTCGAAGCGGACCGCCGGCACTTCCTCCCTGCCCCGCTGACCATCGGCGTCGTGTTCTCGCCCAAGCAAAGCCCGAAGATTCCGGAAATCGAACAGTTCATGTCGGCCGTGAACGTCGCATTCGCTCTCGAACATGCTGCCTTTGCGTCCGGCTTTGCGGCGACCTGGATGACCCGCTGGGTTATCCTCGATGCCAATGCCCAGACAGCACTAGGGGCCCGCGGCGGCGAACGTTTTATCGGCTTTATTCACATCGGCACGCCCAGCATTAAGCCCGAGGACCGGCCGCGGCCGCCCCTGTCGAGCGTCGTCTCCCGTTGGACCGAGTAAGACTTCGTTAACCAGCGGCAGGGCATTGGTTAACAAAGTCTTGCCGCAGGTTTTCTGAGTCGATGGGCGTTCAGCCAATTTCGGTGCCGCAAAGTCTCGCCTACGTGCTCAATTCGGCGGGCACGAAGAGCGGCGTCGATTTCGACTACCTGTTGCAGACCGCCATCCGAGAGAGCAGCCTCAACCCCAGTGCCAAGGCCTCGACCTCGAGCGCCACAGGACTGTTCCAGTTCCTCGAAAGCACCTGGCTGCAGGTGATGAAGGACGAAGGCCCGCGCCTCGGCTACCAGACTTATGCCGATGCCATCACCGAGACCAAGGACGGCGACTTTGTCATCAAGGACCCTAAGCTCAAAGCCGAGGTGCTGAAGCTGCGCGAGGACCCGCAGATTGCAGCCGACCTCGCGGCCGCCTTCACCCGGAACAACGGGGCTTATCTGCACGAAAAGTTCGGCCGCATGCCGAGCGCCGGCGAACTCTACATCGCTCACTTTCTCGGCCCGAAGGGCGCCGAGAAGATGTTCACGGCCGGCCTTGCCGACCCCGATCAGATCGCCTCGAAACTCTTTCCCAAGCAGGCCAAGGCCAACCCCTCGATCTTTTACGACGACGGCCAGCCGCGGACGATCCGGCAGGTCTATCGCGCCCTGGTCCAGAAGCATGAGGGTGGCCCGAACGATGCGGCTTTCGCTGCACAGCAGCTGGCGGGTGACCCGGCCAACCCTGCTCCGCTGGCCTTTGGACCTGGTTCGAAATGGCCCGACGCGCAACCGTTGCCGTCGCGTTTCGGCCCGGAAGACATGTCCTTCACCGGTCTCTTCTCGAACGAAAACGCGCCGGTGCAACCCCGCGTGCTGATGTCGCCGCAGGACGAGAGCCGCGGCAGCGCCGCCTTTTTCACCCAACTCTACGGCCAGTGAGGTACGGTTAACGGCGCCCCAAGGAACAGGGTGAACCGTTCCTTAAATCTTGGCGGCTAACGTCCTTTCCGGAGTATCCCGGAGAGTTTGATGGTTGCGTACCAGGATTTCGTGTCCCTGACCCGGTCCGGCGACAGCGAGGAGCGTGGGCAGGCCGCGCACCTGGCGGCGCAAGCCTACCTCGCCCACCATGGCCCCGCCGATGAACACGCCGCGCTCTACGCTGCGCTGATCGGCTTTCTTGATGATCCCTCCGTAAAAGTCCGCGCCGCGCTGGCCTATGGGCTGCTCCACACCCGCGAGGCGCCCCGCCCGATCCTCCTCGCCTTGCTGCAGGACGCGGCCGTCATCTCCCGCGCCGTCGCGCAATATTCGCCGGCGCTGATCGACGTCGACCTCATTGGCATCATCCGCGGCGCCGATCCTGCGCTGCTGCTGGCCGTCGCCATGCGCGAGGTCCTCAGCACCCGGGTTATCGACGCCCTGATCGACCGGGCCGACAAGCCGGTCACTCTGAAGCTCCTCGGCCGCGACGACATCGCCGTCTCGGCAGCACGCCTCACGGACCTCGCCACCGGCGTCGGCTCCGAGGATGCCGATATCCGGGGCGCGCTGCTCGCCCGCAAGGACCTGCCGGCTCAAGCCCGGCTGGTGCTGGTCCAAGCGGTCGCTTCCAAGCTCTCGACCGCCCGCATCGTAAAGGGTGCCGTCGCCCCGGCCCGGCTCGAACGGCTGTTGCGCGATTCCACTGACACAGCGATGACGGCCATCGGCGAGCGCGAAGCGACCGCCGCCCGCACCGGCTATGCCGTCGACCTCGTGGTCGGAGAACGCGTCTCCGCCCGCATCATGCTCCATGCGGTGGTGAACGGGCATGTCCTGTTCTTCGCCGATTGCCTCGCCGAACTCGCCGAGACGCCGCGCGACAAGGTCTTCACCATGCTCGAAAGCGGCAGCCGGGCGGCGTTGAATGCGCTGCTGGCGCGTTGTGGCCTCAAGGAGTCCGTGCGCAACCTTATCGCCCGACTTATTTTCCACGCCCGCGCCGCAGACCTCGCCGACGATGTCGCCGCCCGCCATTTCGTGGTCACCGCACTGACCGAAGAACTGATCGTCGAGCACGACGGCGTCATCCCCGACGAACTCGAGGAAGCCTTCGCCTATCTCTCCGAACAAAACGTCGCGCTGGCCCGAAAGGCCGCCCGCGGCGTCATGTCTGCCTTCGGCAGCATCCACCGCGACCGGGCCATGCCGCTGATCGAAGAGCCGCAGGAAGGGTTCTTGGCGCTGCCAGCGGCTTAGCCTCACTCGATCGGCACGTCCTGAGGTTCGGGACGGTCCATCTGGAAGGTGAAGTGCCACCATTCCTTGCGGTAATTCTTGAATCCCGCCGCGGCCATGAGTTGCACCAGCCGCTGCCTGTTCGCCTGCGCCTCGGCGCTGACCTCCGTGCTGGCCGTCGCCGATTCCGGCAAGAAGCTGTCGAATGGCGTGCCGAAATCGAGCGCTTCGCCACCGGCCGTCTCCGCGCCGATGTCCACAGTCGTGCCGCGCGAATGCTCCGAACGCGTGGCGATAAAGCCGGCCTTGAACAGCTGCGACTTGTCGATATGCGGGTAGTACTCGGCCTTCATCTTCTGGTCGGCCGCATCCTTCGACCAGGCGACGAAATCGGTGACCGCGCGGGTCGGCCGGTAGCAGTCATAGACCACGAGCCGCCAGCCTTCCGCCTTCGCCGCAACGAGCGCCAAGGCCGCTGCCGCCTCGCGCCGCAACCAGCAATCCCCTCGGACGTAGCCATCGATCGGCCGGCCGACGAAGTTGTTGCTGGTGGCGTAGCGCATCTCCTGACGGATGCCAGGCGCAACATCGGCCAGGCGGACGAACCCATCCGGCAGCCCGGCCGCTTGGGCGGGCGAAGCGACAGCAAGGAGAGCCAGCAGGGTCCGGATCACAGGCGCACCTCCCGCTGGGGGTTCATGGTGCCGGCAGCAGGATTCGAACCCGCGACCGCCTGATTACAAATCAGATGCTCTACCAACTGAGCTATACCGGCACAGCCGGGTAGCTAGCATCGGGTGACCTGGGCCGCAAGCCGGGTGTGGGCGGCGCTTGTAGATCGGCGGCCTAAGCGCTTCGGCCGAAAGGCGAATTGCAGGCCGCTGGCGTGCGGTCAAACCCCATGCTAGCAAACCTCTTCCACTGGAGCCGCCCTCGACATGTCCGCGACCGACCGCATCGCCTTCGTTTCGAGCGGCACGCCGGAGGCGGACGCCGCCGCTGAATCGCTGCGCACCCGCTATGGCCATGTGCCGGTCGAGAAAGCCGGTGTCGTGGTAGCGCTGGGCGGCGATGGACTGATGCTGCAGACGCTGCATGAGGTCATGGACCTCGGGCTCGGCATTCCGGTCTACGGCATGAATTTTGGCTCGGTCGGCTTCCTGATGAACCCGTTCTCCGCCGACCGGCTGGTCGAGCGCCTGGCTGCCGCCAACGCCACCGACATCTACCCGCTCACCATGACGGTGCGGAACGCCGCCGGCGAGGTGCATGAAGCGCTGGCGCTCAATGAGGTCTCGCTGTTCCGCGCCACCTATCAGGCGGTGAAAGTGGAAATCCTTGTCGACGGCCATCCGCGGCTCGACGAGTTGATCTGCGACGGCGTGCTGCTCTCCACCCCGGCCGGCTCGACCGCCTACAACCTCTCCGCCCATGGCCCGATCCTGCCGATCGACTCCTCGCTGCTGGCGCTGACGCCGATCTCGCCCTTCCGGCCGCGGCGCTGGCGCGGCGCTATCCTCAACAATCGCGCCGAAGTCACTTTCCGCACGCGCGAGGCCGAGAAGCGCCCGGTGAGCGCGGTGGCGGACAACATGGAGTTCCAGAACGTGGTCGAGGTGAAGGTGCGCGAGAACCGCGACAAGCGGGTCACGCTGCTCTTCGATCCCGGCACGGGACTCGAAGAACGCGTCCTCAGCGAACAGTTCCGCTACTAGAATTTCCGTGTGTAGCGGGCGCTGAGGGTATTGGCGGCACCTGTGGACCCCCATTCGAGGGCGTAGGCAACCTCGAGGCCGGTGCGGTCGTCGAGGTCCAGGCGAAGGTCGGCGCCGGCGGCGAGAGCGCTGCCGCCGATGGCAGTACCGGCGACCTCGAACGGCGTGCCACCCGCAAGGGTGTTGATGGTCGAGGGCGCCTTCATGAAGCGGTGCTTCCAGCCCAGCATGATACCGGCGGTGAGGAGCCGCGTGCCAAGTGCCGTCTGGTGCGAAGCGCGGACGCCGAGCAGGGTTTCGAGAGCGTCCGATGATGAGCCCGCCACCGTCAGCGCCCCTGCCCCGCCCGATTCGGTAAAGCCGGCCGAGACGTTGCGGGCGTAGCCGGCATCGGCGAAGAGCTCGACGCCGATGGCGCCGAGGTCGAACTCCACAGCCGCCTCGGCGAAGACTTGCGCGGTGAGCGCGCCGTAGTTTGCAGTGTAGCGGTCGATGATGCCCGGCGCCGAAACAGTGCGCGTCGACTCGACACTGTGATGCGTCAGACTGCCGCCGAAGCGCAGCGAGACCATGCTGAACTCCTTGGCGCCGTAGAAGCCGGCGGAGAAATCCGTCGAGCGGCCAGATGTATTCCCGTTGGCAAAGCTCGACGCGCCCAAGCCGGCGAGGAGGCCAATCGTCCATGCATCGCCAAGCTCGACATCGGCGCCTCCAACCATTGCGACCGAGCCGCCGGAACCGCCGCCGATGGTCGAGGTGCCGGCAATCAGCCGGCCCCAGACACTCGGGTGCAGGCCATCGGTCCAGTGTTCATCGTTAGTGAAGGCCGAGTACCCCAGTACGGCATTGACCGGTCCGAGCGAGCCCGACTGCTGCTGGATTCGTCCCAGCGACGCTGCGCTCAGCGTCGCCGTGCTCTGCACCAAGGCGCTACCAGTGGCCGCGAAGCCAGATCCGGCGAGCTGAGCGAGGAACGCCGTCCGCTGCGCCGGGTCCATCAAGGCAAACTCGGCGGCGTAAGGGGCGTCGTCGCCCATGCCGTCCAAGATTGCCGCGACCGCCTGCTGCTCAGGCGTTCGAGCGAACTGGGAGAAGATGCCGCTGACCGGGGGGCTTGTGGGATCGGGATCCGAACCTGGGTCGGGGTCGGTGCCTGGGTCCGGGTCTGTTCCCGGGTCCGGGTCGGGGTCGGTGCCGGGATCGGGGTCGGGATCCTCCTCCCGCACTGAGAGGTCGAGGGTAATCCGGCCGCCGTCGTAACTCAGTTCAGCAACAAGAGTCGGGTCGTCATAGTCGATGGCGAACGTAGGGGGCTCGCCAGGTGCATCGAAGACCCGTTCGTCGAACAGCACGATCTCGAACGAGCCGGTCCGCTTGGTGGCGTTGAGGATCCGCACCTTGCTGCCGTTGATGATCTCCAAGCTGCCGACATTCAGTTGGCTGTGGTCATCGGCGCCGATCTCAATTTCGAGGATCGATCCGGACTGGAAGACCACGGTCTCCGCCACCAGTGAACCGGCCGAAAATCCACCCGGCGCCAATGTGCCGGCGACTTCGATCTGATCGAATTTCGTGAGGTCGCCGAAACCGCCCACCGTTGAGCTCGACCCGACCACCAGCGTCTCGAAGCCAGTGTATGGATCGCGAATGTTGTCTGCTGGCCGCCCGAGAAAGTTGTTCACCTGTAGTGAGTGGCTTCCCGAGACCAACAGGACATCGCCCCTCAGGCTCGTTTCGCCACCACCGTCGATCGTACCCTCCAACTGGAAACCCGGCAGAAGCTTCAGCATATCGTCTGCATCGCTGAGGATGGAAAGCTGTTGCTTCCCCAGGATGCTCCCGGCGAGAGAAACTGTTGTGGGAACTTGCGCATCGACACGGATCGCGGCCTGTTCGGGCGGCACGTCGGTATCGGTCATACGGATGCCTGCGTCTGAACTTATGGCTATCTCGATGGGGGTCTCGGTCGTCGGATCTGTCGGGGCGTCACTGCCGAGGTGGACGACGCGAATTCCGAGGTTGGTGGCGTCGATCCAACCATCTTGTAGGCCAACCGTGACCTTCTGAAATGCAGTGCTGATCGTTGTAAAAATAACGCCGTTTTTCGCGACGATGTCGTGATTGATATCAGCTGAGGTCGCGCCGAGACTATTTATCTCGACGCCGGTCCCACCCGCACTAAGCAACGCGGCGCCGCTCAGACCATGGTAGGTGACGCTACTCCCCATGAGCGTCAATCCCGTGGTTCCCGGCGCGTCAATAACGCCGGCGTTGAAAACTTCGAGTCCGACCGCGTCTTCGTAGGAAGCAATCACCGTGGTGCCAAGCGTTCCGGCCGCGATGTCGACCTTCATGGCCACCTCGGTGCACGCAACGTTGACATTTGCCACCGGCAACCCTTCATCCGGCACCGGGCAACTGATTGGCTGACCCAGCGCCGTCCGTGGGAACAAAGCCAGGAGTACGGCGACACCCACTGCTGCGAGTGCGTACGCAATGATCCTATCGGCTGCCCCCGCAATGCCACGCACTTCTGCTAGCCCCCACCAGCAAATGCCGCACCGATACTAGTTGGAGTACCTACGTGTTAACCATTCATTAACCTTGACTTTGTGAAAACAGCAAGAGTCGGCCGTTATGCGAGCGTGATACAGTCGTTATGTAGTCACGGAAGAATTCCTGATAAACAGGCAAGAAGCGCAGCGATTTCCAACACTTCCCGTAAGAGAATCTAAAGTTCCACTGAGCATTCTCGTCAGGACTTTGGCGGCGAGGACCGTCCCGGGAACTTGGAATGACGGAACCGGAGCAGAACGCTCCCATCGCAGGCGCCACGGAGACGCGTATCGAGCTGGAGGCGGCCGAACTTCTGGCCGGCTTCGGCCGCTGGCGCTGGCGACCCGGTTCGCGCACCATTGCCATCAGCGGCGGCATGAGCCGTATAGTCGGCACCATCAAGCCGCTCGCTGAACTCAATGTCCGCGCCGGGCTGCGCCTGCTGTCGGCACCCGATCGCAAGGCACTGTTCGGGCGGCTGCGGCTGATGCTGATCGAGCACGAGGCGCGCGATCTTGAATTCGGCGTCACGGGCTACGATGGCGGCCTGCGGGCAGTGGTGACCATGTTCCGCGAGGATGCCCACGGGTTCTGGGGCATCTGCCAGGATGTCACGATGGTTCGGCTGGTCTCGGCGGCACTCGACCGCAGCGAGAGCCGCTGGGAGATCGCGCTCGAAAGCGCCCGGCAGGGCGTGTGGGATTCCGATCTCGAAAGCGGCATCGTCTATCATTCGCGCACCTGGCGGACGCTGCGCGGCATGAACCCTGCCTTCGATGCTCGCGACAGCCATGAGGAGTGGCTGACCCGCCTCCATCCCGACGATATCGAAAAGACGCTGACGGCGATCCGAAAGCAGCACACCGGCGAGGTTCGCCGCGTGGTGATGGAGTATCGGGAGCGCCATGTCGATGGCCATTACATGTGGATTTCCAGCGTCGGTGCACCGGTCGACTGGTTCCCGGACGGCCGCCCACGGCGCATCATCGGTACCGATACGGAGATCACCGAGCGCAAGCTCGCCGAGGCCGAAATGGCGCGGCTATCCCGACGCCTCGAACTGGCGCTCGAGGTGTCGCGCATCGGCGTGTTCGAGGCCAATCTCGCGACCGGGGAAGTGTATCGCGACAATCGCGTGCGCGACATGTACGGCCACCCCAATGACGGGCGCCCCCTCGACCCGCATATCTGGGAAACGCTGTTGCACCCCGATGACGCGGCAATGGCGCAGGAGAAGGTTGGCAACGCCGTTCGCGACCAGACGTCGTACGAGTCGCAGTTCCGTATCGTCAGGCCCTCCGGCGAGATCCGGCTCATTCGCACCAAGGGCGTCTATCATGAAGACAGCGACGGGGCGAAGATGCTCGGGGTCAACTGGGACGTCACCGAGGAGGTCGCCGCGCAACGCGCGCTCGAGAACGCCATGGCGCTTGCCGAGGCGCGGAACCGTGAACTCGAAGAGACCAAAGCGCGGATCGAGCACAATTCGCTTCACGACACGCTCACCGGCCTCCCCAACCGCCGCTATCTCGACGCGTGGCTCACCGAGCGGGCGGAGCACTGCCACGAGACCGGGGGCAGCATCGCCCTCCTCCATATCGACCTCGACCGGTTCAAGCAGATCAACGACACGCTAGGTCATGTCGCCGGCGACGCCATGCTGGTGCACGCTGCCGGGCTCCTGCGCGGCAACCTCACTCAAGACGATTTCGTCGCCCGCGTCGGCGGCGACGAGTTCATTGTCGTCTGCGTCTACGATGGCCCGGCCACGCGGCTCGACAAGATTGCCCGTGCCATCGTCGAGCAGATGCGCCAGCCGGTGCCGTACGAAGGTCACTTCTGCCGTTTCGGAGCCAGTATCGGCATTGCGGTCCAGTCCGGCCGTTCGGTCGACGCCAAGCGGCTGCTGATCGACGCGGATATCGCGCTCTACCGCGCCAAGCGGCGGGGCAAGAACGGCTACGAGTTCTTCTCCGAGGCGCTGCAGGCCGAGACCATCAACACCAAGCGGGTGGCCGACGACATATTGCGTGGCATCGAGCAGAACGAATTCCTGCCCTACTACCAGCCATTGTTCGATGCGCAGACGCTGGGCCTTGCCGGCGTCGAAGCGCTGGCGCGCTGGAACCATCCCGACGGGGTACTGCCGCCGGCCGCGTTCCTCAAGATTGCCGAAGACCTCAACGTGGTCACCTCGATCGACCGGGTGATCCTCGAAACGGCACTCGACGATCTCGAGCGCTGGGAGAAGGCCGGGCTCGAGGTGCCCTCGGTCTCGGTCAACGTCTCGTTCCGCCGGCTGCATGACGACAATCTGGTGCCCAGCCTGCGCGACCTGCCGATCAAGCCGGGCCAGTTGGCGTTCGAACTGCTCGAATCCATCTTCCTTGACGAACCCGATGACATCGTCAGCTTCAACATCGACCAGATCCGCGATCTGGGCATCGACATCAGCATCGACGATTTCGGCACGGGACATGCCTCGATCCTCAGCCTCCTGAGACTCCGGCCAAAGCGATTCAAGATCGACCGGCAGTTCATTGATTCGATTACGACATCAGAGAGCCAGCGGCGACTGATCGGATCGCTGGTCGATATCGGCCGCTCCCTCTCGATCAAGGTGGTGGCCGAGGGCGTCGAGACCATGGATCAGGCCAGGATCCTCCGCGACCTTGGCTGCGACATCCTCCAGGGTTATGCCTTCGCCCGGCCGATGCCGGCCGACGCTTTCGAGCAGATGCTGCGCACACAGAGCTGGCGAAAGGCGTCCTGAGCCGTCGGCGGGATTTGACCCGACGGTCAATCGCACCCTCGCTTTTTCTTTTAGTTCCGTGGCTTTGGCGTCGTTCTCAGTCCCGTAACTCGGTGCTATAGAGGCGAGGCTTGCAGCAGAAGCACACGATTTGAATGGTACAACCCGACAGGCGTCTGGTTCCCATAGTCTCGCTGGACGTGGTGGGTTATTCCCGCCTCGTGGGGCGCAATGAACGGCAGACCCTCCGCCTCGTGCAGCGGGTCTACGATCGCCTCATTGCGCGCACCATTGGGCGCCATGGCGGCAAGGTGTTCAAGACCATGGGCGATGGCCTTTTGGCCGAGTTCCAGAGCGTGGTCGCGGCCGTCACCTGGACGGCGGAACTGCAGCGCGAAATCTACGATCGCAAGATCAAGGCGCCCGGCGGCGAACTGTTCCAGATCCGCGCCGGCATCGTGCTCGCCGACGTGCTCGTCGCCGGGGACGATCTTTACGGCAGCGGCATCAACCTGGCCGTGCGCGTGCAGGGGCATTCGCCGCCGGGCGGCATGTGCATCACCAAGTGGATGTTCCAGTATCTCGACGGCACGACCGAGCTCGAATTCACCGATATCGGACCGACCGAACTCAAGAATATCGCCAAGACCGTCCGCATCTATGTCTGGCATCCGGCCGGTACCAAGTCGCTGGCCGCCGAGGACGAGCCGCGGCTCGTGGCGCCGCCGTCCAACCGGCCCTCGGTGGTGGTGCTGCCGTTCGACAATCTTTCGGGCGAGGCCGACCAGGGTTATTTCGCCGACGCCGTGGTGGAAGAGATCACCGCCACGCTCAGCCGCGTGAAGGACTTCTTCGTCATCGCCCGCAATTCGGCCTTCGCCTACAAGGGCCGGCCGGGCGTCGATGTCCGCCAGGTCGGCAAGGAACTGGGCGTACGCTATATCGTCGAGGGCTCGGTGCGCCGGGTCGGCGAGCGAGTGCGCATCACCGCGCAGCTGGTCGAAACCGACAGCGGCAACCACATCTGGTCGAACAAGATCGATGGCGCGGTGACCGAGCTGTTCGACCTGCAGGACCGCATGGCGGCCGAAGTCGCCAGCGCCATCCAGCCCTCGATCCGGCGGGCCGAAGTGGAGCGCGCGCGGTCGAAACGTCCAGAAAACCTCGCGGCCTACGACCTCGTCATGCGCTCGTTCCCCCATCTTTGGGCCCACCGGCCGCAGGACAATGCCGAGGCGATTGCGCTGCTCAACCGGGCGCTGCAGCTCGACCCGAACTATGGGCTGGCCGCCTCACTGGCGGCTTGGGCGCACGGACAGCAGGTGGCCTACAACTGGTCGTTCAATTTCGCGGCCGAGCGGGCCGCGGCGCAGCGGCTGATCGAATCCGCGACCATGGTGGTGTCGGACGATCCGACAGCGCTGACGGCGCTGGCTTCGGCGATGATGCAGCTCGGGGGCGACGTGGCGCAGGCGGCGGCGTTTGCGGATCAGGCGCTGGTGCTGGATCCCAACCATGCCTGGGCCTGGATGCGGCGCGGATTTGGGCAGGTTTACCTCGGCAATCCCGAGGAAGGACTGGTGGCGTTCCAGCGGTCGGAGCGGCTAAGTCCCCTGGATCCCTTCGCTTTCAACGTGCATCTGGGGATGGCGCTGGCGCATTTCGCAGCCGGGCGGCCGCAGCAGGCGCTGCAGCTGGCGCGGCAGGCCCTATCGGAGCGTCCGGGCCTCACCTGGCCGCACCGCGACTTGGCAGTTTATCATGCCCATCATGGGGATACGGCCGCCGCCCGGGCAGCGCTCGAGAAGTTCCTCGAGATGCATCCGGGGATGAATCTGATCTCGGTTGGAGACAGTCTGCGGTTCATGGAGCCGGCGCTCTTGAGCAAGTATCTCAGGGGTTTGAAGCTCGCCGGGCTTGAATAGCCACGCTTTTGCCGCACGGATGAACGCCGGTTGAACGCCTTGTCCCGCCTTTTATCGATCGCGTGAACGGCGGAACAAGGCAGATGGGTAAGAATGCGAGCAACTCACCGGGGCCAATCGTGGATCTTCGACTAGAAAAGCGGCTCGCGCCGCGCCGCAACACCCTCATTCCGGCGGTGCTGGTTTATAATGGCGGGCGCAGCAAGACCGACTGCATCATCCGCAACCTCTCGACCTCGGGCGCCAAGCTCGAAGTCAAAGGTTCGGTCGCCAGTGTCCCCAACACCTTCGACCTCATAGCGCCCGGCCACCGCCCACATCCTTGCCGCGTGGTGTGGCGGACGCTCAAAGAACTGGGCGTGCAGTTTCAGGCGTAGCTCAGTTGGTCAGTGGTCGCCGGTACTGATAGATGCCGACGTCGATGGAGCCTTCGAGGAAGCCGGCCTCGCAATAGCAGAGATAGTAGACCCACTTGCGCTTGAATTCCTCGTCGTAGCCGAGCTTGGCGATCTCGTCCCAGCATTCGAGGAAGCGATCGTGCCAGAGCCGCAGGGTTTTGGCATACGAAAGGCGGAAGACCTCGGAGCTTTCGAGCACGAGGCCGACGCGCTCGCCCTGCTCTTTCATCGCCGGCTTGGTCAGCAGCATGCCGCCCGGGAAGATGAAGCGCTGGATAAAATCCGGCCCGGCCTTGTAGTCCTCGAAATCTCTCTCATCGATGGTGATGGCCTGGATCGCGGCGGTGCCGCCAGGCTTGAGCCGGTCGTGGACGGTCTGGAAATAGCTCGGCCAGTGTTCTTCGCCCACCGCTTCGATCATTTCGATCGAGCCGATATGGTCGAACTGGCCCTGCGTGTCGCGATAGTCCTCGAAGACGAGCGTGGCGAGATTGTCGAGGCCCTGCCGCTTCATCCGCTCCTGGGCGAACTTGAGCTGCTCGCGCGATAGGGTGATGCCTCGGATCGAAGCCTTGAAGTCCCGGGCAACAGTTTCGGCGAAGCCCCCCCAGCCGCAGCCGATTTCCAGGACCGAACTGCCGGGGGTGACGCCGGCCATTTCCGCAACGCGGCGGTACTTCTGGTGCTGGGCTTCTTCGAGCGACTGATCCTCGGAGGTGAAGATGGCCGAGGAGTAGGTCATCGAGGGATCGAGCCACATGCCGTAAAAATCATTGCCGAGGTCGTAGTGCTCGGAAATGTTCTGCTTGGAGCCCTCTTTCGAGTTGTGGCGGGACATGTGGTAGGCAATGTCCTGCGTGGCGCGGCGGAACCAGCCCTGCTTCTCGTTGGGATCGAAGACGTCGCGGTTCTGCAGGAAGTAGCGGAACAAAGCCGTGAGATCTTCGACTTCGAGATCGCCGTCGACATAGGACTGGGCAAAACCCACCGTGCCGCGGCGCAGCGTCTTGGTGATGACGTCGAGATTGCGGATGTGCAGCACGGCGTGCTGGCCGGTGGTGGGATTGCCGAAGGTGACCGACTTGCCGTTGGGAAGGGTCAGGGTCACAGCGCCGTGGCGGGGCTTGCCGATGAGCTGCTTTCCGAAAAATGCCGCCACACCCGAACTGATGTGGGTCCACAGTGTCGGCCCAGCCAACCGCGGCTCAACAGCAATCTTGTTCATTGTGCCAATAACCTAACGCTAGCGACGTACGGCTCCAAACCGCCTTACCCCGGCGCGGGACCGGGGACTCCCCCATAACGCGGAGGAATATGAATAGATAACTGCTCGTTAGTCTAGTTTCCAGAGGGTGACCGACCCCTAGAAGCGCGGCAGCGTGGCGATGTCTTCGACCCGGAACTGCACCTCCTCCCGCCCCTGCCAGTGATCGAGCGACAGTGTACCCGCCAGATGCAGCGGCGTGTCGTTGCCGGCCGAGAGCAGCACCTGCCCCAGCTCGGTCGTGGCGGCGCGGAAGGCGATGGCCTTCAACCGCGCCCCATCGTCCGAGGTCAGCGTGAACTTGATGTGTCCGCCCGCCCCGACCACGTCGGGGAAGCGTGCCTTGTGCGCGGGGAAAGCGAAGAGTGGCTGCGGATTGCCAGCGCCGAACGGCCCTGCCCGCTCGATGTCGTGGACGAAGTTGACGTTGGCGCCGCGCGCGGTCAGCGCTGCGTCGATTTCTATCGCTACCTGCGCCCGGGCGATACTCGCGGGATCGGCGAGCAGATCGTAAAGATGGGCCCGGAAGGCAGCGAGCTGCCCCGGCCGCAGCGTGACGCCGGCCGCCATGGCGTGACCGCCGCCCTTGGGGATCAGCCCGGCATCGACCGCCGCGATGACCGCCGAGCCGAGGTCCACGCCAGGGACCGAGCGCCCCGAACCGGTACCACCGCCATCGGGGCCGAGCGCGATGGCAAAGACCGGCCGCTCGAAGCGCTCACGCAACCGACCGGCGATCAGCCCGACGATGCCGGCATGCCAGGAAGCCGAAGCCAGCACCAGCACGGGCGGCCCCTCGCCCGAACCGATCTCGGCCTCGGCGACGCGAGTTGCTTCCTCCACGGCTTCAAGTTCAATGCGCTGCCGCTCGGCATTGAGGGTATTGAGCTGATCGGCGATCAGCAGCGCCTCGTGCTCGTCGTCCATGGCGAGGAGGCGGGAGCCCAGCCCGGCATCGCCGATGCGGCCACCGGCATTGATGCGCGGCCCGATCAGGTAACCAAGATGATACGGATTGAGCGGGCCGTTGAGCCGGGCGCTCAACGCCAGCGCGCCGACGCCCCGATTGTTGCCGCGTCGCGCCGCTTCGAGCCCGCGTATGACGAAGGCGCGGTTGAGACCCACCAGGGGAACCACATCGCAGACCGTGGCCAGCGCCACAAGGTCGAGCATGGTCATCAGGTCGGGCAGGCTCGTGACGCCGCGATTGCGCAGCGCCCGGTTGACCGCCACCAAAACCATGAAGGTGACACCGGCCGCACATAGGTAACCGAGACCTGACACGTCGTCAGGTCGATTGGGGTTCACCAGCGCGTTGGGCTGCGGCAGCTCCTTGTCGGATAGGTGGTGGTCGATGACCAGCACATCGGCGCCCTTGTTGCGGGCGTGGAGGATCGGATCATCGGAGGTAGTGCCGCAATCGAGAGTGATGATCAGCGTCGCGCCGTTGGCGATCAGCTTGTCCATGGCCGCGTTGTTCGGCCCGTAGCCTTCGAAGATACGGTCAGGGATATGCACCTGCGGCTCGATGCCGAAGTGCCGGAGATATCGAGTCATCAGCGCACAGGACGAGGCGCCATCGACGTCGTAGTCGCCGAAAAGGGCGACGCTCTCCTGCTTGCCAATCGCGTCGGCAAGCCGCTCCGCCAGCACGTCCATGTCGGTGACGGTGGATGGGTCTGGCATCAGGTCGCGAATGGTGGGCGAGAGGTAGACCTCCGCCTGGTCGATGCCGACCCCGCGCCCGGCAATGATCCGAGCGAGGATTTCCGACAAGTCGGTGCGCTGACTGATCGCCTGCGCGATGCGCGTCTGGTTCATATCCAGCCGGTCGACCCAGCGGCGGCCGGTGACGGAAGACTGGACGTCCAGGAATGGCGCACGCGGCTCGGGCATGCCGATGAGGTAAGGGCAAAGTGGCGCGTGGTCGAGGGGGCGCGAAGTGCGTCTCGATCACCCCTGTGGATAGTGAAGCGGAACCCACGCCAGATATCGACATTGCTGGCCCATGCCCCTGCTTTCAATATTCCGATTTTTGTTCACCCTCCTCTCCTGGTTCATCCTTGCCGGCGCGGTCTACCTACTCTGGCGCTACTGGGAAGGAACCGTCGCTGTCGACGCTGACGGGCGCGAGACGCTGATCCGCGAGCCATGGATGCTCTTGCTGGGACTTGGGCTCGGCGCCTGGTCGTTCCTTGGAAAGTTCTTCTGGAACACCGTACTGGCGTGGCCGAGCGACGAGCCGCGGCCCAGCCACGTCAAGGGCGCCGCCCTGCCCGGCGCGGATGGCGCAAGTCTCCATGTCGAGACGGCGGGCAAAGCCGATGGCCCTGTGCTGCTCCTTACCCACGGCGCCGGCATGGACAGCACCATCTGGTTCCTTGCCAAGCGCGATCTCGGCGACCGTTTCAAACTGGTGACCTGGGACCTGCCGGGCTTAGGCAAGTCCAAGGCGCGCAAGATCGATCTGGAAAGCTATGCCGAGAACCTGTTGGTAGTCGTCAAGTCGATCGGCAAGCCGGTGGTGCTGGTGGGGCACAGCATGGGTGGCATGACCATCCAGACATTGGCGCGGCGACATCCGGAAGTCTTCGGCACCACCGTTGTCGGTACGATCCTCCTGAACACCACGCATACCAACCCGCTCAAGACCATGATCCTCTCCGGGCTGGCGCAGGCGCTGCAACCGCTTCTGCGACTGGCGTTCTGGCTCGAGGCCATGCTCTTTCCGCTGGCCTGGCTCAGCACCTGGCAAAGCTATCTGTCAGGGTCGGCGCACATCGCCAATCGGCTGACTTTCGGCCGCGGCGTGACGTGTCGGCAACTCGACCACGTCGCGCTGCTCGGCACGCGCAATTCGCCGGCCTCCATCGCCCGCGGCAATCTCGCCATGTTCGATTGGGACGCCACCGGCGCCATAGCGACGCTCACCGAGCCGGTGCAGATTATCGCGGGTGACGGCGACATCGTCACCAAACCCGAAGCCAGCGAGACCATTGCGAGCACGGCGGTGGCGCCAGAGCTGCACCGCATCGAGAGTGCCAACCACATGAGCTTTCTAGACCATTCGACCGAGTATCACCGGCGGATCGCAGACTATGCCGGCCGGGCTTTCGCCAGGGCTGGGCAGTAGCATCTCGTGCAGAGCAAGGAGCTCTAAGCGCGGGCGGGAACTCGCCACCTGCCGGTGGGTTTGCCTCTCAGACACTGGAGAAGCCGATGCCGCACACCAAATCCGATCCGCTTGACGACACCGAACACGGGCCGGTGCCCAATTTCCAGCCCGAGCCAGTGGAGCCAGATCCGGGGCGCGCCCCTGTGCCGAACCCCGGCAAACCGGGCGACAACGTCTCCGTCCCTCCCGGTCGCACTCCGTTTCCTGATCATTCCCCGCAGCCGCCGGGCCGCGACTACGGCGACCGAGAGGCTGCGGCCCATTGCGAACATCGCACCCCACTTACCCGTGACACTGGATGGAAATCGGCGGCCGCGACACTGCGGCATCTAACATTTCAGGCGGCGGTTCCCATATACACGCGCAAGAGCCTAAGGAGGGCTTGCTTGATGTTCGCTTCCGGAAAATTCCGGTTCCTTGCCGTTTTGCTGAGCCTCGTCACAGTGTTCTCGGTGGCGACGGTCGACATGGCCGAAGCCCGCCGTGGCGGCAGCTTCGGTAGCCGCGGCACCCGCACCTTCCAGACCGTGCCCTCGACCAACACGTCGCCAAATGCGACGGCGCCGGTCAACCGCACCATGACCAACCAGCAGGCCACGCAGCCGCGCAACGCGTCGACACCCATCTCGCAGCGTCCTGGCGGCCTTTTTGGCGGCGGTCTGCTGCAGGGCCTGTTCCTGGGCGGCCTGTTCGGCCTTTTCCTCGGGCACGGCTTTGGCGGCTTTGGCGGTGTGCTGAGCCTGCTGTTCCAGATCGCCCTGATTGGCGGCTTGCTGTGGTTCTTCTTCGGACGTCGCCGCCGCATGGCTGCGGCTGGTGGGCCGGCAGGCGGCCCGGGCAACGGCATGGGCGGCCTTGGAGGCAACCCCTTCGCGCGCCATGACGGTCAGCCGAACGCCAATCCGTTCCAGCGGCGCGGTGGCGCGGCGCCGACGACCGGCAACTCGTATGAGGTGACCAGCGCCGATCTCGACGTCTTCGAGAGCCGGCTGGCCGAAGTGCAGGATGCTTTCTCGCGCGAGGACTACGGTGCGCTGCGCGCCGTCACCACGCCCGAGATGATGGGCTACCTCAGTGAAGAGCTGGGGCAGAACGCCAGCCAGGGCGTGCGCAACGAGGTCTATGACGTCAAGATGCTCGGCGGCAGCGTGGCCGAAGCCTGGCGCGAAGGCGACCAGACCTATGCCACCGTAGCGATGAAGTACGAGAGCCGCGATGTCACCCGCGACCGCGCCACCGGCCGCATCGTTTCTGGCGACGAGGGCCTTACGGAGACGACAGAGGTCTGGACGTTCGTCCGCGATGGCAGCGGCGACTGGAAGCTCTCGGCCATTCAGGAAGCGTAACGCACAGGTTGCGCGACTACACCGAGGCCCGGGGAGACCCGGGCCTTTTTTCGTTTCATCACCTACTTCCGCGTGAGCCCAAACAACTCCGCCAAGTTTTCCAGTTTCCTGAACAATTCGTCGAACGTGACCACGTCGACGCGAGATAGGTTCGCCCGATACAACTCAAACGATCGCCTTTTCTTTGGCGTATCGAGTTCGGCGTAGTTCCCGACGACAACGACGGCTCTTGGATTGAATGCTGACAGATCATGTTCACCGCCAGCGTTGATGTTGAGCATGTTCTGCACAAGGGTGGCGCGGTAGTCGACCGCCTGTATAACGCTGCCAACAAGGTCGGTGGACGGTGTGATGACATTCTTTCGATAGTGGCTCTTCTTCATCAGGGGAGTCGTCGGTGTCTTTATTTCAAGAAGAATGGCCTCGCTTCCGTCACCTCCGGTGAGGAGGAAATCCACGACTCTGGCGTCGCCTCTATCTAGGGTTTGTCCGCCCAAATAGGCCTTATCTTGAATAAGGGTAATGGGCACTGAGAACAGTTGGGACAGGGCGAAGGCGTTTTCCTTGAACTTCGTTTGCCAGAATTCCTCGCTGTCATTGGATTTGTTCGAGTCCCACAGTCGAAGAAGATCCACCAGCCTCTTGGCTGAGTGGCCCATCCAGACGACTTCTTCGAAATGCTCCTTGAACGCGTGCAAGGCACGATACCGCTCCATGTAGATTGCTGCATGCGCGGCACGGATCGCATCGCCCTCCTTGAGGGCCTCAGCTGCGACTCCCAAGAAGAAGTTCGCAGTTAGCAACAGAGCCGGTGCGTCACCAGGATCCTTGTTCAGGAGAGCTATCGCGGCCTCTCCCCCAGCTTCTGTTTCGAGATCATACCCCTTGAGCGGCTCATAGTTGCCAAGGCGCTCAAGCATCCATCTGTCAAGTTGACCCAAGTCAGATACGAGCGCATCGGCCGTGATCGCGCCATCCTTTATGAATACGAGGTCTGCGAACCACCTAAGGCCTGGCCTCGCAAGATGACCGTTCCCCTTTAGCGGGTTGGCCGCGATTGTGAGCCAAGCTGCCGGGATTGTGAAGGTCTCGCCCTCCTGGACGGTTATCCCAGAGCCATCCTTGTTCAATCGACGGAAGTTGATCTTCCGTCCACATCCCGTGCAAGTGCGAGATAGGTAAGGGCCATCTGCTTCGCGAATATCGGGGATATTCGAACACAACTCGCAAGCCATGGCTCTCTCCCCGAATGTGGACAGGGATTATGCTATGAGTCGTCTCGACTTCGATGGCCTTGCGGAACCATCTCGCGGCCGCATCGGACTCCCCTTGCGCAAAGAGCGAGATTCTTAGCTGCGCCTTAGGCCCGCTTACGCTCTGGTTCTATGGCCTCGTCGAGCTGGAACAGCGAGATGATGGAGTCCAGCTCCGAAGCCTGACCCTCGGTCTGTTCGATGGCGGCGTTGGTCTGTTCCACCAGCGCGGCATTGTGCTGGGTCATCTCGTCCATCTGACGGATGGCCACCTTGATCTCCTCGATGGCGTGCGACTGGCTGCGTGTGGCCTCGGCGATGGCATCCATGACGTCGCGGTTGCGGCGCACGCCGGTGACGATGGCGTCGAGCTTGTTGGAGGCGTCGTTGACCAGCCGGGCACCGGCACTGACCTCGTCTGCGGCCCGGTCGATCAGTTCCTTGATCTCTTTGGAGGCCTCTGCGGCAGACTGCGCGAGGCGGCGGACCTCGATGGCGACGACGCCAAACCCCTTGCCGGATTCGCCGGCTCGCGCTGCCTCGACGGAGGCATTGAGCGCCAACAGGTTGGTCTGGAAGGCGATGTCGTCGATCAGGCCGACAATGCCGGCGATCTTCTGAGACGATCCGCTGATCTGATCCATGGCGGCGCTGACGTCGCGCATCACCGCGCCGCCCTGCTCGGCATTGGCCGCAACGGTGCGGACCTCGTCGTTGGCCGAGAGGGTGCGCTTGGCATTCTCCTCGACGGTGGTCGAGAGCTGCTCCATGGCGGCGGAGGTTTCCTCGATGGAAGCGGCCTGGCGCGTGGTGCGCTCGGAGAGGTCGTTGGCGCCCGAGAGTATCTCGCCGGTGGCGGTCTTGAGCGCCCGTGAGGTCTGGTTGAGCCTGGTGACAATGGCAATCAGCCGGTCGGCGACACCGTTCGTGTCGTCCTTGATCTGCTGGAACTCGGGCTCGAAGGATTCGGTGATGCGGCTGGAGAGATCGCCTTCGGCAAGAGCCTTGAGGGCCGAGCCGGTCAGATCGACGGTGCGGGCGATCTTGTCGGCGGAGACCTTCTGCTGCTCGGCAGCCATTTCGGTCATGCGGTCGAAATAGGCGGTGACGGCGATATCGATGTCGAGCATCACGACCTTAACCAGCGCGGCGAGGCTGTCGCCGAGATTGTCAGCAATCGCCACGGCGTCGGGCGCCTGCCCGCCGAACAGGCCGGCAAGGCCAGACGCTTTTTGCAGCGCGAGCTTTTGGGCGAGGACGTCGCTCACCACACCCTTGACCAGGGTTTCGACGATCAATGCGTAACCGCCAAGATACCAACGCGGATCAAGGCCGATGCGCGCGTGGCGCAGGCCGATCTTGAGGCCACGGTCGAAGTACGCAGCATCGAGCTGGCCAGCAGCGATGCCACGCCAGTGCTCCGCCTGCGCGCTCTTGGCGCGATCCATATGCGTGGGGTCGGCGAAGTATGACGAGACCGCGGGAACGATGGCGAGACGGGCGTAGAACTTGGTCAACGCGTCGTCGAGATGCCGGCCTATGGTGGGCGCCAGCCCGGCCAGCTTCGCAATCGTTGTCGCGTCGATGCGGCTGAAATCCAGCCGCTCCGACAGTTCCTTGGGCCCGCCGCTCGTCATGAACCTCAATCCCCCGCAGGTTGACGAGGATCAGGTTAACAGGCCGGTTCGCCAGCGTTTTGAGGCACATCAAGCGCCCTGCGATCAGCGCCGGTGTTCGGCGGTGATCCAGCGGACGGTCTGGCTCCAGGAGCGCATGACCACGGTCGAGGTGCGGACGGACGTCTTGCGCAGCCCGACACCCTTGAGGAGGCTGCCATCGGTGACGCCGGTGGCGGCGAACAGCACGTCGCCGGAAGCTAGGTCCTCGGTGAAATACTTCCGGTTGGGGTCCTCGACGCCCATGCGGCCAGCGCGGGCCTTCTTCTCATCCGTGTCGAGCATCAGCCGCGCCTGCATCTGGCCGCCGATGCAGCGCAGAGCCGCCGCGGCCAGCACCCCTTCGGGCGCGCCGCCGGACCCCAGATAGATATCGATGCCGGTATCCTCGGTGTTTACCGCGTGGATGATGCCGGCGATGTCGCCATCGGAGATCAGCTTGATGGCGCAACCGGTCGAGCGCAGCTCTTCGAGCAGCCCGGCATGGCGGGGCCGGTCCAGCATGCAAACGGTGATTTCGGAGACGGGCACGCCCTTCGCGCCGGCCAGCGACTTGATGTTGTCGCGCGGGCTGGCGTCGATATCGACGACCCCCGGGGCATAGCCGGCGCCGATCGCCAGCTTCTGCATGTAGACGTCCGGGGCGTTGAGCAGGCCGCCGCGTTCGGCCATGGCGAGCACGCAAATGGAATCGGGCTGGTTCTTGGCGCAGAGCGTGGTGCCCTCGAGCGGGTCGACGGCGATATCGACGTCCGGGCCGTCGCCGGCACCAACCTCCTCGCCGATCCAGAGCATCGGCGCTTCGTCGCGCTCACCCTCGCCGATGACAATGCGGCCGTGGATATGGACATTGCTGAGCTCGGTGCGCATGGCTTCGACAGCGGCGGCATCGGCCGCCTTCTCGTCGCCCTTGCCGCGCCAGCCGGCCGACGCAATGGCGGCCCGCTCGGTGACGCGCACCAGTTCGAGCACCAGGGATCGATCGAGATGGGCCGGGCGCCGGTCGCCGTCGGTCTTGCTCAGTCTCATTCGCCGCTTCTCCTCTGCTTCCAGAGGGAAGCAACTTACAAGGTCTCGATCCGGATCAACTGGGGATCACCGACAATGAAGCCGTCGCCTGCAATCTGCGCAAGGGCCTCGCGGACGGTCGCCTCCAAGGTCGAATGGGTGATCAGCACGACCGTTCTGGTCTTCCCGCTGTCAGCGGTATCGTCGCTGACACGCAGGTCGGGACGCTGGATCACGCTTTCGAGCGAGATGCCGGCGGCACCCATGCGAGAAGCAATAGCCGCTAGAGCGCCCGGAATATCCTTGGCATTTAGTCGGATGTAGTAGCCGCCTTCATGTGCACGCATCGGCGCCTGGCGGTACGGCGTCAATTCCGTGCTCGGCACGCCGAGCGGCGGCACCCGCGTGCCGCGGGCGATATCGAGGATGTCGGACAGCACCGAGGATGCGGTCGGCGGCCCACCCGCGCCGGGACCGGCGAGCAGCAATTCGTGCACGTGGTCGGTTTCGAGCGCCACGGCATTGAGCACGCCATCGACCCCGGCCACCGCCGAGGATTTCGGCACCAGGGTCGGGTGCACCCGCTGCTCAATGCCGTCGGCCGAGCGCTGGGCGATGCCGAGCAGCTTGATCTTGTAGCCGAGATCGCCGGCCACCTTGATATCGGCCTGGGAGATGGTGGTGATGCCCTCGACGAAGATTTCGTCGGGCGCGATCTCGCAGCCGAAGCAGAGCGACGCGAGAATGGCGAGCTTGTGGGCGGTGTCGAACCCGCCGACGTCGAAGGTCGGGTCCGCCTCGGCGTAACCGAGCTTTTGCGCATCCTTGAGACACTCGGCGAACGAGATGCCCTCATTGCCCATACGGGTGAGGATGTAATTGCAGGTGCCGTTCATGATGCCATAGACGCGAGCGATGCGGGCCGAACCGAGACCTTCGCGCAGCGTCTTGATCACCGGGATGCCGCCGGCCACGGCCGCCTCGAAACCGAGCTGGGCGCCCGACTCTTCGGCCAGCTTCGCCAGCGCAACGCCGTGCCGCGCCAGCAGCGCCTTGTTCGCCGTGACCACCGGGCGACCGATTTCCAGAGCGGCTTTCACGGCAGCCAGCGCCGGCCCATCCTCGCCGCCGATCAGCTCGACGAAGAGATCGATGCCGTCGGACTTGGCCAGCGCCACCGGGTCGTCGAACCATTCGAGTTCCGTCGCGTCGATGCCCCGGTCGCGGCTGCGCGAGCGAGCGCAGACAGCCGTGACCTCGATCTTGCGGCCGAGCTTGCGGGTCAGCTCCTCGCCGTCCTTCTGGATGATGCGAACCAGCGTCGCGCCGACATTGCCGAGCCCAGCAACGCCGATGCGTAGCGGCGCCGCCGACTGGGTGTCGGCATGCTCCTGCATGGCCTTGAGGATGCGGGTGCGGGTGTCCGATCGCGGCTCCCTGCCCTCACGCAGGTCGAAAACAAAGAGCGGATCGCCGGCAATGGCGCGCCCGAACCGAGTCGGCGTCCACCCCCGGGCGGCGATGAAACTCTCGACGGCCTGACGGAAGGACTGAATATCGGACATGACGCGCTCCTAAGTGACCGGAACGCTTTAGATAGGAAAGAGCCTACTGGTCAATAGGAGAGCCGGCGTCGATAGGTCGCTCGGGGCGGAATGGCCTGCGTCTGCGTTCCGTGCTATGTTGTTTGGACGAGGTGCAGATGACCATTGCCATCGACAGCCGCTGGGAAGAAATGCTCGACGCGCTCGTGCGCGAGGGGCGCTACGCCTCGCGCGAAGAGGCTGTGGCGGAAGCCATGCGGCTCCTGCAGCGGAAGGAAGACAACTTCCGGAGGCTTAAGGCGACGATCGAGACATCGATTGCCGAGGGCGGTTCATACACGGCCGATGAGGTTCGGGCCCACTTGCGCAAGGTTCGCGACGAGTTGCAGAAGCCGGCCACTGCGGCTGAATGAGGCGGTTTGTCCTGGGCCGGGCTGCTAGTCGCGACCTTGAGGCGATCCTCAGATATGTGGCCGCGCAGGCAGATGACCCGCGACCCGGCTTCGCCATCGCCGACGCGCTGCTTGCGCAGTGTGAAAAGCTGGCAGCCTTGCCTGGCATATTGGGACGGCCACGACCGGAGCTAGCCGCCGGTCTGCGGAGCTTCCCGTACCGCGGCTTCGTCATCTACTTCTACTATCCGAACGACGAGACGTTGAAAGTCGTCAATGTCCTCAGCGCGAAGCAGGACAGCGACGACTTTCCGTTCGATCTGGATGACCTGCTGGAGTAGCCCCTACTTCGTCGCCTGTAGCGGCACGACGTTGCCGTGGCTCGGGGCGCCGGCGAGGAATTTCTTGATGTTGCGGGCGGCCTGACGGATGCGCTGTTCGTTTTCCACCAGCGCCAGGCGCACATACTGATCACCATATTCGCCGAAGCCGACGCCCGGAGCGACGGCGACGCCGGTCTCCTGGATCAGGAGCTTGGCGAATTCGAGCGAGCCCAAGTGGGCGAACTGGTCGGGAATCGGCGACCAGACGAACATGGTTGCCTTGGGCGACGGCAGGTTCCAACCGGCGCGGGCAAAGCTTTCGACCATCACATCGCGGCGGTTCTGGTAGATTTCGCGCACGTCCGAAATCACCGAGTCGTCGCCGTTGAGCGCGGCAGCAGCTGCCACCTGGATCGGGGTGAAGGCGCCGTAATCGAGGTAGGACTTCACCCGCGCCAGCGCGGCGATCAGGCGCTCGTTGCCCACGGCGAAGCCGACGCGCCAACCCGGCATGGAATAGGTCTTGGACATCGAGGTGAATTCCACCGTGATGTCGATGGCACCCGGCACTTCGAGCACGGAGGGCGGCACTTCGCCATCAAAATAGATCTCGGAATAGGCCAGATCGGACAGGATGAAGATGTTGTGCGCCTTACAATAGGCGACGACCTCTTTATAGAAATCCAGCGTCGCGGTGTAAGCCGTCGGGTTGGACGGATAGTTCAGCACCAGCGCGATCGGCTTGGGGATCGAGTGCCGCACGGCGCGATCGAGCGCACGCATGAAGTCCTCGTTGGGGTCGGCCGGCATCGACCGGACAACGCCGCCCGACATGATGAAGCCGAAGGAATGGATCGGATAGGTCGGGTTGGGCACCAGCACCACGTCACCGGGCGCGGTGATGGCCGAGGCCATATTGGCGAAGCCTTCTTTCGAACCCAGCGTCGCCACCACCTGGGTGTCGGGGTTGAGCTTCACGCCGAAGCGGCGGCCATAATAGCTGGCCTGAGCCTTGCGCAGGCCCGGAATGCCGCGCGAGGACGAATAGCGATGGGTGCGCGGGTCCTTCACCGTCTCCTTGAGCTTATCGACGATGTGTTGCGGCGTGGGCATGTCGGGGTTGCCCATGCCCAGGTCGATAATGTCGGTGCCGGCGCTGCGAAGGCGCGCCTTGATCGGGTCGATGTGGGCAAAGACGTATGGCGGCAGGCGGCGGATGCGGTGGAAATCGTCGTTCATTTGATCCTCGGGGTCCCGCGGCGCACGCATGACGCTGGTGCACTGGCCGTCTGCTTGGAGACGGGGATTATCGCGGAATTATGGTTTTGACTCGGTTAAGCGGCCGGTGTGACCGCTCGGGGCTCTGCTGATTATCCGCTCTTCCCAACCGCGTTGCGGCTAACGGGAAGAGCTAGCGAGCGGCGGCGCCAGCGCGCGATGCGCCTGCCCCGGCCGCGAGGCCGGACGCAAAGGACTGCGCTGCTACACCCTGGTGAGTCATGCACCTTGTGTAGGATCGGAACGACAGGCAGGTCAAGGCCCCGACTCCTTGCTCAGGGATGGTGACGGCGCGCATAGACCAGCGAATACCCGGCGGCCACGAGCATGGGGACGAGCACGCAGGCAATCAACCAGATGATCAGCTGCTGGCGCGGGACCAGCAGTGCCGCGGTAATCAAGATCAGTCCGCCCACGATGGCGAGAACGCCGCCGAGCCGGTGTGTCGCCTGCCAGTTGGCGGGATCGCGCAGCGTCGTCGGCATGCGGATGCCCGCAAAGCTGTTGGGCTGCGACTTGGGCATGGCGTTGCCGAGAACCAGCAGCAGCACGCCGAAAGCCACGGCGAGGACCTGTACGACATTGACCGGCGCACCGGTGCCGATCAGCACGAGCATGACCTCGATGGCAAGGAAGATGGCGGTCAGCGCGGTGAGCGAAACGCCCGCGATGTAACGCCCCGCCTCCTGCTGCCGGGGCGAGGCGAAGCGACCAATGGCTAGAAAGATGATCCACACGACGGCCACCACGGCCGCGGGCAGCAGCAGCGCCACCTCCCGTCCGGCAAAGGCGTCCGCCTCGCCGCTGAAGCCCCAGTGGATGGGCAGCTCCGTCCCGGCTGGCACCAGCACAAAGCCGACGATCAGGGCCGCGGCCATGGCCGCCAGCAGGACGAGGCGCAGGGGCGTGAAAAAGTTGATCATGGCTTGGGCTCCCGGAAGGCAAGGAAGCCGGAGAGCGCTTCCTCGAGGATGGACATGTTTAGGTGGTAGATCAGGCTCGTCCCCTGCCGCTCGACCGTCACCAGGTCGGCCTCTTTCAATTTGGCGAAATGCACGGAGAGGGTCGGCTTGCTGAGGTCGAAATGACCGGCCAGCTCGCCGGCCGATTGCGGCCCGGCGCGCAACAGCTTCAGGATCTCCCGGCGAACGGGATGCGACAGGGCTTCGAAGACGGCGTTGATCGTCATGTGACCTAATTAGATTTTTTTCTAATTAGAGTCCAGACGAAACTTATCTAGTGCCCTCATGGTGAGTTGGTCGAGCCATCATGGCGGGCGCACTTCATCTGCCAAGTCTCGGCCTTCGGCAGCCTTCGTTTAGCCGGCCCGATTGTGCAAAAAGCCCTGCATCACAGTCGCTTCGGCGATGGTGCGGATCGTGGATTCGTCAAGGGTGAGGTCACCGGCGGCGTAGGAGTAGCGGAGCTGCTCGGGATCGCGGGGACCGATGATCGGGCGGACGTTCGGCGCGAGGCCGGTGAGATAGGCGAGGATCATCTGGCCGGCCTCGAGCCCCAGCTTCTTCGCGATCGCTTCGATCTTTTCGGCAGCCTCGGCGCAGGCGGGATTGTCATAGTCTGCCGGCGGCGCCTTCCCCTGGGCGCGCTTCTCGAAGATGCCCTGGGCCTGCGAGGTGTAGAGCTGGAGTTCGACGCTGTTGTTGACCGCATGGTGGAACATCGGCGCGTCGATGACGTAGTTGGTCGGATCCTTCAGCGGGTTCATGATGCGGCAGAGCGCGTTGCCCAGCACCTGGTTGGCGGAGAAACCGCCCGAGCGCTCGGCTTCGCGGATGCGCGGCAGGCTCCAGTTCGAACAGCCGATGGCGGCGATCTTGCCCTCGCCGATCATCTCGTGCAGCGGGCCGATGATCTCTGCCGCCGGGATCTTCGGGTCATCGCGGTGCAGGAACCACAGGTCGATGCGGTCGGTCTGCAGTTTCCTGAGGCTGAGTTCGACATCGTGGCGGAGCGAGGCGGGGTCGCAGCGGCCCTGGGTCATGTCCTCGAGCGGCGGATGCGCACCCTTGGTGACGATGCGCAGATGGTCGCGATTGCCGCGCGCCTTCATCCATTCGCCGATGATCGCCTCCGAGCGCTGCATCTCGCCCGGTACCCAGTTGGAATAGACCGAGGCCGTGTCGATCACCGCACCGCCGAGTTCGACATAGGTGTCGAGGATGGCGAAGGCATTGTCGCGGCCGCCCGGGCCCAGGCCCAGATTGGCGGTGCCGAGGATGAGGTGATTGGTGGTCATCGTGACTATCCGGTGATGATGGGCAGGTGATCGAGAAACTGGCGGGCGCTCGCTTCCCAGGAAAAGCGTTCGGCATAGGCGCGGCAATTATCGCGCGGGACGTGGAGGGCCTCGAGGGCGGCAGCGGCGAGGTCTTCCTTGAGCACGCCGACCGGCTCCTTGCCGATGACGTCGATCGGACCGGTCACCGGAAAGGCCGCGACGGGTGTGCCGCTGGCCAGCGCTTCGAGCAGGACCAGGCCGAACGTGTCCGTGCGGCTGGGGAAGACGAAGACATCGGCACCGGCATAGAGCTTGGCCAGGTCCTCGCCGTGGCGGGCGCCGGTGAAAATGGCCTTGGGGTACTTCGCCTCCAGCTCCTTGCGGCTCGGGCCGTCGCCGACGACCAGCTTGGTGCCGGGGAGATCGAGCTTGAGGAACGCCTCGATATTCTTTTCCACGGCAACGCGGCCGACATAGAGGAAGACAGGCTTGTCGAAGGCAGTCTCGGCCCGCTTGCTGGGATGAAACAGCGTCGTATCCACGCCCTTGGTCCAGAGCGCGACGTTCACGAAGCCGCGGGCTTCGAGCAGGGTCTGCAAATGCGGGGTGCCGACGAGGCAATAGCGAGCCGGGCCGTGGAACCAGCGGAGGAAGGCGTAGGTCCAGTCGAGGGGCACCGGCAGGCGGGCCTTTAGATACTCGGGAAACTGCGTGTGGTAGGCCGTCGAGAACGGCAGCTTGCGCTCGACGCAGTATTTCCGCGCGATCAGGCCAAGTGGCCCCTCGGTGGCGATGTGGATGGCATCAGGCCGGATCGAACGAATCTTCTCGTGCACGGTGTGCTTGTGCACCAGCGACAGGCGGATCTCGTCGTAACCCGGCATCGGCATGGTGCGGTATTCAAGTGGCGTGATCAGCTTCACGTCGATGCCCAGCGCCAGCATCTGCTCGATCACCCGCTCGATCGACCGCACCACCCCGTTGATCTGCGGATGCCAGGCATCGGTGACAATCAGGACGGTGCGCGGGAGGTGGGGCATGGCGCGTTGGTAGCAGAGTGGCGGAGGCGGCTCCAGTGTCGGCGAGCGGTGACACGCACCTGATGGTCACGTGATGAACGTTCATGGTCTGCACGACGCCCATCGTGACACTCACGTGGACGATTTGTTTGGACCTTTGTCGCCGATGGTCGTCACTAAGCCGTTCCAGCGAAAAGCAGAGTCGACAATCTTGTCCCCGCACATCCCGCTGCCGGTAGAATGGCGTCGATACGCTCTTTGAAACGCCTGCTCAAAAGCAAAAGGGCCGGGAGAACCCGGCCCTTCGGCGAAATCGGATAGGTCCAGCGACGCTTAGCGCTTGGAGAACTGGAAGGAACGACGGGCCTTGGCCTTGCCGTACTTCTTACGTTCAACGACACGGCTGTCACGGGTCAGGAAGCCGCCCTTCTTGAGCACGTCGCGCAGCGACGGTTCGAAGTAGGTCAGCGCCTTGGAGATGCCGTGACGAACGGCACCGGCCTGGCCGGAAAGACCACCACCGGAGACGGTGGCGACGATGTCGTACTGATCCTTGCGCGAGGCAGCCACGATCGGCTGCTGCAGCACCATCTGCAGCACCGGGCGGGCGAAGAACAGGTTGAAATCCTTGCCGTTGACCGAGATCTTGCCGTTGCCCGGCTTGATCCAGACGCGCGCGATGGCGTTCTTGCGCTTGCCGGTGGCATAGGCGCGGCCCTGAGCGTCGAGCTTCTGGACGTGGACGGGAGCGGCGGGCTGCGCGGCAGCGACCGTCGAGGTGCCCAGGTCTTCGAGGGAGTTGATGGTCTCGGCCATTACTTGACCCTCACATTCTTGGTGTTGAACGAACCGACATCGAGCTTGGTCGGCTGCTGGGCCTCATGCGGGTGCTCGGCACCGCCGTAGACCTTGAGGTTGCGCATCTGCTGACGGCCAAGCGGGCCGCCCGGGATCATGCGGCGCACGGCGTTCTCGAGCACGCGCTCGGGGAAACGGCCGGTGAGGAGCTCACGCTGGGTGCGATCCTTGATGCCGCCCGGATAGCCGGTGTGCCAGAAGAAGCGGCGCTGATCGAGCTTCTTGCCGGTCAGCTTCACCTTGTCCGCATTGATCACGACGACATTGTCGCCCATGTCCATGTTCGGGGTATAGGTCGGCTTGTGCTTGCCGCGAAGGCGCAGCGCGATGATGGAGGCAAGGCGGCCCACCACCAGGTCCGTCGCGTCGATCAAGATCCACTGCTTCTCGATCTCGCTCGGCTTGGCCGAGTACGTGGTCATCTCTGGAATCCTTGTAGTTTGGTGAGCGCGAGATACAGAGGTCGCGCAAGGGTGTCAACAGCCCAATAATTCGACTGTAAAATCAGCATGTTACGCCTGCGGTATTTAAATACCGTAGCGCGGTACTTGATTACCGCGCTGTTTTCCCTGTCATATCAGCGAGATAGGCAACTATCGCCCCACAAAGCATGAAAGCCAACGCCTGGTGGCCGAGCGCCAGCGGGATCGGCACCATGGCGAGAAGCGTCGCAATGCCAAGCGCCGCCTGCAACAGGATCAAGAGGGTGATGCGTGGCAGCCAGCCATTGGCACCGGCAAAGCCCCCTGCCCGCGACTGCCGCCACAGCAGGAAACCCCCATAGATCACAATCACATAGGCGATGCAGCGGTGTACAAACTGCACAGTCAGGGCGTTCTCGAAGAGGTTCTTCCACCATGGGTCGATGACGTCGAGACCGCGCGGGATCAGCGCCCCGTCCATCAGCGGCCAGGTATTGTAGCCCATGCCGGCATCGATCCCCGCGACGAAGGCCCCGGCGACCAGTTGGACGAAGACTAGCACCAGCAGCAGCAGGATCGGCCAGCGTGGGCGGATCGGCGTCATGGGCCTGGGCTCAAGCCGGCGGGCAACCCAGACCAGTGCCATAAAGAGCAGTGCCGCGGCGCCAAGATGGGCTGCCAGGCGATATTGCGATACCGAGGTCAGCTGCGAGAGGCCGGACGACACCATCCACCAGCCCAGCGCGCCCTGCAGCCCACCCAGAACGAACAGCCCGGCGAGCGGTGCTGCAAGGTTCCAGGAAAAGCGCTTCTGGAACAAGAAGATCAGGAATGGAACGGCGAAGGCGAGGCCGATGAAGCGTCCAAGGAAGCGGTGGAACCATTCCCAGAAAAAGATGAACTTGAACTCGTCGAGGCTCATCCCCTTGTTGACGAATTCGTACTGCGGGATCTGCTTGTAAGCCTCGAAATCGGCCATCCACTCGGCCTCCGAAAGCGGCGGCAGCGTACCGGCTATCGGCTTCCATTCGACGATCGAAAGCCCCGAGCCGGTCAGCCGGGTGATGCCGCCCACGGCCACCATGCAGAGGACCAGAAGCGCGATGCAGTAGAGCCAGATGCGGACGGGCCGCAGCCGGTCTCGCTCGGCGGCGGAGTCGGTTAGGTGCGGCGTTTCGATGCTTGCCAAGAGAACTTTCCCGGACCAGTTTGCGCGGCGGTTGGTACGCCCCTCACCCCGGCTTTGCAACGGCCGGTTTGACGCAGGATTTTTCGCAGAACGATGACGCAGAACGCCCGCAAACTGATCGGCACCCTTCTCGTGCTGGCCTCGATCATCATCTGGTGCGTGCTAGCAGTGGCGGTCTACTCCACCTGGCTCAGCGGCGCGCCGTGGTGGGCGCTGATCCTCTTTTTCGCCGTCACGGGCGGGCTCTGGTTTTTCCCCGCCTCCTGGATCATCCGCTGGATGGCGCGGCCGGATTCGGCCTGACGCCTACTCCCAGCGGACGCGAGCGCCCAGCGCCGTCAGCTTTTCCACGAAGTGCGGATAGGCCCGGCGGATCGGATCGGCATTCTTGATGCGCGACTGCCCCGGTATCTGCATGGCGGCGATCAGCAGCGCCACCACCACGCGGATGATATAGGGCGCCTCGACCGTCGCCGGACGCAACTGGTTGCCGCCGAAGACGACGAGCCGGTGCGGATCGGAGAGGTGCACGCGGGCGCCGAACTTGAGGAGCTCCGCGCTCCAGCCGAGGGCGCCTTCGTAGACCTTGTTCCAGAACATGATATCGCCGGTGCAGCCGACGGAAATGCCGACGGCATGGGGCAACAGGTCAGCCGGGAAATAGGGCCATGGCGCTGCCTCGATCTTGGGCAGCATTTCGGCGGTGTAAGGCTCGGTGATACGGCGCGTCCAGCCGGTGGTGGTGATGGTACCCTCACCGACCTCGAACTCGATGCCGAGCTTGCCAAGCTGACGGAGGATCAAGGTCATGTGCGGACCCATGTCGGTCTCGACCGTCAGCCGACCGCCGGTGACCGCCGCAATGGCGAGGAACGTCGCAACTTCATGGTGGTCGTCGGGCACACGAGCGACCGTGCCGTGCAGTGATTTGACGCCGCGTACGGTGAGCTTCGAGGTGCCGATGCCGTCAAGATCGGCGCCCATGGCCACCAGCATGTCGCAAAGCGCCTGCACATGCGGCTCGGAGGCAGCATTATTGAGGTGCGAGGTCCCTTCGGCCAGCGTTGCAATCATGGCGAACGTCTCGGTGGCGGTGACCGAGGCATAGTCGGGCCAGATGTCGACGCCGCGGATGCCGGCATTGCGTTCGATCCGATAGGGGTGCGTTGCCGCGATTGTCGCCCCGAAGCGTTCAAGGATCTCGAGATGCGGGTCGATCTCGCGCACGCCGAGCGCGCAACCCTTGGCCTCGGTGTCGAAGATGAGGTGCGAGCTGCGCAGCAGCGCCGGCGCCAGCAGGAGCACGGCCGCACGGATGCCGACCGGCAGTTCGGCGTCGCTAGCGGCGAAGGCATTGAAATCGTGCTGGATCACCAGCGTCTGGGCGGCGAGATCACGCTCGACGCGGGAGCCTTTGGAGCGGAAATACTCGACGAGCTTATCGATGTCACTGATCTCGGGGACGTTGGTGAGGGTCACCTCGTCGCTGGTCAGCAAGGTGGCGCAGAGCATGGGCAGCACTGCGTTCTTGTTGCCGGAAGGACGGATGGTACCCGACACGGGCTGGGCACCGTCGACGATCAGATCGGACATAGAGAAGTTCCTGACTGGGGAGGCCCTGCTCTATGCTATTCGCGACCGGACTGGAATAGCCCGGACGGTCAGGCGGCACCCTTGCGGTAGGCCTGCAGCGAGACCGGCTGCGGCCACTTGCCGGAGGCGCCTTTCATGATGCACGCGGCGACATCGATGGGCCGCATGGGGCGGCCGAAAAGGTAGCCCTGCACTAGGTCACAGCGCAGGTCGCGCAGCACAAGCGCCTGTTCGGCGGTCTCGACGCCCTCGGCGGTCACACGCATGTTGAGCACCTTGCCGAGCGCGATGATGGTCGAGAGGATTTCGCGCGACTTCGAACCTTCCTGGGCAATATCGGCCATGAAGGACTTGTCGACCTTGAGCTTGTCGAAGGGGAACCGCCAGAGATAGCCGAGTGAGGAAAAGCCGGTGCCGAAATCGTCAAGCGCGATGGAAACGCCGAGCGCCTTGATGGCCATCAGCTCGGCCAGAACCTTTTCGGTATCGGTGATCAGCACGCTCTCGGTCACCTCGAGCTCGAGCCGGTGGGGAGCGAGGCCCGACCAGCTCAGGGCATCACGAACCACGGTGGACATATCACCGGCGATGAACTGAGCTGGCGAAAGATTGACGGCGACACTCAGGTCTTCCGGCCACTGGCGGGCCATGCGGCAGGCCTCGCGCAGCACCCAGCGGCCGATGTCGTGGATCAGCCCCGTCGACTCGGCGATAGGGATGAACTCGGCCGGCGAGATCGGCTTGCCCTTGGTGTCGGTCATTCGCAGCAGCGCCTCGAAACCCTTGAGGCGATCGGAAGTGGTCTCGTAGAGCGGCTGGAAGTTGATTTCGAACTCGGAGTTGACCAGCGCCTCGCGCAGCCTTGCCTCGATACTGGCGCGGAGCTGCCGCTCGCTTTCCATGCTCGGATCGAAGGCTACGGCCTTGCCCCGGATGCCGGTCTTGGCATGGTTGAGGGCGAGGTCGGCGGCATGGAAAAGCTCGTCGACGGTTTCGCCATCACGTGGGAAGTAGGAATAGCCCACCGAGGCCCCGCAGATCGTCTTGGCCCCATTGATCTCGAAAGGCTTGGCAAGGGCGCGGGAGATGTCGCCGGCGAGGTCCGCCACCACCTGCGGCGACGCGGCGTAATAGGGCTGGCAGATGGCGAATTCGTCGGCGCCTAGACGGGCAATACGCTCGCGCGTGCCCATCAGCTTGCGGAGGCGTTGGGCGACTTGCCTAAGCAGCTCGTCGCCTGCGGCATGGCCCATGGACTCGTTGACGTCCTTGAAGCGGTCGAGGTCGATGAAATGGATAGCGACGTTGAGCCCCCTGCCTGACGAGCCGCCGATGAGATCGCCGACGATCCGGGTGAAGGTCGTACGGTTGAGACAGCCAGTCAGCTCATCATACTGGGTCGAGAGACGGAGGGTGCGGGAGGTCTTGGCCAATTGGCCAGTCTTGTGCAGGTAGAGGACGCCGGGGATGCCGAAAGCGGCGGCGACGAGGGCAACGACCTGAACAATGACGGAGCGGAACTGATCGAACAGAGCTGGCCAGCTCTCGGTTTCGTCGGAGAGCACGGATAGCACCCCGATCGTGCGTTTGCCGTAGAGCAGCGGCACCGTGATGTCGGAATAGTAGCGCGGGGCATCAATGCCGTTGCCATCGCGGAGACGAAAGGCGGCGCGGCCGGTGGCAAGGACGTTGATCGCGGTATCGCTACGGCCCTGGACGTCACGGCTGACAGTGAGACCGCGCTCGAAGAGAGCAGAATCGCCGCGCAGCACGCCGTTCTGATCGAAGATCCGGAACTGGTAGACCGTGCCAATGGGCTTAACGGCGCCGAGAATGGCGGCTGTGACGTCGGGCGTCTGGCGACCCAAGATCATGTTCTCGAGGCCATCGACCTCATCGACGAGGTATCTCCCGAAGGAGGTGGCCACGTATTCTGCGTGGGACCGCTGCATGTCTGCAATGGCGGAATAGCCAACAAAATAGGCTCCGCAACCGACGACGATCGTGGCGATCGCAAGCGGCAAGAACCGCGCGAGGTTTTTCCGTTCTACCCGAAACATGCCGTCCCCAAATCAGCAAGTCCGCGTCCACGCTACGCTTTTGCCTTCTGGCGTCGGATCAGACTGGCTGTGAAGCGTAGAAAATGTCTTAAGCGACCTGTTTCGCCCAGACTGTGAGGTGCGTACCGCTGTTCATCCTTAGCGGCAGGTAAACGACCTCAGCCTGGCATGTGTGAAAAGATGGCCGGCGTGGCGAACACGTCGACATAGCGGCGTGCTTGGAAGAGCCCGTTCAGAGAAACCCGCGGCAGCGCGTGCAGGCTATCCTTGTGGCGGTGATAGAGGCCGCCGGGCCGCGTGGTGACGGCGGAGCGAAGACCGAGCTCCCTGGCCATGGTGAATTCCCGCTCGCCCGCCGAGGCGGGGCCGCCGATGGGGTAAGACAGGTGGATCGGGGCAATGCCGAACTGCGCCTTGATGATGCGGACGGACTGCTCGATCTCGTTGCGCGCTTCGGCGGGCGGAAGCTTGGCCAACTCATAGTGGTGCACAGTGTGGGCGCCGATGGTGCAAAGCTGCTCGCCGGCAAAAGTCTTGAGTTCGGCCCAATCCATGATGAGATCGCGGCAATGAGCATCGAGGTCAAGGCCGTATTGGCCGGCCAGCGCGCGGATCAGTTGGACGCGGTCAGGCTCCGGCATGGCGCGCATGCGCCAGTAGAGATCGTCATAAGCCTCCTGCTTCTCCCGCAGCGTCTTGGTCGGCAGATAGTCGGTCTCCCCGAGATAGGTGACAGCAACGGCCTCCTGCTGGGCGATGATATCCTCGAGCGCTTGCCACCAGATTTCACCTACGCCATCCACCAGGGCAGTCGGGACGTAGAGGGTGAATGGGCATTGATTGCGCCGCAGGATCGGCAGGGCGTAGCGCAGGTTATCGCGATAGGCGTCGTCGAAGGTGAAGACGACGAACGGCCGCGTGCGTTCGGGCGTCTCGATACGACGGATCGCCTCGTCGAGGTCAACGATATCGATGCGCAACTCACGGAGGCGCTGGATGACGAATTCGAGGAAGTCCGGTCGCACCTGCAAGATAGCGTTGGGAGAGAAGTCCGCCGGATCCTCGGGCAGCACGCGGTGGAGCGTGAAGATCACGCCTTTGGAGGTCGACAGCCTGCGGATCAGGGCCGGCAGTTGCGAGGCCCAGAGCAGTTCGAACACGCCGCGGATGGCGGCGTACTTCAGCGACGGCATCAGGCTACGGACCGCTGCGCCGGAGCCGAGACCATCTGGCCGACCTCATAGCCAAGCGTTGCCGCCTCGGCGAGCGCCGACTGTACGGCGTTACGGTCAGGCTGTTCGCCGGCCACCATGACGAGGCGACAGTCGATGCCCGAGAACACGGGCAGAGTGGAGGTGACGCCGATGCGGCCGGTCTGGACGATGACGACTTCGTAGATGTCGGTTAGCGCCTCGATGAGTGTTACCGGCTTCATCGAGCGACGTTCGAGAGTATCGCGGTGCCCCCACGGCACGGCAGCGAGGCCTTCGCTCACCTTGTGGACCACTTCGCCAAAGCCGGCTTTCTCGGCGGCCAAGTCGGTGAGACCGGGCTCGGCAGAGAGGCGGGCGCTGCCGGCATCGATGGTTGCGACGGAGAGGCCGCGATCGAGGGCACTGCGGACAAGCAGTTCCGCGACCATTTCCACGTCGTGGAAATTGTTCAGCGCAGCGAGCATGACCACGCGGACACGGCCGATGGCGATGTCGGCGGCAAGATTGCTGAGTTCGAGCGATGAGGCACCGGCATTGCGCGCAACCGGCTCCGGCTGGGGTGGACGCGACTCCGCGACAAGTTCCGCCTGAGGCGGCACGGGCGGCGGCATGTAGACCGGCGCCTCGGCGATGTCCTCGGCATCGCTTTCTTCGGGCTCGGGTTCGGGTTCCGGTTCGGGCTCTTCCTCGACGGCAGCCGCCTCCGGTTCCGTCTCAGGGCGGCGCACACCAGCCTGTGCGAAGGGATGCGGGGCGGCGGGAGGCGCCTCCTCCGGGTCGAGGTCATCGAAGAGATCGGGCTCTTCTTCGTCCGGGGTGTAGGGTTCTACCGGTTGAACACGGCGCTGCACGGCGCGACCGGACATCAATTCTCCAAAGAGGATGGCGCCGACCTGGAGCGCCATGGATACGAAGGCGACGGCCCCGAGGATGAGGCCGGTCTTGGGAGACGCCGGGACAATCGACGGCGCGGCGACCGTGACGACGCGGACATCGGGCAAAGTCGAGCTCGAGTCGGTGCGCGCCGCAGCGTCGGAATAGCGGGCAAGATAGCTCTCGAGCAGATCGCGCTGGGCCTTGGCCTCGCGCTGCAGGCTGTCGAGCGTCACTGTATCCCTGGTGGCGGTGGAGACCGAGAGCTTGAGTCGGGCGAGATCGTCGTTGAGCGATTGTTCGAGATTGGCCTCGACCTTTGCTTCAGCCTCCAGGGCGTCCGCTACCTTGCGGCCCTCTGAAGCGATCTGCGCGTCGAGGGCGGCCACCTGGGCCCGCAGAGCCTTGATGGTAGGATGATTGCCGAGCAGTGTCGACGAGCGCTGGGCCAGTTCCCCCTGCAGGGTGGCCTTGCTCTGCGTCAGACTCTGGACGACCAGGGAATTGCGAACATCCGCTACACCGTCAATCGGCTGACCCGCGCGCAGCAGGCCACGGATCAGTTCGGCGCGTGACTGGGCGGAGTTCTTGCGCTCCTGTGCCGAAGTGATCTGGGTGGCGATATTGGAGAGCTGCTGGTCCAGAATGGAGGTCTGACCGACACCCGACTGGAAGAGATCGTTGGAGGCGCGGTAATTGGCGACGGCCGTCTCGGCGTCCTGCACCTTGACCCGCAACTTGGCGATCTCGTTCTCCAGCCAGCCGGAGGCCTCCGCGGTATCGGCAATGGAGAGATCGGCGCGGCGCTTGACGTGCGCATTGGCTATGGCATTGGCGATGTCGGCGGCAAGTTGTGGGTCCTGCGACCGCACGTGAATGGAAATGACTGCGGAATCCCGCTCGCGCAGCACCGTGACGCGCTCATTGAGCGTATCGAGAACAGTCTGATCGAGACTCTTGATGTCCGGCTTGCGGCCCAAAAGCTGCAGGACGAAACTGACCGGGGAAAACCCCACACCACCGAACTCGGGGTTGTCGCGCAGGTTCAGCGCGTCGATGACGGTCAGAAGATTGTCGCGCGACTTGATCAGCTCGATCTGGCTCGACATCAGCGAGTCGATGGTGTTGGCGCTCGTTGGTGCTTGCTCGTTCGCGGTGCGGGTAAAGGCGTTGGCGCGCTGTTCGACCAGAATGCTGGCCGATGACTCGTAGAGCTTGGGAACGAACATCAAAATGGCGTAGGTGGTGCCGAGCAGGAGCACCGTCACCAAGACGATGCGAAGCCAGCGTGCGCCCACTGCACCCAACAGGGCCCGGAGATCCAAACGTTCTTCCCCGACGGACTCAACCACAGTCATGCACTCAGCCTTTCGTCCACCGCCGACTTATGGGACGCACGTGGTAAGTATTCCGTTAAGCCAGTCGCAAGCTGCATCACCGGAGCGGCTCTCCTAAGGGGATTTTTAACCATAGTTCTGAGACACTGCGCGCCACGGCAAGAAGAGTAAGTCGATGCGCTGGCTGCAGTTATTTCTCATTCTCCTGTTGATCCCGCTTGCTGGCTGCGGGCTTAACGGCAGGGCTTCGACCTACCTGGTGGACACGAAAGGGCCCTATACGCTCGACACCGGGGATGTCGTGCGTGTGACGGTTTATGGCGAAGCCGAAATGACCAAGAGCTATCGCGTTGACGATGGCGGAGCGATCGCACTGCCGCTGGTCGGCGCAATTCCGGTGCGAGGGCGCACGACGCAGATGACGGCGGCGGCCATCACAGCTGCACTGGCCGACGGGTACATTCGCGAGCCGAGTGTAGCCGTTGAAATAGAGACTTACCGGCCTTTCTTCATCCAGGGCGCGGTCAAGAATGCAGGCCAGTTCAGCTACGTCTATGGCATGACCGTGCGGGCGGCGATCAGCACGGCAGGCGGGTTCACGGATACGGCGGACCGCTCGAAGGCGGTGATCTACCGCGGCCAAGGCGGAGAAATGTCCAAGGGCACTGTCAATCTCGACTTCCCGCTCTATCCCGGTGACACGGTCGTCATCACAGAACGCTGGTTCTGATGACCGCAAGTCCACTCCGCATCCTGCAAATCCTCCGCGCGCCTGTCGGGGGCCTGTTCCGGCACGTGAGCGATCTCACCCGCGAACTGGCATCGCGAGGGCACCGGATCGGCATAGTTGCCGACAGCCTGACCTCGGATGGGCTCACGGAGGAGCGGTTGGCGCGGCTTAAGCCTTATGCCGAGCTGGGCATTCACTCGACACCGATGCCGCGCACCGTCGGGTTTGGGGACCTGACTGCACCCTTCCAGATCCGCAAGCTCACCAAGGAACTGGATATTCAGGTGCTGCACGGGCACGGTGCAAAGGGCGGGCTCAATGCGCGATGGGCCAGAGTTGGAGCAAAGAACCGGGTAGCGCTCTACACGCCGCATGGCGGGGTGCTGAATTATCGGATCGGCTCACCGGTCGGGCTTATGTTTCGCCTGTTCGAGAAGATGATCGTCGATCTCACGGACGGTTTTATCTTCGAGAGTGCGTTCGCGCAGCGCGCGTTCTTCGAGCGGATCGACCATCCGAGCCAGCCAACGCCTGTGATCCACAATGGACTGGCGCCGGAAGAGTTCGAACCGATCATGCCGGGGCCGGAGGCGAAGGATTTCGTCTTCATCGGCGAGTTCCGCGAGATGAAGGGCATCCGCTATCTGATCGACGCGCTGGCAGACGTGCGGGCGCCGGGCGGGCGGCCGGCCACCATGGTGATGGCCGGCGACGGACCGGACATGCCGGTCATCAAGGCGCACATAGCGCAGTTGGGACTTTCGGAGCGGATTACGCTGCTGGGGGCCAAGCCGGCGCGTCCCACACTGGCCCTGGGCCGCTGCGAAGTGGTGCCGTCGCTGGCCGAGTCCCTGCCCTATGTGATCCTCGAAGCGGCGTCGGCGGCTCGTCCTGTGATCGCCACCAATGTGGGTGGCATTTCCGAGATTTTTGGACCAACGGCGGGAAGTCTGATCCCGCCGGCTGACACCGCGGCGCTCAGGCGCTCGATGCAGGCGTTCATGGACGATCCGGCCGCGGCGGATGCTGAAATGCGAGTGCGGCTCGACTACATACGCGACCGGTTTTCCCTCAAGCATATGACCGACCAGATCGAAGCTCTCTATCGCCAGGTTCTGCTAGCCCGGGCGGGATGAAAATCGCTCGCATTCACAGCGGGTTGAATAAAGCTCGACGGGTTAATGTTAACCGCGGCTTTTCACCGAGTTTTCATTCCTAATCGACTAGGTTTGTGGCCACTCGCAGAGTCAGGACGCACGCCCGAAAATGTTCCGCCTCGATCCCAAGCAAGCCGTACTTGATCATGTCGCCGCGCAGGGCAGCAGCCGCAATGGCCCAATTGTGCTTTCCGAAGCTGCCGAGCGCATCGTTTCGGCGCCGACCGAGCCTACCTACTCGAGTACAGTGATCGTCGGTGTCGCACAGGTTATCGAAGCACTGCTGCTGGCGACGCTGGGCTTTGCCATTTTCGGCGCCTATGTCGGCATGGAAGAGGCGTTCTTCTACGTGCCGTTGATCGTCGGTTCGGTGGCGGTTGCCAATATCCTGTTCAACGCGGCACGGACGCACCGTGTCCCGGCCTACCGTACAGTGCTTGAGCAGACAGGCCGCGTACTGGCGGCGTGGTCGGTGATCATCACTGCAATCGCGGTAGGCATTTTCCTCTTCAAGGCACACGATATGGTGTCGCGCGTCTGGCTGGTCAGCTGGTACGCGCTCGGCGCGGTCGTGCTGGTCACCTTCCGCATGTCGCTCCGTGCGCTCGTGCGGCAATGGACGGCGGAGGGTAAGCTCAAGCGTCGCACGGTGATCGTCGGCGGCGGCAAGGATGCCGAAGCGCTGATCGACGCACTGCAGAGAGGCGCCGACAGCGACATCCGCCTGTTCGGCCTCTTCGACGACCGCAATGATGACCGTTCGCCGGAATCGGTTGCGAGCCTCCCCAAGCTCGGCCGGGTCTCGGATCTCATCGAATTCGCCCGCCGCACCCGCGTCGATCTCGTGATCGTCTCAATGCCGCTCTCGGCGGAGAAGCGGGTGCTCGAAATGCTGCGGCAGCTCTGGGTGCTGCCAGTGGACATCCGCCTCTCGGCCCATATGAGCCAGTTGCGCTTCACGTCTAAGGCTTATTCTTATGTCGGCGACGTACCCGTGTTCGACATGGCCGACCGGCCAATCTCGGACTGGAACCTGGTCTTCAAGTGGGTGTTCGACAAAGTCGTGGCGCTGATCGCGCTGGTCCTGTTGTCACCGGTCATGCTGGTCACCGCGATTGCCATCAAGCTCGAGAGCAAGGGCCCGGTGATTTTCAAGCAGAAGCGCCATGGCTTCAACAACGAGCTTATCGAGATCTACAAGTTCCGGTCGATGTACACGGACCGAACCGACGCCAACGCGTCCAAGCTTGTCACCAAGGACGATCCGCGTGTGACCAAAGTCGGTCGCTTCATCCGCAAGACGTCGATCGACGAACTGCCGCAGTTCATCAACGTGCTGCAGGGCCGTCTGTCGGTAGTCGGTCCGCGGCCGCATGCCACGCAGGCCAAAGCCGACAACAAGCTCTACTACGAGGCCGTCGATGGCTACTTCGCACGCCACAAGGTAAAGCCCGGCATCACTGGCTGGGCCCAGATAAACGGCTGGCGCGGCGAGACCGATACGGTCGACAAGATCATGCAGCGTGTGCAGTTCGACCTGCACTACATCGAGAACTGGTCGATCGTGTTCGACCTCTACATCCTGTTCATGACCCCTGTTCGGCTGCTCCTGCGCAACGAAAACGCCTACTGACGTGAGCGTTGCCTCATCGGCTACAGTCGATCTGAGCGCGGGCCGAGCCGCCGGTCAGGCTTACGTGCAGGCCCGTGCGACGAAGCTCCTCGACTGGCTGGTCGCCTTCTGGATCTTCTGCGGCGGGTTCGTCATCACGGAGCCGTCGCCTTACGAGATCGGGTTCCTCATGGTGATGGGGATCGCGGTGGTTGCTGGCCTCGGCCTCTACCGGTCGACGCTTGGGCTGCTTGTGATCATAGCCGGCTTCATGCCGTTTGCTTTCATTGCGGCATTCCAGGTCAAATCGTCGGAGATCACCGAGGCGCTGATTTTCCAGGCAGTAACGATCTTCCTGCTGCTGACCACCTACTTTGTGGCCAACTATGTCGCCGAGGCGCCGCAGAAGCGAGTGCAACTCATCGTTCGCGCCTATGTGGCAACGGCTTTGCTTGCGGCGATCCTAGGCACAATCGGGTACCTGCAGGGCAGCGAATTGCTCACCCGCTATGGACGCGCGAAAGCGTTCTTCAACGACCCGAATGTCTTCGGACCGTTTCTCATTCTCCCAGCCATGTACTGCCTGCAGCACGTTCTGATCGGCAAACGGCGCCACATGATCCTTGGCGGGATCGCGTTCATGATCTTGTCTATTGGCGTCTTCGCGAGCTTCTCACGAGCCGCCTGGGGCCATCTGGCAGCATCAGCGGCCCTTGTCTATCTGCTGATCTTCTTTCTTGAGGCGCATGCCCTCGAGAAGGTGCGAATGATGCTGCTGGCGTTGGTCGGGGTGCTGGTGATGGTAGTGGCCATCGGCGGTCTGCTCAGCATTCCGCAGGTGAGTCGCCTCTTTGAAGTTCGCGCCGCGGCTCAGAACTACGACACGGGAGAAACTGGCCGCTTCGGACGGCAGGCCTATGCTTATGAACTCGCGCTGCAGAATCCTCTCGGGATTGGGCCGTTCGAGTTTCGCAACATGCGCATTACCGAAGAGCCGCATAACTCGTATGTCAGCACGCTGCACGTCTATGGCTGGGGCGGTGGCTTCTTTTTCATTGTGCTTATTGGCACGACGATCTGGCGCGGTTTGACTTTCGTCTTCCGCCGAGGGCCCAACCGGCTGCTGCTCATCCCATTGGTCAGCACATTCATTCCGCTGGCGGTGGAAGCGGCCATCATCGATCTGGACCACTGGCGCCATTTCTTCCTCGTCGCCGGCCTGATCTGGGGAGTGACGGCCGCATATGGCAAAGTCCAGCCAGGCGAGGAAAAGCGACTCTCAGCCCTGGTCTAGCCAAGCGCGCCCTGCCCTAGCGGTATCGGCGGCGAAGTTCTTGGCGTGCGCTTGCGCCAGCTTGGTTTCGCCGTGGGTCCCGATCCAGGCGAGCAGCACCATCCGTCGAAGCAGTACCATGGCATCGATGATGGCGAGATCGGCTGCGGAGAGCTGACGCAGCGCCGTGTAGCCTTCGAGCCAGGCGGCGCGGAGGGCCGGCGCCTCCGGTGCGAGGTTGATGAAGGACAGGGCGGAGCCCAAATCGTACATGAACCAGCCGAAGCCGGAATCATCGAAGTCGAGTAGGGTCGTGCGCTGGCCATCGACCAGCAGGTTGGCAAGGCGCATGTCGGCGTGGATGAGGCCAAACCTATCAGGCGACTGGCCATAGAGGGCAAGGTCGACGCGAAGCCGTGCCGTCACGGCGTCGAGCACATCGCGGACCGGGCCGACACCGGGCGCCCGCCGCCAGTCGCCCCAAAGACCGTCGGACTCCAGCATGGCATCGGCCGACCATGTGGGTCGGATGAAGCCGGCCGGGCGCTGCCAGTTCGTGGCGTGGAGGTGGGCCTTGGCAGCGAACGCGCCGATGGTGCGGAAGAGGCTCGGGTCGCCATGCATCGGTTCCCTCCCCGGCTCGAATTCGAATAGAACCGCATAGCGACCGCCCATGTGCTGGAGGAACTGGCCGTCGCGACCCGGGAGCGGAAGGACGACCGGCAAATCGGTATCGCGGTGGAGCGTGGTGAGCCAGGCCAGCTCGCTCTCAATAGAAGCCGCGGTCTGATAGCCGGGGCGATGAAGGCGCAGGACGGTGGCGCCGGCGGGCGCGTCGATGCGGTAAGTGTGGTTCTCGGAGAGGTTGATCAGCGTGGCGCGACCGGCGGCGGTTTCGCGCCATAGGTCGAGGCGGAGGTCGTCCACGCAATGTCCCAGGCTAGTTGCTGCGCGAATGTGCGCGTCCGGGGCCGGAGGTAGCGCAATCGCGAACCTCCGTCACCATCAGGTCGGCGGAAATGCTGTTGTCGTAGTCATAGGAATAAACACGCGTGTCGCTGGCGGCCGCAACGGTGATGCCGGAGCGGTCCGGAGTGAAGGCGAGGCGGACAGTCGTCGTGCCGGGCTCGGCACAAGCCTTGGCGGCATCCGGATTCATGGCCGGCGTGTCGGCGACAGTGATTTGCGCCAGACCGGCCCCGGCAAGAGCAGTGGAAACGGCAGCGTGGACCGGACCGAAATCGGTGCCGTTCCAGAAGGCATAGTCGGGATCAGCCAAGGCGAGGCCGTATGCGGCGCTGTAGGCGGCGTAGACGGCGTCCTGCAGTTGCAGATCACGGGGGAATGCCGGATCGAAGGCCAGAGGCACCGCCGGCGCATCCGGCGTAGCTGGCGCAGTGGGCTCGTCCGCGGGTGCGGTTGGCTGCTTGTCCGGGGCGGCCTGGGCATAGCTGTCGTGCAGCATTAGCTCGACGGTATCAGCGTGGCATAAGGCGCCGGCCATATCGAGTGCATAGGTCATGTCGGGCACCGGGAAGCCGGTGACGTAGCCGCCGACGCACTGGCGCTCCCGGACCATCGCAAACGGGATGATCGGTGGCGTCTCGGCGCTGGGCGTCCCCTCGCCACGCGGTATGACATACTGCGGATAGAGCGCGAGCTCGCCCTCTTTCAGGGGTTCGCCGCTAAAGTCGCTCACGATGAAGAATGCGCCAACGTGAAAGAGCAGCGAATCCGGATCGATGCCGAACGGATTAAAGGGGTCGTTGCCGGCTTCTTCGCGGGTGCGCCCGGCGACAAAATAGAGCACGGCGTCGCCGACCAACCACTCGGGCGTACCCTCGATAGCAGGCGTGCCGGGCAGCGTCTGTGCCGTGGCCGGCACGGTCAGAGCAGCAAGGATCAAGCTCAACAGAATTTTGCGCATTGTGGGGTCCCTCGCGGCACGGTCCGGAGTTTTGGGCTGGAACCGGCGAGGCGTCAACCAATGGTCGCGTTGGCAGACCGGCGACAGAGGGCTATCACCGAGGAGCCTGAGGGAGAACCAATCATGACCAGCACTTTTGCTCCACCGAGCTTTCTCGTCACCGGCCAATGCGCCGTCGTGACCGGCGGCGGAGGCGGTCTGGGTCGGGCGGCGGCGCTGCTGCTGGCAGCGGCCGGTGCGTCCGTGGCAGTGGTCGACCGGGACGGCACTACTGCCGGCGAGGTGGCGGCGGAGATTTCGGCAGCCGGTGGCACGGCGAGCGTGCATGTGGTGGATGTAACCGACGAGGCGGCGGTCGAGGCTCTGATGGCTGAGGTCCTGGCGACGCACGGCTCGCTCGATATCCTCATCAACAATGCCGGCATAGCCGTCCGCTCGAACGCGACGGAGATGCCGCTGCCGGATTGGAACCGGGTGGTCGACGTCAATCTCACCGCCATGTTTCTTGTCGCCCGGGCGGCGGCGCGGCACATGCTGGCCGCCGACGATGGCGGCGCCATCGTCAACACCGCGTCGATCATGGGTCTATCGGGAGGGCTCTATCCCAATGTCGCCTACCAGACGACCAAGGGGGGCGTGGTCAACATGACGCGCGCGCTGGCGCTCGAATGGGCGCCGAAGATCCGTGTCAATGCAGTAGCGCCTACCTTTGTGCGCACTGCGCTGACGGATCGGTTGCTGCAGAATGACGAGGTGGTAGCGACCATCCAGGCGGCAACACCATTGGGGCGCTTGGCTGAACCCGAAGAGATCGCGGCCGGCATGCTTTTCCTCGCCAGCCCAGCCGCCTCGATGGTCACGGGCACGATCCTGCCGATCGATGGCGGCTACCTGGCGCGCTAAGGCGCCGGCACCGGCTCTTCGGTAGGGAGGGAAGAATGGTCGGAGTGGCCGGATTTGAACCGACGACCCTTTGTCCCCCAGACAAATGCGCTACCAGGCTGCGCTACACCCCGACACTGGCGATGCCCTACCCAAACCAGCGCGGAGAGGCAAGCGGCAATTTTGCGGCCAGCGCTCAATGGGTGGGCGCTTTGGCAGCTTCCAGCCCTGCGCGCGCGATGCGAGCCATCTTGACGAGCGTGAGGTGCATGTCGTCGGCGGAGGTCAACGGCTCGGCAAAGAAGATGCGGCGGACATCATCGCCGACGAAGATGGTGATGCCGTCCTCCTCGATACCAGCGAGCACCCAGTTGCCCGGCGGCAGACCGAGATAGAAGCGGGCATAATGGTCGACGGAGTCGGAGTGATCGTCGTTCATGTGCTCTATTGCGCCCGGCTCCTTGTCCTGCAGCTCGCCAGTGATGGATGAGCGGATGAGCAGGTGCTCGGGCGTCATTGCGTAAGCCTTGCCGAAGCCGCCATTGAGGCTAGCGGCAGTTGGCTCCAGCTTGAAGAAGCGGAAGTCGCCGAGGTCGGCGTAGAGCTTTGCCTTGGGCTGGTGGCGGAGGTAACGCCCGCGGAGGCGGGCGTGCTCGGGCGACTCGCGGTCGACTCCAGTTGCCACGCAGTCGATGCTGATGCGGGGATAGGCCAGTGGATCGCCCTTCCCCGGTTCACCGAGCAGCAAGGCGCAGCGCCGATCCTTCACAATCGCGGCGGTGTGTGGCGCGAGGGCGGAGGTAAGGATGATCGGGGTACCATCCAGATCGGTGGACACGCCTACGCGGCTAATGGCCGGTGCGCCAGTTTCGGAATTGAGGACGGCGAGGGAACCAGAGCGCGAGGTGCGGAGCAGCGTGCGAGCCATTGTGATGGCATCGGCATCAACTTCGCGCAGCACAGATTTTTCCTCAGCCACCGGATGCTCCAATCATGACATCTACAGTCATGTAACCGAGATGCCGCATGGACGCTAGGCAGTGAGATCGGCGAGTTTGGCATCGGCGACGCGCGCGGCATCGGCTGGCGCCAAGCCAACCAACAGGCCGCGCTGACCGCCGTTGATCAGTACTTGGTCAAAGAGCTCGGCCGTCTCGTCGATGGCGGTCGGCACCTTTCTACGCTGGCCGAACGGGCTGATGCCGCCGACCTTGAAACCGGTGCAGCGCTCGGCATCGACTGGCTTCATCATACTGGCTGTCTTGCCGCCAAAGGTCGTGGCGAGCTTTTTCATCGAGACTTCGCAGTCCGATGGCACGACGACACAAACGGGTTTGCCGTCAACCTCGGCCATCAGGGTCTTGAACACCTGCTCGGGACTTTTGCCCAGCGCCTGTGCCGCCTGCAGACCGACACGCGGTGCGTCCGGGTCATAGTCGTACGGGAACAGCGTGAAGGCGACGCCGGCCGTCGAAAGGGCGAGCGTGGCAGGCGTCGTCTTTGACATGGCTAGCGATCGTTCGTCTCTTCGAGCAGGCGCTTGATGTTATCGGCGGAACGTTCGATGCGGCCATCGTCCGTGGCCCAGCCAGCGAAGCGGTCCAGCAACGCCGCGAACACTGTCAGTTCCTGCTCACTCCACTGCCCCAACGCGCCGGCGAACACTTCCCATTTATTGCGGCGGACGGCCTCGACAAAGTGCTCGCCCTTGGGCGTCAGTTCGAGGCAGATGCGACGCGCATCGGTCTGGGAGGCGACACGGCGAGCGTAGCCACGTTCGACCACGTCGGCAGCAAGCCGGCTGGCGCGAGACGGGTCGATCCCCAACCGTTCCGCAATCAGACCCACCGTCACCTCCTCATGAGAGTCGTCGGTCCAGGCCGGACTGTGTGCGATGGCGCTTATGGTATCGAGGTGGGCGATTTCGAGATCGGCGGCAATCTTGGCCAGCACCTTACGACCGAAGTCGCGGCGCTGCATGGACCGCCGGATCTTGTGCATCACAGCATCAATGGCAGCGATGGCCTCGGCGCCCTTGGGGGATACGCCGTTAGCCAGCGCAAGTTCGACCATGTCCTGGTCACCGCGCGTCTGGCAGACATATGGAAGGTTGGGAAGCGCAACAGCATCTTTCATAGTAGCATCGGCGCTAGCATGTTTATGTGTCAGCGTCAATTTGATGACAACTTCATATGTGTGCTATTGACATACATCTGCGTGAGGCAGATAAGCCGCATCCGAATTCCGGAGGGAATCTGATGTCCGTCGAATCTACACCCGTCTCCGTGGCGCCCCAGTCCCAAGCCGATACGCGGCCCGACCGCACCGCACTGCTGGTGTACTTTGCTGCCCTCATCGCCATGTTCATGTCGACGCTCGACATGCAGATCGTTGTGACGGCGCTGCCCACCATCGCCGGCGAGCTCGGCAATCTGCATCTCTTCGGCTGGGTGGGCGCCTCTTACCTGCTCTCGACTGCCGCAGTGTCGCCGTTCTACGGCAAGCTCGGCGACATGTATGGGCGCAAGAATGTGGTGATTACAGCTATCGTGCTCTTTCTCATCGGCTCCCTGGCCTGCGGCCTCGCCTGGTCGATGGAATCGCTGATCGCTGCACGCGTGCTACAGGGTATTGGCGGCGGCGGACTTATGGTCTCGGCTTTCGCCATGATCGGGGAGTTGTTTGGACCGCGCGACCGCGCCAAGTACCAGGGGTACAGCTCGGCAGTATTCACACTGTCGGCCATTCTCGGACCGGTGGCCGGTGGCTACATCACGCAGCTCTTCGGCTGGCGTTGGGTGTTCTTGGTCAACCTGCCAATAGGCATTATCGTGCTCGGCATTCTGATCGTGGTGATGAAGAGTCGCTTCGCTGAAAAGAAGCACAAGGTGGATTATCTCGGCGGTTTCCTGCTCGCCGTCGCCACTACCGCCATCGTCTACTGGGCTGATCATGTGCTGAGCCCCGAAGGCCACGACCTCCTGACCTGGGTGCTGCCGGTCATCGGAATCGTGTCTCTCATGTGGTTCGTGATGGTGGAAACACGCGCTGCCGAACCGATCATTCCGCTGCGGCTGTTTGCCAACCACACGATCAGCCTGGTTTCGATTATCTCGGTAATCGCCGGCGCCATTACGCTCGGCATGTTCTTCTACTTTGCCCTTTACCTGCAGACTCTAACGGGTCTCAGCGCAGCCGAGGTCGGCTTCCTGTTTCTGCCCTTTTCTGTGGTGTCGATGATCGTGTCGGTCATTGCCGGGCGAATTATCGCTGCCACCGGCCGCTACAAGTGGATGCCAGTCCTGTCGATGGCGATGGGCGCTGTGCTGCTCGCAAGCTTCGTGCTCTTTGACGCTCATACGCCGATCTGGATCCTCGCCATCGTCATGGCGCTGATGGGTGCCTCGATGGGCCTGCAGTTTCAGGTGCTGATGGTCGCTATCCAGGCGGCGGCACCGCCGCAGGATATCGGCGCGGCGACCGGCGTGGTGACTCAGGCCCGCACCATCGGTGCCGCCCTTGGGCTCGCCATCAACGGCGCGGTGATGGGGTTTGCGCTCACGCAGCAGGACAAGGTCTTGCCCGCGGACGCACTCGGTCAAATCGGCAGCCTCACTGACCTCGATCCGGGGACGGTCGCGGCGCTCGATGCAGGTACCCGGGAGACAGTGCTCGCCGGGTATGCCACCGGCTTCCACACGCTGTTTCTCTTTATCGCAGCGATCTATGCGGTCGAGTTCGTGCTCGCCCTGATGCTCAAGGACATCGAGATCCCGAAGCGGGCCTAACCCTCGCGGGCCCGTTCGAGGATGCGCTTGCAGTCGAGAAGTTCGCGGAGGACGTCGGCGAGCTTTTCTCGGTCTTTCTCGGAAAGGGCCCTGCCAGCCCCGGGGGGGAGGCGGGGTGTGGGGGGCTCGTCGTAGTCAGGCTCGGGCTCGTGGGTGAGACTGGGCGCCGGGGGAGCCTGGAATGAGGGGTCATCGTCCGCAGGAGGGGCGGAGATCGGCTCCATCACCCTGCCCTCGCCGATGCCGACGACGTAGCGGATGCCCTGGTCCTTGAGGATGCGCTGCACACCCTTGATGGTGAAGCCCTGATCGTAGAGCAGGTGACGGATGCCTTTGAGCAGGAGAACATCCTCGGGCCGGTAGTAACGCCGGCCGCCGCCGCGCTTCAGCGGCTTGATAGTCGAGAAGCGTGTTTCCCAGAAACGCAGGACATGCTGAGGAAGGTCGAGTTCCTCGGCAGCCTCAGAGATCGTTCGAAACGCGTCTGGAGATTTTTCCAACCTGGCCCCGAGTCGGATAAAGTCTTATTTTCCAGCGCGGACCATAGATTTGTTGATCTTCGATTTCAACACGTTGCTGGGTTTGAACACCAGAACCTGACGCGGCAGGATCGGAACCTCCTCACCGGTCTTGGGATTGCGGCCGATGCGCTCGTTCTTGGAACGCACCTGGAACGATCCGAAGGACGAGAGCTTGACGTTCTCTCCCTTCACCAGCGCTTCGCCGATCATGTCGAGCACGCGCTCGACCAACTCCGCCGATTCGGTTCGCGACAAGCCGACCGATTCATAGACGGCTTCGGCAAGGTCGGCGCGCGTGACGGTCTTTTGTGTCATTGAAATCCCCCCGTTTCGCCAAACTGGGCTCTGGTCCCCAGAGGCGCCCCCACCACTGGGATAGTGGACACTATAGCCAGAGCGTGCCGGTGGCAATCTGCCTTGGCAATCAATGGCTAGGGTCGAACAAGTCCTACTCTACCAGCGGATGAGCGACGCGCCCCAGGTGAAGCCGCCGCCCATCGCTTCGATCATCACAAGGTCGCCGCGCTTGATGCGGCCATCGGCAACGGCAGTGTTCAGCGCCAACGGCACCGATGCGGCGGAGGTATTGGCGTGGCGGTCGACGGTCACCACGACCTTCTCCGGCGGGAGGCCTAGCTTGACCCCGGCGCCGTCGATGATGCGCTTGTTGGCCTGGTGCGGCACAAACCAGTCGAGGTCGTCGATGGTGTGACCGGTATCCTCGAGCACCTTGTAGACAACGTCGGTGATCATGCCGACGGCGTGCTTGAAGACTTCCTTGCCCTCCATGCGGATGTGGCCCATGGATTTGGTCGAGGAGGGGCCGCCGTCGGTGTAGAGCTTGTTCCAGTGGTGGCCGTCGGAGCGGAGGGAGGTGGCGAGGACGCCCCGGTCTTCCCCCGCCTTGCCGAGTTCCATCACCACCGCGCCGGCGCCATCCCCGAACAGCACGCAGGTGGTGCGATCGTCCCAATCGAGGAGACGCGAGGCGGTCTCGGCGCCGATCACCAGCGCGCGCTTGGCCAGACCGTTCTTGAGATACGAGTCGGCAGTGCCCACCGCGTAGACGAAGCCGGAGCAAACGGCCTGGATGTCGAAGGCGGCACCGTGGTGCATGCCGAGCTTCTGCTGGACGACGGCGGCGGTGGCCGGAAAGGTCATATCGGGCGTGGTTGTGGCCACGACGATCAGATCGATGTCGTCGGGGGTGAGACCGGCGTTCTCCAGCGCCTTGCGGCCGGCGGCCGTCGCCAGGTCGGAGGTATTCTCGCCTTCAGCGGCGATGTGGCGCTGGCGGATGCCGGTGCGCTGCACGATCCATTCGTCGGAGGTGTCGACCTTCTTGGCCAGGTCGTCATTGGTCATCACATGCGCCGGCAGGTAAGCGCCGACGCTGCGAATGATGGAGTGCTTTTCGGTCACGCGGATTTGGCCTCGGTTTCGGGGCTTGGTGCCGGCCCCTCAATGGTGAGCGTGGGGAAGCGGCGCATGCCGTCCCTGATCTTGTCCAGTACGCGGCTGCGGGCCATTTCGTAACCCAAACCGAGCGCCGCCTTGTAGCCGATTTCGTCGGTGCCGCCGTGGCTCTTGATGACGATGCCGTTCAGGCCCAGAAACACGCCGCCATTGATGTTTCGCGGGTCGAGCTTTCGTTTCAGCGCCTCGAGCGCCTGGCCCGCGATGGCGGCGCCCAGCATGGAGATGGGATCGGCCTTGAGCGCGTTGCGGATGTAGGTGCCCACCTGGCGGGCTGTGCCCTCGGCCGTCTTGAGCGCGATATTGCCGGTAAAGCCTTCGGTGACGACAACGTCCACTGTGCCTTTGCCGATATCGTCGCCTTCGACGAAGCCATGATAGACGAAGCCTTCGCCACTGGCCTCGCCAAGGATTTTTGCCGCCTCGCGAATTTCCTCGTGGCCCTTCATCTCCTCGGTGCCGACATTGAGGAGTCCGACCGACGGTGCCTCCTGGTCGAACAGCGCGCGGGCGAGCGCGGAGCCGAGAATCGAAAAATCGACGAGCTGCTTGGCGTCGCCGCCGATGGTGGCGCCGACATCGAGGACGATGATGTCGGTGCGGAGCGTAGGCCAGATGGCGGCAATGGCCGGGCGGGAAATGCCCTCCATGGGGCGCAGACAGAAAGTGGCCATGGCCATCAGCGCGCCGGTATTGCCACCGGAGATGGCGACGTCGGCCTCGCCGTCCTTGACCGACTGCAGCGCGGCCCACATCGAGGAATTGTTGCGGCCCTTGCGCAGCGCCTGGCTCGGTTTCTCATCCATGGCCACAACATTGTCGTTGTGAACGATGCGCGAGACGGGCTTGAGCTCAGGATATTTGTCCAGAAGCGGCGCGATTTCGGCTTCACGGCCGTGGAAGACGAAGCTGGTGTTCTTGCGCTCCTTGAGCGCCAGCCGGGCCCCGTGCACCGCCACGCGCGGGCCGTGATCGCCGCCCATGGCGTCTACCGAGATACGTATGGAGTCGGTCATGTTGGCCCGGATTCTCGGCCCGTTTGGCGGGCCTGCAGTGAACATACTCAGTTGGTTAGGCGGCGCAACCCCGTCCGGTGGCCACCTGCCGGTCAGCCCTTGTCCAGGTCCTGCTTGAGCTTTTTGAGGCTGGCGAAAGGATTGACCTCGTCTTCGAGGCCGTCCGAACCCAGCTCGCCCAGGCTTTCACCCGGCGCGCGCGGATAGGGATCGATGGCGAGCGACAGGGTTTCGACGATGAGATCGGTGAGATCGGCTTCGTTGCCCTCGAAATGGTCAGGCAGGTCGTCGCCTTCAAGGTCAACGAAGATCTCGGCGTCAGCCGGTCCGGCATATTGCTTCTCGCCGCCGGGCAGGAAGATGCGGTCGACCGGCTCGCCGATCTCCTGCGTCACCGGCTCGAAGCTGATGACGCTCGGCTGCACGACAATGGCCTCGAGCCGGCCGGTGACCCGGATGCCGCCCCGAAACCGCACGGCATGGAGCTTGACCTGCAAGCGGTCGATCGACGTCACTTCGAGTTCTTCGGCAATATGCTCGCGCTCGTCGTTGTCGACGGTGAGGCTGACGTCCCTGCCGGTCGTCGGCATGGAATCGAGGCGAATGCTGGCATCGGTGATGCGGAAGCGGTCGGGCGCGCTCATGCGGCAGCTCCGAGATCGAGTTTGCCGCCCACAATGGTCGCCGTTGGCACCGTCTTCAAACGCGCGCGCTCGTCGAAGAGATAAGCCGCGAGAGGCGCGACGCCTGCCGAATCCGCCTCGTCGAAGAGGTTGCGGCGGATCACGGCCTCGACCTCCGCCCGGTCGTCCTTGTCCATGGCTTCGTTGAGATTGGTCATCAGGCCATAAAAGATGTTGCCCATCTTCTGGATCTTCTTGGGGACGCCCAGATCGGTCACCCCCATTTCGCGCAGCGACCGGTCCATGTCCTTGAAGAAGAGATCGAACACGGCCTGGGCGAAGTCATCGACCTGCTTGTTCTCGCCGCGCAGGCGGCCGAACAGCAGCGCCATATGCAGGCAGATCATGTCGAAACGACCGGTCACCGTGTCCGGAACGCCCCAGTCGGCGTAGAAACGCGGCTGCCGGGATTGCGCCACAATAGCTGCGTAAATCGCGTAAACTGCTTCGGTATCTTGCTTTTTGCGGAACAGGTTGAGGATCATCGGGTACGAACTCACATCCTCTCTGGTCGAGGAAAGCTGCCGGTGCGGAGGGGAAGAACCAGCCCAAAGCCAGCTTGCCAGCAACGGCATTTGGCAGCTAAACAGTCCGGCAACCTCGGTCGGGAGACCGTGCGGCGCCGCAAGCGTGCGTAATAGTCGAGAGCTATCGGGAAAGTCAAACATGCCATTCAGCGCCAAACGCCACATCCTCCCGGTTACGGCAGCGGTTGCGTTGAGCCTTACCCTCTCGGCCTGCGGCAGCGGCTTGGCGCTCACCACGCAGCGCACGCAGGGCTATGAACTCTCGCAGGATGCACTGGCGCAGATTCGCCCCGGCCAGAGCCAGACGCTGGTGACCACCGTGCTCGGCTCGCCGCAGGTGACCAACACCTTCGGTGACGAAACCGCTTACTACTACATCCAGACCAAGATCGACCGCACCGCCTTCGGTATGGAAACGATCAAGGATCGCACCGTGCTGGCGGTCTATTTCGACAAGAACAAAAAGGTCGTCGACAAGGCCGTCTATGGAGCCAAGGACGGCAAGGTCATCGCCATCCAGTCCCGCCGCACCGCCTCCTTCGGCATCGACCGCAGCTTCCTCGAATCCCTCCTCGCCTCCATCTAGCGAGGGGGTCCACGAGGCGATTTGCCGTTACGTGAGTCGGCGGCCGGCCGATTCAGCGCAGGATCAGGCTTTGTCGCGGGGGATGGTCTTGGAGATGGCGTCGAGGACGCCGTTGACCAGGGATGGGGCGTCGTCTTCGTAGAAGGCTTTCGCCACGTCGACATATTCGGTGATGACGACGCCGGGCGGGATGTCCTGGCGCTTCAACAGTTCCCAGGCAGCGCAGCGCAGGATGGCGCGGAGAGTGGCGTCGATGCGCGTGACCGGCCAGTCCTTGGTCAGCGAGCGGTCGATGGCCGGGTCGATCTCGAGCTGGGCCTTGATGACGCCGCGGACGATCTGGCGGAAGAAATCGGCATCGGCGGGGAGATATTCCTCGCCCTCGATCTCTCGACCCAGATGCAGGGCGCTGAACTGGCTGAGCGTATCCTCGAGCGACTGGTGGCCGATCTCCATCTGGTAGAGCGCCTGCACGGCAGCCAGGCGGGCGGCGCCGCGCTGGTTGGCGGTCTTGGGTCCGGTGGAGGCCGACTTGCTGGCCGGGTTGCGCTTGGTGGTCTCGGCCATCATCAAGTCTCGTCTACAACTCGCGTTCGAAGGTGCGCAGCTTATCGGCCCCCATTGAGCGGCGGTCAACCTCGACGAAGCCGGCGCCGCGCAGGCGGCCATCCAAACCGCCCAGCATGGTGGCCGGAATGCCGCCGCGCCCGACCACGGTGTCGGTCGTCAGCAGATGGAAGCGGTCGAGCACTTCGGCGGCAATGAAGGCTTCAATGAGGCGCGCGCCGCCCTCGACGAGGAGGTTGACGATGCCGCGCGAGGTCAGCGCTTCCATGGACTTTCGGAGGTCGGGGCGGTTGTTGCGGCCATCGACGATGATGACGTCAACCGACTCAGGCACGTCGAACTCGCGGCCGGAGGCGGCGAGGATAGCCGTGGGGTACCCGGAAACGCCGGCGATGATGTTGAGACCGGTATCGAGCTCGCGGGCGCCGACGGCGACGATGCGCTGGTAGACGCGGCCATCGAGGCCCTTTATGCGGACGAAGAGTTTGGGGTCATCGATCTCGGCGGCGCGGGCGCCGATCATGACCGCGTCTGACGTGGCGCGCAGCATCTGGATGAAGCGCCGGGTCTGGTCGTTGCTTGTAACGGCTCGGCGACGATCGGGGAGGCCGACAGCACCGTCCCTGGAGATCACCAGCTTGCCGGTGATGAATGGGCGGCCCTTGCCGAAGGAAATGCGCTCGGGCTCATAAAGCTCGATAGAGGGCCGGTGGTCATAGACATCGACGGCGATGCCGGCACTGCGGAGGCGGGCGACGCCCTGCCCTTGCTGCAACTTGTCCGGGTGCAGGGCGCCGATCACCACCCGGGCGAGGCCGCCTTTGATGATGGCTTCGGTCGAGGGCGGCGTGCGGCCCCATTCGGCGGTCGGTTCGAGCGAGGTGTAGAGCGTGCGGCCCCGGGCGCTGCCGCGGGCTTCGTCGACGGCATAGGGCTCAGGAAAAGGCACGGCGCGGCCGGTGACGCCGCGGCCGAAGACAAGCTGGAGCTCTTCGTCGACAATTATGGCGGCGGCGGGTGAATGACCGGGGCTGGCGCCGATGGCGGCGCGGGCCAGCCGCGCGGCGGCATCGAGCCAGCGGCGGTCAGACCCGGATGCCTCCATCAGTCGTCGTCGCCCGGCCCGGTCTGCCCGGATTCGTCGGCCAGCGTCTGCAGGAAGGCGCTGAAGTCGTCGGGCGTGGAAAAATTCTTGTAGACCGAGGCAAAACGCACGAAGGCGACGTCGTCGAGCCCCTTCAAACCTTCCATCACGAACTCACCGATCTGGTCGGAGGTGATTTCGATGTCA
>JAEZKB010000327.1 GCA_023415605.1 Pseudomonadota bacterium
CGGCGCGCCACAGCGCTGACAGGGGTCTTGGCCGGGCTTTCGAGCCCGGCCTTCGCCACTGAATGGGTCAACTGCGCCGACCGGGACGGAGCTGCGAGCTTCGACCTGCTGCTGGGCGCGGTCGACGTTATTTCGATCGCCGGCATGACCATCACCGTCGGTGAGCAGGTCTGGGCCAGCGACGTCGCCTACGGCCCGGGCGAGCCGGTCGCGGTGGGCCAGGCGTTCGAAACGGACGACATGATCATCGTTGACGCCGTTGATCCGGGCGTCACCACCAAGATCGCCGAGCTGCGGCTGTTCAAGGCCGAAGAAGGGGAGGCCATCGTCTATGGCGGCACCCTTCGCGTTCCGGGCCACGGTGCCTGGGCCGTGAGCTGCTCCGGCACGTAAGCCGGCCTATCGTTCAGCGGCGGTTCAGCCCATCGCTGCCATCTGGCGCCCGTTTTCAAGGGACGCCAAATGCTGAGACTTCTTCCCATCCTCCTTGTCGCCTGCGCCACCCCGGCCGCTGCCTATACGCTCGATTGCAAGGATCCGGCCGGCGACCTCACTTATTTCGAGATCGTCGAGACCTTCGACGACGCGACCGGCCAATATGCCCTGGTCAGCACCCGCCTCCAGATCATGGAGGAGATGACCTACACCTCTGCCCAGGACCCCGTGAACGGCGGCGACATCAGCTTCGTCAACGTCACGCAGGATACCTCTACCCTCGATTTCGACCTCCATCTCCTCAATCAGAAGGAGGGCTACGACGTCATCGTGGCCTCGGTCCGCCTCAACCGCACGCAGCACGGCGCGCAGGAGGGGGTCGGCGGCACGCTCAATGTCGGCGGCGGCGGTGCTTTCGGCGTCGCTTGCACGAAAGTAGAGGGCTGAGCATGCGCAAGTTTATCCCCACGCTGGCTGGCGCCCTCATCCTCTGCGGTATCAGCACTGGCGGCTACGCGACCGAATGGATGGACTGCGGCGACCCCAAGGACGAAGTCAATCTGAGCCTCCTGCTCGGCGGCCTCGACTTCACCCAGGTCTCCGGCACCACCCTGCGGGTCGGCGAGGAACAGTGGTCCGATAACCCGGCCTTTGGTCCGGGCCAGCCGCTGCGGCTCGGCGACTACTACTTCGACTGGAAGATGCTCTACGCCACAGTGGTGGACGAGAACGCGGAGAACGTCCTGGCCGAGATCCGCGTCGTCGTCCTCGAGAGCGAGAACGACATCGTTAAGGGCGGGGTTATGTCCGTGCCGGGCAAAGGCCTCTATGTCATCGCATGTGAGGGACCATAACGATGATCCGCAACCTCCTCCTCCCCTTGGCCCTTCTCGCCGCCATGGCCAGCCCCGTCCATGCCGGGGTCAACCTCATGTGCGAAGGGGAGGGCGTCGAAGCCGACTTCCCGATGGGCGGCGGCACCGGCTTCTCGCTTCTCTCTGCCAGCGTTTGGCTGGGCGACAAGGAGAGCCGCCGTGAGGGTGACAAGGGGCTGGTCGAGGCCGTCCAGTTCCGCCACGCCTGGGTAGATGACCAAGTCTTTATCGACCTCGCCGACCCGAACTACGAGCGGGTCGTGGTCCGCATCCGCCTCTTCTCGGCGCCGGCCTATGACGTCCTGGCCGGCCTCATAGAGGTCGTTGATGTGGGCGCCTATCCGGTCACTTGTGGTGTCGGCTGATAGGAGCGTTTGACGCCGGAGGCAGCCCGCTCTAATCGAAAGCCCATGAAGGTTTCCGATTTCGATTTCGAGCTTCCCCCCGAAAGCATCGCACTGCATCCGGCGGAGCCCCGCGATTCCGCGCGCATGCTGCAGGTGCGGCCCGGTGAGCCGCTCGTCGATGGCAAGGTCACCGACCTCCTGACCCTGCTCAGGCCCGGCGATGTCCTGGTGGTCAACGACACCAAGGTGCTTCCGGCCGAACTGACCGGAACCCGCATACGTGGCGACCTCCGCGCCAGCGTCGCCTTCAACCTCCATAAACGCGTGGACGCCCGTACCTGGCGCGCCTTCGCCCGCCCGGCCAAAAAGCTCCACATTCTCGACCGCCTCGCACTGGGTGACGATGGAAGTCTCGGCGCCACCGTCGCCGGCAAGGGCGAGACTGGAGAAGTGACGCTTGCCTTCGACCTCGGCGGCGCCGAACTCGACGAAGCCATCAAGTCGCACGGGGCCATGCCCCTACCGCCCTATATCGAGGCCAAGCGGCACACCGAAGAGCGCGACAAGACCGACTACCAGACCGTCTACGCGGCCCGCGACGGCGCCGTTGCAGCGCCGACGGCGGGGCTCCACTTCACCGAAAGCCTGTTGCAGAAGCTCTCCGACAACGGCGTGTCCATCGAGCGCATCACGCTCCATGTCGGGGCAGGGACATTCCTGCCGGTCAAGGTCGAGGATACCGACGACCACCAGATGCATGCCGAGTGGGGCGAGATCCCAGCCGCTGTCGCCGAGCGGATTCTCGCCGCCAAGGCCAAAGGTGGCCGCGTGATCGCCGTAGGCACCACCAGCCTTCGCCTCCTCGAGAGCGCCGCCCGGGCCACGGGTACCCTCCGCCCCTTCACCGGCGATACCGACATCTTCATCACCCCCGGCTTCCGCTTCCGCATCGTCGACCTGCTGATGACCAATTTCCACCTGCCGAAATCGACGTTGTTCATGCTCGTTTCGGCCTTTGCCGGGTTCGAGACGATGCATGCGGCTTACCGGCACGCGATCGCGAACGGTTACCGGTTCTATTCCTATGGCGACGCGTCGTTGCTGTTCCGGCAGCCCATGGACGAGGATGACGAGGAGGTGTGATCACTCCTCACCTCGTGTAATTACTGGTACGCTGCTCTACCCGGAAACAACCGGGCAAATGGAGGAGCGTCGTTATGCCGAAATACATATCGTTGATCCACCGCACCGATCAGGGCCGCAAGACCATCAAGGACGGGCCGAGCCGCCTTGCTGCGTCGCAGCAGCTCGCCGCGAGGTACAATTGCGTGCTGTCGCAGTTCTATTTTACCACCGGTGAGTACGATCAGATCGCGGTCGTCGAAGCCCCGGACGAGCTCTCGATGGCCAAATACAAGACTGCCGTCGAGGCGGTGGGCGCCATTCACATGTCCACCATGCGGCTCTTCGACGAGACTGAGTACAAGGCCATCGCTGCGGCGGTCTAGCGCAGCAGGTGACAGCCGTGCATGCGGCGGGTATGACCCGCCGCATGAAGCATACGACATTCACCCTCGCCAAGACCGACGGCATGGCCCGCCGCGGCCGCATCGATACGCCACGCGGTGAGATCGAGACACCGGCCTTCATGCCGGTGGGCACCGTGGGCACGGTCAAGGCCATGTATCCCGAACAGGTGCGCGATACCGGCGCGGACATTCTGCTGGGCAACACCTACCACCTGATGTTGCGACCGGGCGCGGAGCGCGTCGCCGCCCTGGGTGGCCTGCATGATTTCATGGACTGGCAGCGCCCGATCCTTACCGATTCCGGCGGCTTTCAGGTCATGTCGCTGGCCAAACTCCGAAAACTGACGGAGCAGGGGGTTACCTTCCGCTCGCACATCGATGGCTCGGCCCACGAGCTGACCCCAGAACGTTCGATCGAAATCCAGCTGCTGCTCGATAGCGACATCATCATGCAACTCGACGAGTGCATTCCGCTGCCGTCGGAGCGTAAGGAGATGGAACGTGCCATGGAGCTGTCGCTCCGCTGGGCGGCCCGCTCGAAGGCCCGGTTCGGCGACCAGCCCGACCGGATGCTGTTCGGTATCGTGCAGGGCGGCGACGACATCGAACTGCGCCACCGTTCGGCTGCCGGATTGCAAGCCATCGACTTCGATGGCTATTCCGTTGGCGGCCTCGCCGTGGGCGAACCGCAGGACGTCATGTTCCGCGTGCTGCAGGAGATCACTCCGGCGCTGCCCACAGACAAGCCGCGCTACCTGATGGGGGTTGGCAAGCCCGACGACATCCTCGGCGGCATCGAGCGCGGCATCGACATGTTCGACTGTGTCCACCCCACGCGCGCCGGCCGGCACGGCCACGCCTATACTCGGATGGGCGTCATCAACCTCAAGAATGCCCGCCACAAGGACGACCCGCGTCCGCTCGACGAACGTTCGGACAATCCGAACTGTCGCCGCTTCTCCCGGGCCTATCTCCACCACCTGGTGCGCACCGAGGAAATCCTCGGCGCAATGATCCTGAGCCAGATCAACCTCTTCTATTACCAGGACCTGGTGCGGGGCTGCCGTGCGGCGATTGAGGCTGGAACATTCGCTGATTTTGCGGCACAAACGCGCGCGCAATGGTCGCAGGGCGACCTGCCGCAACTTTAGAGGAAACCGCCATGGCCACGTCTCGCAAGTCGCTCCTCAATCCGCTGATGAAGCACAGGAAGCGTCTCGAGGCAGAGCCCATGCGGGTGCAGTTCGCGCTCGATCCGAACCGCTTCAAGCGCTTCTCGGCGACGGCCGGCTCGATCCTCCTCGACTATTCCAAGAACCGCATCGACGAAGCGGCGATGGAGAAGCTTTTCGAGATAGCCAGAGCGGCCGATCTCGAAGGCCGCCGAAAGGACATGTGGGCCGGCAAGCACATCAACTCGACCGAAGACCGCGCGGTCATGCACATGGCCTTGCGCTACCAAGGCGACAAGCCGGTCAAGGTCGACGGCGTCGATGTTATGCCCGAAGTTCGCAAGGTCCTTGCGGCGATGAAGGACTTCTCGGAGGCCGTACGGTCCGGCGTCATCCGCGGCGCGACCGGCGAGCAGTTCACCGACGTCGTCAACATGGGCATCGGCGGTTCGGACCTCGGTCCCGCCATGGTCACCCTGGCGCTCGCCCCCTACACCCGCCCGGACCTCCGGGTACACTACGTCTCGAACGTCGACGGCGCCCACATCCACGACACGCTCAAGGGTCTTGACCCCAAGAAGACGATGTTCATCGTCGCCTCCAAGACCTTCACCACTGACGAGACGATGACCAATGCGGCCACTGCCCGCAGCTGGCTTGCCAAGGCGCTCGGCGACGCAGCGGTGCCGGATCACTTTGCGGCGCTCTCCACCAACCTCAAGGCCTGCGCCGATTTCGGCATCAAGCCAGATCGCATCTTCGGCTTCTGGGACTGGGTCGGCGGTCGCTATTCTGTCTGGTCCGCCATCGGCCTGCCGGTCGCCATCGCCGTCGGCTTCGACAATTTCGAGGCCTTCCTCAAGGGCGCCTTTGAGATGGACCAGCACTTTCTCAAGACCAGGCTGGATAAGAACCTGCCGGTGATCATGGGCTTGCTCGGCGTCTGGTATCGCAACGCCTGGGGTTTCTCGACCCACGCCGTGCTGCCCTACGATCAGCGGCTCTCCCGTTTTGCTGCTTACCTGCAGCAGCAGGATATGGAATCGAATGGTAAGTCGGTCACCCTGGACGGCAAAGCCGTGGACTACCCGACCGGGCCGATCATCTGGGGCGAACCGGGCACCAACGGCCAGCACGCCTTCTATCAGCTGATCCACCAGGGCACCGACGTCATCCCGGTCGACTTTCTCGTCGCCGCCCAGCCGCACGAGAACCTTCCGCCGCACCACTCCAAGCTGGTCGCCAACTGCTTCGCCCAGTCCGAGGCGCTGATGCTGGGCAAGACCAAGGAAGAAGTGGTAGCCGAGCTCAAGGCCGCAGGGCTCGACAAGGACAGGATCAAGGCGCTGACGCCGCACAAGGTCTTCCCAGGGAACCGCCCGTCCAACACCATCATCTACCCCAAGCTGACACCCGAAATACTGGGCAGCCTGATCGCCCTCTATGAGCATAAGGTTTTCGTCCAGGGCACCATCTGGGGCGTTAATTCCTACGACCAGTGGGGCGTGGAACTGGGCAAGCAGCTCGCCAAGGCGCTGCTGCCCAAGGTCGAAGGCACAGCTAAATCCGATGGGCACGATTCCTCTACCAAGGGTCTGCTCGCCGCATATCATCGGATGAAGGCCTGAGCGTTTGACCATCACCAGCGAAGCCGATCTCGAAAAACTCAGGGCCATTGGCCGTATCTGCGCGGTCGCCCGCGACGCCATGGCGGCCGCCTTGCAGCCGGGCATGACAACACTCGAACTCGACGCGATCGGCCGCAAGATTCTTGAGGAGAACGGCGCGGAGTCGGCACCGATCGTCACCTACGACTTCCCCGGCGCCACCTGCATTTCGGTCAACGAAGAGATCGCCCACGGCATTCCGGGACGGCGTGTCATTCAGCCTGGGGATCTCGTCAACATCGACGTCTCGGCAGTCAAGGACGGTGTTTTTGCCGATACCGGCGCGTCCTTTGTCGTGCCGGAGAGTAATCCGACACTCGAGAAGCTCTGCCGCGACGGCAAGCGGGCCATGTGGGAAGGCATCAGGGCGGTGAAGTCAGGCGCACCTCTTGCGGCCGTCGGCAATGCCATCGGTGCCTTCGCAAGTAAGAATGGCTACTCGTTGATCCGCAACCTCGCCAGCCACGGCGTCGGTGATAGCCTCCATGACGAACCCGGCGAGATCCCGACCTGGCCGGATCGTTCGGAGCGGCGCCGCATCGCTGATGGGCTCGTCTTTACGGTGGAACCGTTCCTGTCGATGGGCGGCCGTTCAGCCGAGCAGAGAAGCCAGGACGACGAGTGGACGCTGGTTGCCCGTCCCTCGGCTCCGACCGTCCAATATGAGCACACGATCGTCGCGACTCGCCGCGGCGCCTTGGTAGTCACACTCGCCAATTAGGGGCGATGCGGCGCGGACAGGTCAGGGACTCGTCTACCATTTCGTTGGCCAGCACGGGAAATCGGAAAAATCGTGCTGTTTCCCTTCTCCGTCGCGTCCGATTGGCACGTGCCGCATCTGCCTAGACAACAAGGCTGACATCCAAAGGGTTGCAGCCCTTCAGCTTCCTGGCGTTCCCCGCCGGCCGTTTTCTGCGTTTCGCGGGCGCTGTTCGGCAGTGCCGTCATGAACGGCATTGTTGACCCGGTTGGTGTCATGGCGCGTCGAGGCGCCGCCCGGATGCTCCGCCCGATAGGGATGCTCCTCCTCCGGTGGATGCGGGTCCGCTCGCGTCGGCAGTCCATCGGGCGCACGCTCTTCACGCATACCTTCGCCATAGGTGCCGACATTGTGCTGCGGCGTATTGGTCAGCCGACCGGGCCTGTTGTGGTTCTCTGCCATAGCCGTATCCTTTCCGAGAGTTCGGAGAGAAACGCCGATGGGCGCGAACGGTTCGGTCGGGATGGATGTGGTACGCCCGCCGGGATTCGAACCCGGGACCATCCGATTAAAAGTCGGATGCTCTACCACTGAGCTACGGGCGCCCGGAGGTGGCGCGGAACATAGCCATCGCCCCCTGTGAGTCAACCAAGATTGTGACCGGTCGGAAATCGTCCGTCAGTTGAGGAGCGGTAGCGGTTCGCCCTGGAAGGGTTTGGGTTCGCAGGGGATACCGACCCGGTCCATACGGATGCAAAGCTGCTCGGCCTGTGCCCGGTCGGTCACGGGGCCGGCCACGATGATCTTGCCGTCCTGACCATCGACATCTTGGAGCAGGGGCGCGAGTCCCAGCAGCAATGTGCCGACTTTGGCTGCAAGGCTCTGCCACTGCGCTTCGGCGTCGTCCGGTGCGATCGGGAAGCCGAGCGCCAAGCCGTAGGCCGAAGAATCGGTCCTCGGTGCCGCCACAGCTTCGGGCATTTGCTCGATCTGCGGCATATCCTGCACCAAAGGCTTGCGCACTACGCTCACCGACCCCCCTTGGGCGTCGAAGCTGATGGCGTTCTCCCCAATCGACGCCGTGGGCATGCGGTCAATCCCCGGGCCGGCGCTTCCGGTGCGAGTCTCGATGGCATTTGGCATGCTCACTTCGAGCGCCCCGATCCGCCGCATAGCATCCTTGTTGACCTCCTCTGCGCGATCAAAGCGCTGCAGCAGCAGATTGTTTTCGGCGCGCATACGCTTGGCTTCGTCGCCGAGCGTGGCCACTTGAGTGCGCAGTTGCGCCACCGTGCTGCCGTCGAGACGGGACGCATGCAGCGCCGAAAACACGCTGCTCGGAACGATGGCCGAAACATTGGCGAGGAGGACCGCACCACCCCAACAGCAGAGCGCGACGATGCCCCACAGCGTCACATCCGAAGCGCGAAATTGCTCTGAGGCCTTGGCCAATACGAAACCCTGTCGAATCAAGTCTATCTGTGCAGTCTACCAGCCCATGCGGCTGTTATGGGTTTCCCAACAACTTGCTGCCATAAAACCATTGGAAATCTCGGCGCAGTGAGGGCTGCATGACTGAACTACTGTCGATCGTTCTGGCCGCGGGTGAAGGCACTCGCATGCGATCGTCAATGCCAAAAGTCCTCCATCCGGTCGGCGGCATGCCGATCGTCGGCCATGTTGTGCGCGCAGCGATCGACGCCGGAGCCAGCCGGGTGGCGCTGATCACCGCCCCCGAGCACGAAACGGTCCGCCAGGTCATTGGCGCCCTTGCGCCACAGGTGCAGTTCTTCGAACAGGCCGAGCGCAAGGGCACGGCGCATGCCGCCAGCATGGCACGTCCCCTGTTCGAGACGGCCGAAGGCTATGTCGCTGTAACTTATGGCGATCATCCGCTGCTCCGCTCGGTCAATTTCGAGGGCGTCCTGGCCCGGCTCGACGCCGGGATGGATGCGGCGATCCTTGGCTTCATCCCCGTCGATCCGACCGGGTATGGCCGCTTCATCACTGATGGCGAGCGCCTGCTGGCCATCCGCGAGCACAAGGACGCCACCGAGGATGAGCGCAAGATTGGCCTCTGCAATGCCTGCATCCTCGCCTTCCGCGCGCCGGTGTTTCGTGAGCTGATCGACAAGGTTCAGAACAACAATGCACAGGGCGAATACTATCTCGGGGACCTGGTCGAGCTTGCAAATGCCGCCGGCTACAAGGTCGGCTATGCTGTGGCGCCGGAAGTCGACGTGCTCGGCGTCAACGATCGTTCGCAACTGGCGCGGGCGGAAACCCTCTTCCAGGAGACCCAGCGAGAAACCTTCATGAAAGCCGGCGTCACGCTCAAGGATCCGGCGTCGGTCTATTTCTCATGGGATACCCAGATTGGCCAGGACGTCACCATCTTCCCGAACGTGGTGTTCGGCCCCGGCGTGAAGATTGCCGACGGCGTCGAGATCCGGGCCTTCTGCGACATCGAGGACGTGACCATCGGGCAGGGGGCGACGATCGGGCCGTTCGCCCGCATCCGGGGTGGGGCAGAGCTCGGCGCGGACGTACATCTGGGCAACTTCGTCGAGGTCAAGAAATCCAAGATCGGGGCCGGCACCAAGGCCGGGCATCTCAGCTATCTCGGCGACGCCGAGATCGGCGCGAAGGTCAACATCGGCGCGGGAACGATCACCTGCAACTATGACGGCGTGAACAAGTCCAAGACTGTGATCGAGGACGAGGTCTTCATCGGCTCGAACAATTCGCTGGTGGCGCCAGTGACTATCGGCAAGGGTGCCTACACGGCATCGGGCAGCACCATCACCAAGGACGTGGAGCCTGACGCCCTCGCGGTTGGCCGTGCACGGCAGGAGAACAAGCCCGGCTATGCGTCCAAGCTCAAGGCGCGTGCATTGGCGGTCAAGGCGGCGAAAGCCGGCAAGTAGGGGACAGAACCATGTGCGGGATTGTGGGGATCATCGGGGTCGAGCCGGTCGCACCGCGACTGGTGGATGCACTCAAGCGCCTCGAATATCGGGGCTACGATAGCGCCGGCGTGGCGACGTTGGAAGGCGGCCGCATCGACCGACGCCGCGCCGAAGGTAAGCTCGGCAACCTGCAGCAGAAGCTGGCCTTCGAGCCGCTGGCCGGCAATATCGGCATCGGCCACACCCGCTGGGCCACGCATGGCGCCCCCACGGAAGGCAACGCCCACCCGCACGCCACGGAGCGGGTCGCCGTCGTCCACAACGGCATCATCGAGAATTTCCGCGAGCTGCTCGAAGACCTGGCAAAGGACGGCTACGCTCCCAAGACGCAGACCGATACTGAATCCGTCGCCCTCTGGGTCACCCGCGAGATCGACCGCGGGCTCGATCCCGAAATGGCGGTGGCGCGGACGCTGAAGCTGTTGCGCGGCGCCTTCGCACTCGCCTTCATGTTCAAGGGCCACGACCGGTTGCTGATCGCCGCCCGCCGAGGCGCGCCGCTGGCGGTGGGTTATGGTGCGACCGAGATGTATCTGGGGTCCGACGCGATGGCGCTGGCGCCGTTCACTTCGCGACTTTCCTATCTCCTCGATGGCGACTGGGCGGTGATTACGCCGCAGGGTGTCACGATCCGGGATGGCTCCGACGCCATCGTGCACCGTGAAACGCTGGTGTCGCAGGCCTCGGCGCTGATGGTCGATAAGGGCAATCACCGCCACTTCATGGCCAAGGAAATCTACGAACAGCCCGAGACAATTTCCCATACGCTGAGCCACTATGTGGACATGGGCAACGAGGCGGTAGCTCTGCGCGAGACGCTGCCCTTCGACTTCGAGGCGCTGTCACGCCTTACCATTTCGGCCTGTGGCACGGCGTCCTTCGCCGGTGCCGTGGCCAAGTACTGGTTCGAGCGTTACGCCCGTCTGCCGGTCGACGTCGATGTGGCCTCGGAGTTCCGTTACCGCGAGCCGCCGCTGGAAAAGAACGGTCTTTCGCTCTTCATCTCGCAGTCCGGCGAGACGGCCGACACCTTGGCCGCGCTGCGCTACTGCGCGAGTCAGGGCCAGCACATCGCCTCGCTGCTCAACGTGCCGGAATCGACCATTGCGCGCGAAAGCCATGTCGTGTTCCCGACCCTCTGCGGGCCGGAGATCGGCGTGGCTTCGACCAAAGCCTTCACCGCGCAGCTGACCGCCTTGGCGGGCCTGGCGCTCGCGGCCGCCGTTGCGCGCGGCACGGTCACGCGCGAGCAGGAGCAGGAGCTGGTCCACGCCTTGATCTCGCTGCCGATGAACGTGTCTGCGGCGCTCGGCACCGAAGACCAGATTCAGGACATCGCCAAACGACTCTCCAAGGCCAAGGACGTGCTCTATCTCGGACGCGGCCAGATGTTCCCGATTGCGCTCGAGGGCGCGCTGAAACTGAAGGAAATCAGCTACATCCACGCCGAGGGCTATGCCGCCGGCGAGCTCAAGCACGGGCCGATCGCGCTGGTGGACGAGTTGATGCCGGTGATCGTTGTCGCGCCGAGCGACGAGCTGATGGAAAAGACCCTCTCCAACATGCAGGAGGTGGCGGCGCGCGGCGGCAAGATCATCCTGATCACCGACGAAGAGGGGGCCAGGACCGTCGGTCATGGCGTTGACGACATCATCGTGCTGCCCAAGGTGTCGAGCTTCGTCGCGCCGATCCTTGCCACCATACCCGTGCAATTGCTGGCTTATCACACCGCCGTGTTCATGGGCACGGACGTCGATCAGCCGCGCAACCTCGCCAAGTCGGTGACGGTTGAGTAGCGGCGGCATCGCGTTCAGGCCGGAGCTCAACGTCCTCGGTGAACCGCTGGCGCCGTGCTCGACGACGCCGATGACGGGGTTCTTTCGTACCGGCAGCTGCATGGTCGGACCGGATGAGGTGGCGCGGCATCTGGTCTGTTGCGAGATGACCGCGGAATTCCTGACCTTCTCCAAGGCGGTGGGCAACGACCTATCGACGCCGAACCCGGCCTTCGGCTTCCCGGGCCTACAGCCCGGCGACCGCTGGTGCCTGCATATTCTCCGTTGGAAAGAGGCACTGGAGGCTGGCAGGGCACCACGGGTGGCAGTGCTGTCCACCAACCAGTTCGCTCTCGAATTCGTGGAGTTGGCCGACCTCAAGCGACACGCGTTCGACTTAGCCTGAGCGGATCAGCGGCAAAGCCAGGTCTTTCCGGAACAGATATAGCAGGGTCCGGAGCGCTGCGCCATCGGGACCCGTCAGGCCCGGGTTACGGGCCATGATCTCGCGGGCGTCGGCATGGGCATATTCGAGCAGGTGGCGGTGAACGTCGGGCACGGCGAGGTTGTAGCCGGGCATGCCGGACTGGCGGGTGCCCAGAAGGTCGCCCTGGCCGCGCAGTTCCAAGTCCTTCTCTGCAATAACGAATCCGTCTTCGGTGCCCTTTATGGTTTCGAGCCGGGCCCTGGCGGTTTCGCTCAGCGGCTCCTTGTAAAGCAGCAGGCAGGCGGAGCGCTGCGAGCCGCGACCGACGCGGCCGCGGAGCTGGTGGAGCTGCGCCAGTCCAAAGCGCTCGGCGTGCTCGATGATCATGATGGTGGCGTTGGGGACGTCGACGCCGACTTCGATCACCGTCGTTGCAACAAGGATGCTGGTCTCACCGCGGGCAAATGCCTCCATCGCGGCCTGTTTCTGAACGGAAGATAACCGTCCATGAACGAGTGAAACCTTGTCGCTAAAGACCTGTTTCAACTCATTGAATCGATCTTCGGCACTCGTGATGTCGAGGTTTTCGCTCTCTTCGACGAGCGGCGTGACCCAGAAGGCCTGCGCGCCTTCCGCGACCCTATTCTGTAGCCGCTGGATGACGCGGGGATAGTCTTTGATCGAGAGAACCGCCGTATCGATGGGCTGCCGGCCGCGCGGCTTTTCGCGGAGGATCGAGACGGCCATGTCGCCGAAATGAGTAAGGACCAGCGTGCGGGGGATGGGGGTCGCCGTCATGACAAGCAGGTCGGTGTGCGATCCCTTCTCCGAGAGCGCCAGCCGCTGGTGCACGCCGAAACGATGCTGTTCGTCGACGACGGTCAGCCCAAGGTTCTTGAACTCGACGCCGGACTGGAACAGCGCATGCGTGCCGACCGCGATGCTGCTCTCGCCGGTTGCCAGTCGTTCGAGCGCGGCACGGCGATCGCCGGCCGGCATCTTACCGGTCAGCAGTTCGATGCCGATGCCGGCTTTGACGCAGATCGGAGCCAGCGTCTTGTAGTGCTGGCTGGCAAGAATCTCGGTCGGCGCCATCAGTGTCGATTGCGCCCCGGATTCAGCGACGGCCGCCATAGCCATCAGCGCCACCACGGTCTTGCCGGCGCCCACATCGCCCTGCACCAGCCGCGACATCCGCTCTGGCGAGGCGAGGTCCTTGCGGATGTCCTCGACCGCTGCCTTCTGGCCTTCCGTCAGCGTATAGGGCAGGGCGGCCTCGACCCTTGCCGTGATCTCGCCGGTGAAGCTTCGGGATACGCCACGGGCGGCTACCAGCTGACTGCGGACGATCATCAACGCAATCTGACCGGCAAGATATTCGTCGTAGGCCAGCCGCATGCGTGCCGGGCCCCAAAGTTCCCCATCGCCTGGGGCATCCGGTGCATGGACCTTGCGCATGGCGTCTTGGAAGGTCGGCCACTTGAACTGCGCCAGCGTCGCCGGCGGAATCCATTCGGGCAGTTCGGGCAAGGTGTCGAGCACCTGCCGCGTGAGCTTGGTCAGCGCCTTGGCCGAGAGACCATGCGTCAGCGGATAGACCGGCTCGACCAGCGGCAGCGAGTCGAACTTGTCGACCTCGACGACATAGTCGGGATGGGTGATCTGCTTTTCACCCTGGAAGAAGCCAATCTGGCCGGAGACGTATCGCTCCTCGCCCACCGGCAGCAGCTTTTCCACCCAGTTCCCTTGGGCGCGAAAGTAGACGAGCTGGATCTCGCCGGTCTCGTCATGGGCGAAGACGCGATGCGGCACGTAGGGCTTGCCGCGCGGCGGGGGCTGGTGGCGGTCGATGTGCAGCTTCAGCGTCGCGGTGTGTCCGATGAACGTGCCGGCCACCCCATCCATGCGCCGCCTGTCGACGACGCCCGAGGGCATGTGCATCAGGAGGTCGAGCGCCACCGCTTCCTGCCCCTCGGGGGCGCCGAAGAAGCGCGTCAGCAACGCGGACAATTGCGGCCCCACCCCCTTGATGGAGTAGAGCGACCGGAACAGCGGATCGAGCGATGCGGGACGAGCCATACGGGTAGATGACACGCCGGATGGAACGGCGTAAACAACCCCTCCACATCGCAGAGACGACCCGTTCATGGCCCCCTCAAAAGACGCCGGTGAAGACATTGCTATGCGCCGGCGCCGGTTGAAGTACCGGGCGTGGCATCGTGGCACCAAGGAAATGGACCTGGTTCTCGGGCCCTATGCGGACGCGCATGCCGATGCGCTCGATGCGGCTGAACTTTTGCGGTTGGAGACACTTATGGCGGAGGAGGACACCGATCTCCTGAAATGGGTGATGGGGCAAGAGGTACCGCCTCCGACCGTCGACCATGCCCTCCTCGCCGAAATCGTTGCCTTCCGGACCGCCAAATGACCGATATCCGCCCCGACCGCGTGTTGACCAACGTCCCCGACGGCATGCAGCCGGTCGTTCTGGCGCGCCAGGTAGAGGCGCGGCTCGCCGCTGACCCCGAGGCCCGCGTCGCCGCCGTCTTCGTCGCGCGCGACGGGCGGCGGTTGCAGCGCATGGCCGATGTGCTGGCGCAACTACTGCCTGGGCATCCGGTGCTGACGCTGCCGGCGTGGGACTGTCTGCCCTATGACCGCGTCTCGCCGAACGGCGTCACCATTGCAGCCCGGATGACGGCGCTCTCGACGCTTACCAGCGAAAGCACCAAAGGGGCGATCATCCTCACCGCGGTCAACGCACTGATCCAGAAGCTGCCGCCGGTCGAGGTCGTCGCCGGCATGTCCTTCGCCGCTGCGGCGGGGCAGGTGGTGGACAGCAACAAGCTCATCGAATGGGCGTCCGGCAACGGCTACCTTCGCGTGCCGACGGTGCGCGAGGCGGGCGAGTATGCGGTGCGCGGCGGCCTTGTTGATCTTTTTCCCGCCAGCATGGAAACGCCGCTGCGCTTCGACTTTTTCGGCCGCCAGCTCGAGACCATTCGCACCTTCGATCCCGATACGCAGCGCACCACGGGAAATTTGAAGCGCATCGCGCTGGCGCCGATGAGCGAGGTGCTACTCGACGAAGAGTCGATCAAGCGCTTCCGGCAGCGCTACACTGCGGCCTTCGGCGGCAACACCGTCGATGATCCGCTCTACGCAGCCGTCAGCGCCGGGCAGCGCTATCCGGGGGTCGAGCACTGGCTGCCGTTCTTCTTCGACCATATGGATGGGCTCGCCGACTACACCGGTACCGCCCCTTTCATCTTCGACGACCAGGCGCGCGAGGCTTTTGCGGAGCGCCAGACCCAGATCAAGGACTATTTCGAAGCCCGCGAGCAGGCGCAGACGGTCAAGAACGCCGCCACGTCCGGCGCGCCCTACAAGCCGATCCAGCCCGACCTGCTTTATGAGATCGAGGCCGATCCCTTTGCGCTCACCAAGGGCGCAATCGTCACGCAGCTCTCGCCCTTTGCCTCTCCCGATGAGAGCCGCAGCGAGGATGTGGGAGGCCGCGTTGCGCGCACTTTTGCGGCCGAGCGGCAGGCCCAGGACGTCAACCTCTTCGAGTCCGTGGTGAACTACCTGCAAAGCCAGAGCCGGGCAGGGCGGAAGACCATCATCGCTTGTTGGTCGGAGGGCTCGCGCGACCGCATGGCCCAAGTGCTCAAGGATCACGGACTTACCAATCCGCGCCTTGCCGAGAACTGGCGCGATGCCGAAACGACTTCGTCGAACGTTTCGGTGCTGGTCGTTCTAGGACTGGAGACTGGCTTCGAGACCGACGGCACGGTCGTTCTCTCCGAGCAGGATATCCTCGGCGAGCGGCTGCTGCGCCAGCAGCGCAAGCGCAAGGCGTCGGACGCACTGACCGAGGCCGCCAGCCTCGCCGCGGGCGACCTCGTCGTCCATGTCGACCATGGCATCGGTCGCTTTCTCGGTCTCAAGACCATCGAGGTCTCCGGCGCGCCTCATGACTGCGTCGAGATCGAATATGCCGGCAACACCAAGCTCTACCTGCCGGTCGAGAACATCGAACTGTTGTCGCGCTATGGCTCGGAAGGCATCGGCGAGCTCGACAAGCTGGGCGGCGGCGCCTGGCAGGCCAAGAAGAGCAAGCTCAAGAAGCGCATCCGCGACATGGCGGCTCAGCTCATCAAGATCGCGGCGCAGCGCCAGCTGGTGCACGCCAAGCCGATCGACAATGGCGGCGGCGCCTACGAGGAATTCGCGGCCTGCTTCCCCTACGAGGAGACCGAGGACCAACTGCTCGCCATCGACGCGATCTTCGACGACCTGGCGTCCGGCAAGGTGATGGACCGGCTGGTATGCGGTGACGTCGGCTTCGGCAAGACCGAGGTGGCTTTGCGCGCCGCCTTCGCGGTCGCCATGTCGGGACAACAGGTGGCCGTGGTGGTGCCGACGACGCTGCTCGCGCGGCAGCACTTCAAGACCTTCAAGGAGCGCTTTGCCGGCCTGCCGGTGAATGTTCGCGCCGCCTCGCGCCTCGTCTCCGCCGCCGAGCTCAAGCAGACCAAAGAGGGTATCGCCGATGGGTCGGTCGATATCGTCGTGGGCACGCATGCTCTGCTCGGCAAGGCTATCAAGTTCAAAAACCTGGGGCTGATGATTGTCGACGAGGAGCAGCACTTCGGCGTCGGCCACAAGGAGCGGCTCAAGGAGATGCGCGAGAGCGTGCACGTCCTGACGCTGACCGCGACGCCGATCCCGCGGACGCTGCAGCTGGCGCTGACCGGCGTCCGCGACCTGAGCCTCCTCGCGACCCCGCCGGTCGATCGTCTCGCCATCCGTACGTTCATTTCGCCGTTCGACCCGCTGTCGATCCGCGAGGCCCTGCTGCGCGAAAAATACCGCGGGGGACAGGCGTTCTACGTCGTGCCCCGCATCAAGGATCAGCCCGACATCGCCGAGTTCCTGCGCCAGCAGGTGCCGGAGGTGTCGTTCGTTGTGGCCAACGGGCAGATGCCGGCGAGCGAGCTCGACGACATCATGAACAATTTCTACGACGGCAAGTTCGACGTGCTGGTGGCGACCACGATCGTCGAATCCGGCCTGGATATCCCCAACGCCAATACGCTTGTGGTACACCGTGCCGACCATTTCGGCCTGGCTCAGCTCTATCAGATCCGCGGCCGCATCGGCCGGTCGAAGCAGCGCGCCTATGCCCTCTTCACCGTGCCGGCCAACCAGAAGCTCAACGATACGGCCGAGCGGCGCTTGACTGTGCTGCAGTCGCTCGAAAGCTTGGGCGCCGGCTTCCAGCTCGCCAGCCACGACCTCGATATCCGCGGCGCCGGCAATCTGCTCGGCGAGGAACAGTCGGGTCACATCCGTGAGGTCGGCTTCGAACTCTACCAGTCCATGCTCGAGGAGGCTGTGGCCTCGCTGCGCACCGGCGAAGAAGAGTATGAAGACGACGGCGAGTGGAGCCCCCAGATTTCGCTGGGCATGCCGGTGATGATTCCGGAGCACTATGTGCCCGACCTGCAATTGCGCATGCAGCTCTACCGGCGGCTCGCCGAGCTGACCGACCCGCGCGAGATCGACGCGGTGGGTGCCGAGTTGATCGACCGCTTCGGGCCGCTGCCCGAGGAAGTCGAGGCGCTTCTCAAGATCATCCTGGTCAAGGCGCTCTGCCGCACGGCCAATGTCGAGAAGGTCGATGCCGGGCCCAAGGGTGCGGTCATCACCCTGCGCAACAACGAGTTCCCGAACCCGGCGGCACTGGTCAAGATGCTGTCCGATCCGGGCATGAACGTGCGCATCAAGCCGGACCAGAAACTGGTCTTTGCGCGCGACTGGCCCAAGGCCGACATGCGGCTCAAGGGTACGGCCGCGATCCTCTCACGCATGGCCAAGCTGGCGGACCACAGCGGCGTCGCGGCAACAGCAGCCGGATAATGCCTTCCAAGGCTTCCCGCGTCATGTTATTGCCCGATTTCGCCCGTTGAAGGGCTCGGAATTGCAAGGGGGCCGGAGAGTCTCCGCTCTCGTTTGGGAACCTCAAGGAAAGCTAATGATCCTCAAGAAGTTTGCCGTTGCCGGCCTCGTCGCGGCGCTGATGCTGCCCTCCTTCGGGGCGCTCGCTCAGGAGACGACCCCGGCAGCACCGGCTGACGGTGCGGCCACCGCACCGGCCGACGGCAGCCTGCCTGCCGACGCCAACGCGACGACGCAGGCGACGCCGGCTTCCGCTGCCGATCCCAAGAACAACTGGCTCAAGCTCTGCGACCCGCTGGAAGACGGCAAGAAGGTCTGCGTGATGCGCCAGGTCGTGGTCGGTCAGAACGGCCAGTTCCTCGGCTCCTTCCTGCTGCGCGATGACCCGGGTCAGGAGAGCCGTCTGCTCGCCGTGGCTGCCGTTCCGCTCGGGGTGCTGCTGCCCTTCGGCCTCACCTGGCAGATCGATGGCGGCAAGCCGGTGCGCGTGCCGTTCATGCTCTGCGATCCGTCGAGCTGCGCCACGCAGCTGGTGATCAACGAGGCTTATGTGAACAGCCTGAAGAAGGGCGGCACGCTCAAGCTCACCGCCAAGAACCGGCAGAACAAGGACCTTATCATCGACATCAACCTGGCCGGCTTCACGGCTTCGTATGATGGCGAAGCGACGATGACGTTCGAAGAATTCAACCAGACCTCGAGCGGCGAGAACGCGCTGCAGCAGAGCACCGATGACCTTGCCGAGCAGCTTCGCCGCCGCCTCGAGCAGAGCAACGGCGCCGCTGCACCGGCCGACGGTGCCGCCGCTCCGGCTCCCGCCGATGGCGCTGCCCCGGCCGCGCCGCAATAAGCGCACCGCAGTCCAATGAAAAAGGGCGCCTCCAGGCGCCCTTTTTATTTGTCCTAGCGGACGCCCATGCCCAGGCCAAAGGCCTGCCGCCGAAGCGGTGGCACGAGTTTCAGGGCCCAGAGCCCGCCGGCGCGCAATGCCTGCGACGGCAAGAATTCCGCGAGCAGCGAGCGGAACAGCGCGTCGACCATGCTGCCGGTACGATTGAGGTCGCCGGAGCGGCGTTTCGCGTAATCGTCGCTGACACGTGTCGCCCAGCCGGGGGCGCGATCGGTTGCTGCGAGCGCGGCCGCGAGGTCGGCGACGTCGCGGAGGCTGAGGTTCAGGCCCTGCGCCCCGATCGGCGGGAAGGCATGGGCCGCTTCGCCCACCAGCACGATGCCGGACATGCCGGCTTTGTCGACCGTAATCGAAGAAAGCGGGAAGATGTGCGTCGGCGTCAGCAGCTCGATGCTGCCGAAGAGGCGCTGTGACTTCTGGCGGAACGTCGCCTTGAGCTGCTCGGCGCCGCTGGCCTGCGCGGCCTTGAGCACCTCGCGGTCATCGATCCAGACCAGGTTGGCGCGGTCGTCGCCGGCGGGTACCAGCGTGAACGGCCCCTCAGGATAGTGGAACTCGATCGAGGCGCCACCGATCGGCCGGCCGAGCTGCAGGTCGCAGACGAGGGCAGACTGGGTAAAGCCGTTTTCGCGCGCGCGGAAACCGGCCGAGGCGCGGATCAGCGACTTCTTGCCGTCGGCGCCCACGAGGAGCGGGGCGTCGAGCGCGGTGCCGTCCGCCAGCCTGAGGCGGGTGCCGTCAGGGCCGGGCTCGACTGCGGTCACCGCGATCTCGCGCGTGGTGAGGTTGGGGAGGGCGGCGCGCGCTGTCTCGAAGGCCTCCGTCAGTTTGACGTTGGGAAAGTTCCAGCCGAAGGCGGGCAGGCCGGCTTCGGCACTGTCGAACAGGGTCTCCGGCGCGCGGATCAGCCGATCCGTGGCATCGATGATGCGGATCTGGGTCAGCGGGTGGCCCACCTGCGACGGTTCGGCCACGAGCCCCGCCGAACGCAGATAGTCGACGCTGGGCATCATCAGCGCCGAAGTCCGCTGGTCGCGCGCACCCTTGGGCGCGAGATGTACTGTTTCGAGGCCGCTGCGCGCCACGGCGACGGCTGCGGCAAGGCCGGCAAGCCCGCCGCCGACCACTACAGCCTCGGGGGCCTTGCCGCTCATGCCGGCACCGCCTGACGTGACACGCGCTTCATCACCAGGCTGCCCAGATAGGACCCGACGAACATCGCCGCGAGAAACAGCCAGATGCCATCAGGCAGGAAGGCGAGCAGCGACAGAGCCGGGCCCGGGCAGATGCCCGACATGCCCCAGCCGATGCCGAACAGCGCCGCGCCGCCGACCAGTGGCAGGTCGATGCGGTTGTATTCGGGTTCGTGGAATCTGCTGTCAAAGAGCGGTTTGCCCAGACGCTTGCCGTACTGCACCGCAACGAACGTCACGGCCAGCCCGCCAATCATCACCAGTGCCAGGCTGGGATCCCAGCCGCCGGTAGGGATGGCGGTGAAATCGAGGAAGCGCAGCACTTTTTGTGGATCGACCATCTGTGAGACATAAAGACCGATGCCGAACAGCAGGCCGCTGACGGCTGCGGTCACAAGATAAGGCACGTTCTTCATCACGCCACTCCCGTCACGGCGACCGTCAGGATGGCGACGCCGAAGAAGACTCCAACGGCGACGAAGGAGCGACGCGACAGCCGCGCCAGACCACAGATGCCGTGGCCGGAGGTGCAACCATTGCCGATGCGCGTGCCGAAGCCGATCAGCAGGCCCCCGAGGGCCAGCCAGACAGGCGTCGGAATGCCGGAGCCGGCTGGGGCGGCGACCATCTGCGGGTGCGAGCCAAGGTTGGGAAGCAACTGCGCGCTGAGGAAGGTGCCGGCCACCAGCGCAGCGAGGAAGACAGCACGCCACAACAGCGAGCGGGCGGGGGGCAGGAACTGGCCATAGATGCCGGAAATGCCGGCGATGCGGCCATTGCCCAGCCAGAGCAATGCGGAGGCCAGCCCGATGAGCAGGCCGCCGATCAGGGCAGGGATGGGGGTAAAGGTGTCCATTGACCTCAAGGTCCTTGATTGACTTGCCAAAAAAGTACCACCCCCGGCTGCGCCGAACCACCCCGGCGCCTCGACGATCATGCTTCCACGTGGGGGCGCGGTGAAAAACCGCACCCCCAGAAACCTGTGAATGGGGCACTTCCAACTCCGTCGCCCCATCACTAGATTTGCGGCCACCAAAGTATCCTCCGGAGAAACCGATGCTCGAGCTGCTCTCCGATCCCAATGTGTGGATCGCCTTCGCAACCCTGACGGTCATGGAGATCGTTCTCGGCATCGACAATATCGTCTTCATCTCGGTGCTGGTGTCGCGACTACCCAAGGAGCAGGCCGAGCGCGCGCGCAAGATCGGCATCCTGCTGGCCCTGGTTTTCCGCATCCTGCTGCTGCTGGTCATCAGCTGGGTCATTTCGCTTACCCAGCCCGCCATCACTGTCTTCGACATTGCCCTTTCGTGGAAGGACTTGATCCTCATCGCTGGCGGCGGCTTCCTGATCTACAAGGCTACGCACGAAATGCATGCGGCCATCGAGGAGCCGCATGAGGACGATCTTGCCCGGAAGGCCACGGCGGCCTTCGCCGCCATCATCGGCCAGATCATCGTCATCGACATGGTGTTCTCCATCGACTCGATCATCACCGCTGTCGGCATGGCGGACCATGTCGAGGTAATGATCGCGGCGGTGATCGTCGCCGTGGCCGTGATGTTCTTTGCCTCCGGTCCGGTGGCGCGGTTCGTCGCTGAACACCCCACCACCAAGATGCTGGCTCTGGCCTTCCTGCTCCTGATCGGCGTCTCGCTGGTGGCCGATGGCCTCGGCTTCCACATTCCCAAGGGCTACATCTACGCCGCCATGGGCTTCTCGGTGCTGGTCGAAGCGATCAACATCATTGCCGCCGGGCGGCGCAAGAAGCGGTCTCCGGATGCGCACCGGCTGGCCGCTGCCGCGACATTGCCCGATGCCGGCATTGCCCCGACTCGCGTCGAGGCAGCCAAGGCTGCTCCGGCCGCCCCTGCTGCACCCAAGCCGCGGGCAAAGTCGCCGCAGAGCCGAGCCCAGTCCCGTCCCAAGTCGGCGCCGAGGAAGAAGCCGTGAGCCGCGCATTTTTCGTGCGCAGCTATGGCGGTCCCGAGGTGATGCAACTGGAGGATCGAATCCTCGATGCGCCCGGCCCTGGACAGATCGCCATTCAGAACAAGGCTATCGGCCTCAATTTCGTCGACACCTATCAGCGTAGCGGCCTCTATGCGACGCCGCTCCCCTTCGTGGCCGGAAATGAAGGGGCGGGGGTGGTCACCGCCATCGGCCCTGACGTGACGCTGTGGAAAGTGGGCGACCGCGTCGCCTATTCCGGCCCGCCCGGCGCTTATGCCGACGAGCGGTTGCTGCCGGCCGACAAGGCCGTGCCGATCCCCGACGGCATCTCCGACGAGGTCGCGGCTGCAGCACTGCTCAAGGGCACCACGGCCTTCTACCTGCTGCACTGGACCTATCCGGTCGAAGCCGGCCAGACCATCCTCGTGCACGCCGCCGCCGGCGGCACCGGCCAGATGCTGACGCAGTGGGCGCATGCACTCGGCGCCCGTGTCATCGGCACCGCCGGCTCTGACGAGAAGGTTGCCATCGCCAAGGCCAATGGCTGCGCCTACGCCATCAACTACAAGACCGAGGACTGGGTCGCGCTCGTGCGGGAAATCACCGACGGCCATGGCGTCGATGTCGTCTACGACGGCGTCGGCCAGGCGACCTTCGAAGGCTCGCTCGATTGCCTCGTCAAACGCGGCCTGATGGTCAGCTTCGGCAATGCCTCGGGCCCGGTGTCGATCCCCAAGCTCGGCATCCTGGCTGACAAGGGCTCACTTTATCTCACCCGCCCCACTGCCGGGGCTTATTTCCCCACCGGCACTGAACTCCGCGAAGCCGCCGAGGCGCTGTTCTCCACCATCCTCGCCGGCCACATCAAGGTTTCGATCGACCAGACCTTTGCGCTGGCGGACGCCGTGAAGGCGCACCAGGCGCTGGAATCCCGGGCAACGACCGGACAGACGCTGCTGCTGCCGTAGCGCCAGCGCCAGGGGTGACAATGCAGATCATGTGCCTCAACGGTTGGGGTGGGACGCTCTACCAGCCGTTGATTGCCTTTCTCGCTGCGTCGCAGCCCGACGTGCTCTGCCTGCAGGAGGTGGTGCACAGCCCCCAGACGAGCGCCGACCTGCTGACCTACCGCGACGGTGACCACGCTCTAGCGCAGCGCCCAAACCTCTTCAGCGACGTAGCCGCGGCATTGCCGGAGCACGTCGCTATCTTCTGTCCAGCCGCACAGGGCGTCCTCTGGGACGGGGAGACGGGGATTGCTTCGCAGTGGGGCCTCGCCACCTTCGTCAACAATGCATTCCCCATCACCGCACAAGCACAGCGCTTCGTGCACAAGACCTTTTCGCCCCATGGCTATGGCGACCATCCTAGGTCACGCAACGCCCACGCCATTCGTCTCTACGACTACGGGGCCGACCGCTTCGTGACCATCGCGCACATGCACGGCCTTCGCGATCTCAACGGCAAGGGGGACACCCCGCAACGTCTTGCCCAAGCCGAAAATCTGCGCGACCTCGTGCGGTCGGTCGCGGAACCGCATGACCCATTGGTAGTCTGCGGCGATTTCAACGTTGAGCCGGGCAGCCAGACGTTCGGGGTCCTCGCCGAACTCGGACTCAGGGACCTTGTCACCGGCCGCACCCTCCCCGGCACGCGCAGTTCGCACTACAAGAAACCCGGCAAGTTCGCCGACTATATGCTGGTCAACGAGGCGGCAGTCGTCCGCAACTTCACCGTGATCACCACGCCCGAAGTCTCGGACCACTGTCCGTTGCTGCTCGAAATCTAGAAAGACTGGCGGGTAGGGAGGGATTCGAACCCCCGGAACGCTTGCACGTTCGCCGGTTTTCAAGACCGGAGCAATCAACCGCTCTGCCACCTACCCGGCACTGCGGCTTTAGCTTTTCGGTTGGCGGGTGTCCAGACCGGACGCTAAGAGACTCGCATGGACATTACCCCCACGCTTGTTCCGCTTGGCGATAGCGCTCTTTTGGTGCGCTTCGGCACGACGCTTTCCGAGCCAGCCAATCGCGCCGCGGTGGACTTTGCACGGGCAATCCATGGGCGGCTGCCGTTAGGGGTGATGGAGGTGGTGCCGAGCCTTGTCTCGGTGCTGGTGACGTATGATCCCGTAAGCATTTCGTTCGATCAGCTCGCAGGAGAGCTGCGGCTGCTGTCCTCGGTAAAAATGGAGGCTGATCCGACGGCGGCACATCCCGTCTCGGTACGTTTCGATGGCGAGGATTTGCCTGATGTGGCTGCCGGGCTGGAGCTCTCGCCGGAAAACTTTGTCGCCGCGCACAACGCCGCGCCGCTTCGCGTCTTGGCGACGGGATTCGCGCCCGGCTTCGTCTATTGCGGTTTTCATGAAGCCGCTCTGACGGTGCCACGCCGGTCGACTGTGCGTCCCACCGTACCGGCCGGCACGGTGCTGTTTGCCGCTGGACAGACCGCGATCGCAGCGACGCCGATCCCGACGGGCTGGCATGTGATCGGTCACACCGACTTCCGCAACTTCAACCCGGCCGCTATGCCCCCGACGATCCTGCGCGCCGGCGACACCATCCACTTCGAGGCCGCGCCGTGATCCGCATTCTGCGGGCCGGACCGCTCTGCACACTGCAGGACGAGGGCCGCTTCGGGATGCTGGTCCATGGCGTCACGGCGTCGGGTCCGATGGACCGGACCGCCTTCCGGACAGCCGGGACGCTGCTCGACATTGCTGGATCGACCGCCATCGAGTTCACCACGGCTGGTTTGAGCGTGGAGCCCCTGGAGCCGGTGCGGGTGGCTTTTGCGGGCGGGGAGTTCAGGGTTGCCGTCAACGGCAAAGCGAGGAGTTGGCCCGGCACGACAAAACTCAAGGCCAGCGACCGCCTCGACATTACGCCGGGCCCGGCGGGAAACTACGGCTATCTTCGCTTCGAGCGCGAGATCGACATTGGCCAGGTGATGGGCAGCCGCTCGACCAACCTCACCGTCGGCCTGGGCGGTCCGGAGGGCAGGGCCCTCCAGGCAGGGGATGAGCTTCGGCTGCGGGAACCCGGTACTCCGATCGGCCCGCCCTTGGCCAAGACAACGGAGGGCCCGATCCGGGTGAACTGGGGCCTCCATGCCGACCTCTTCCCCTCTGCCGTGCGCGAGGCGTTCGTGGCGAAGCCGTTCATCATCTCGCCGAAGCTCGACCGCATGGGCGCCCGGCTGGAGGATCGCCATCTCGTCTTCGCCCAGACCATGAGCCTGACGCTGGTGTCGGACGCCATCGTGGCCGGCGACATCCAGATTCTCGGCGACGGCACGCCCATTGTACTGCTGCGCGACCACCAGCCGACCGGCGGCTATCCGCGCATTGCCACTGTTATCTCTGCCGATTTCGACCGCTTCGTTCAGATGCGGCCGGGTACGACGGTGTCGTTCCAACCGGTGACCGTCGCCAAAGCACAAGGGTTCTTGCGATGACCTGGCTCGATCTCAATGCCGATCTCGGCGAAGGCATCGGCAATGACGAGGCTATGCTAGAGCTGGTATCGTCGGCCAACATCGCCTGCGGCGGCCATGCCGGCGATCACGTCACCATGGTGGTGGCGCTCCGTGCCGCGAAAGCGCGCGGCGTCACCGTAGGGGCGCATCCCGGCTTTGCCGATCCCGAGAATTTCGGCCGCCGCCGGCTGGTGCTGCCGCCGCAGGAGCTCGACGACACGGTCCGTCGGCAGGTTCGCGACCTGGCGGAGCTGGCCGTGGAAGAGGGCGTTTCCCTCAAATATGTCAAACTGCACGGGGCACTCGCCAACATGGCGGCCGAGGAGGCGTCCATTGCCGCCGTCTGCTTCGCCGCCTGCGAGGGGCTGGTGCGTGGGCTCGGCATCCTGGCCATCGACAACTCGGCGCAGGTCGACGTGGCTGAGACCATGGGCTTCCCGGTCGTGCGCGAGGCCTATGCTGACCGTGCCTACCTTGCCAACGGCCTGCTGATGCCGCGATCCGAGCCCGGTGCCGTGATCCACGATGTCGGCTTCATTGCCGAGCAGGCCATCCGGTTGGCGCAGACAGGAGAGATTGTTGCCGCCGACGGCACGGTCATCCAGACCGAGGCGAAATCGCTCTGCATCCATGGCGACAACCCGGAGGCGGTCGCCATCGCCCGGCAGGTGCGGACCGCCCTTGAAGCCGCAGGGATTGCGATCCGCTCGGCGTTCTGACATATCGCGGTCTCCCCAACCCAGCCCCGAAGGATGCCCGCATGACCGCCAAGATCATCGACGGAAAGACATTTGCCGAGGGGCTGCGCGCACGGATCGCCGGCCATGTGCAGCGGCTCGAAACCGAGCACGGAATCAAGCCGGGGCTCGCGGTGGTGATCGTTGGCCACGATCCGGCGAGCCAGGTCTATGTGCGCAACAAGGCCAAGCAGACCGTCGAGGTCGGCATGCACTCGGAAAAGTATGAGCTGCCGGCAGATGTGTCTGAGCTCGAAGTCCTGGAGCTCGTGCGTCGCTTGAACAACGACGACAAGATCCATGGAATCCTTGTACAATTGCCAGTGCCTGACCACATCGATGCCAACAAGATCATCGATACTATCTCGCCCGACAAGGACGTCGACTGCTTCACACCGGCGAGCGTCGGCAAGCTGACGATCGGGCTGCCGGGGCCGGTTTCCTGCACGCCGCTCGGCTGCTTGATGCTGCTGCGCGACACGCTCGGGTCGCTGAGCGGCCTCAACGCAGTGATCGTCGGGCGTTCGAACCTCGTGGGCAAGCCGATGGCGCAACTGCTGCTGCGCGAGAACTGCACCGTCACCGTCGCCCATTCCCGTACTAAGAACCTCGCCGATGTCGTCCGGCAAGCCGATATCGTGGTGGCGGCGGTCGGCCGCCCGGAGATGATCAAGGGCGACTGGATCAAGCCGGGCGCGACGGTCATCGATGTCGGCATCAACCGCATCGACGCGCCCGAGAAGGGCGAGGGCAAGACGCGGCTGGTTGGCGATGTCGATTATGCCGGTGCGGCGGCTGTCGCCCGGGCGATCACGCCGGTGCCGGGTGGAGTAGGGCCGATGACCATCGCATGCCTTCTCGCCAATACCGTCACCACGGCGTCGCTGATCAATGGGCTGGTGCCGCCCAAGGACTTGACCCCCTGACATTTTTCCCGGGGTCGTTTGGATTCTGGAAACGACTCCGTGCCTATCGTGAGGCAAGACTGAGCAGGGTTCCAGAAAGGGACCTGTCTGTCGCTGGGGGCCAGCGCGATGTTGCTTCTCGACGCCGGAATTGGCGCGAGCCGGGGAGACGCGGTACTTGCACTGCTGGAGCGGGCGCAGGTGCCGCCTGTGCCGCCGTTCTACAAGCTTTGCTACGACTACCTTGCCGGCGCACCGACGCTGGATGCCATTCGCGCCGGCGCCATCCTCGAAGAGGGGGCGAACGGGCGGGGCGAGGACGCCCGGACGGCGGGCGAGCAGCTCTACGAGGATTTCGTCGCCCCGTACCAGAACGAAGGCACCATCACACAGGTGGTGGGCAGCATGATCGCGCGGATCGGGGCTCTCGAAACGCTGATGGCGGCGAGCCAGGAGGCTAACCGCTCGCAAGCGGCTGAGCTTGCCGGGGCAACCGAACATCTCGGCGGCGACGACATCGATGCGGCGCTGCTGCGCGAATGGATTCTGCGGCTTGAGGCCACCAACGTCGCGCTCCGGCGCGCCAACGAGGCGCTGTCGTCCGAACTCGACCAGACCATGGAAATCATCACCACCGGGCAGGACGAACTGGCGGCGCTGAGTCGTGCGGCGACCGTCGATACACTGACCGGCGTCGCCAACCGTGCCGGCCTGGATCAGGCACTCGGCGAGTTGTTCACCGACTTGGCGCCCCATACTCGGCTCTGCCTTGCTGTGGTGGACGTCGATCACTTCAAGCAGCTCAACGACGGCTATGGGCATCAGATCGGCGACGAGATCCTGCGGCTGGTCGGCCGCGCGCTCATGTCCTCGACGCGTGAGCAAGACATCCTAGGCCGCACCGGCGGCGACGAGTTCCTCGTCATCATCCGCGATGAGGATCTCCCCGGAGCTCGAATCATCGCGGAACGAATCCGCCGGGCGATCGTGGACTGCGATCTCACCAAAATCCTCGGCAAAGGCGTGGTGGGGAATGTCACCGCCTCGATCGGCGTGGCGCAGTTTCACGCCGGCGACACGGTGGCCAAGCTCTTCGACCGGGCCGACAAGTGCCTGTTCGAGGCCAAGCAGCGCGGCCGCAACCAGACCGTCGTCGAGCAGCCGCCCGGCAAGCAGGCGGCGTAAGCCTAGATCACCCGGCTGAGGTGGAAGCTGCGCAGCACCGTGTGGTCGCGCAGACCGTTAGCACTCGTATGCGGGTCGAGCTTGGCTACGATCGGCAGGGTGTTCTTCACGTCGCGCGCATCGATGATGACGGACTGCAGCCGACGCTTCTCCTGGCGGCTTTGCGTCAGCAGATCGAAGAGCATGGCCCGCACATCGCCAGCGGCGGCACAGGCAACGCATTCGGAACCCTGCGCGTGGCGGTCGTGCAGCGCCGGGTCCAGATGGATCAATGCTGAATCCTCATCGCGTGGCGGCATGGGCCCGTGCGTGACGATGGTCACCGGAATACTGGAGCTGGCCTTGTCGAACGGCGTGCCGGACATCAGTCTCCCTCCTTGGTGGACGGCGTGTAGTTGAGGATCGGCCCGAGCCAGCGCTCGACCTCACGGGTCGGCATGCCCTTGCGCCTCGAATAATCCTCGACCTGGTCGCGCTCCACCTTGGCGACGCCGAAATAGAAGGCTTCCGGGTGCCCGAGATAAATGCCCGAGACAGACGAGCCCGGCCACATGGCGTAGCTCTCGGTCAGCTCGACGCCGATGCGCTGCTTGGCGTTGAGCAGGTGGAAGAGGGTGGTCTTTTCGGTGTGATCCGGCTGTGCCGGATAGCCCGGTGCCGGACGGATGCCACGATAGGTTTCCTGGAGCAGCTCCTCAGGCGACAGGTTCTCATCCGGGGCGTAGCCCCAGAATTCCTTGCGCACGCGCTCGTGCATCACCTCGGCAAAAGCTTCGGCGAAGCGATCGGCCAAAGCCTTGATGAGGATCGACGAATAGTCGTCGTTCTTGCGTTCGAAGCGCTCGGCGATCGCCACTTCCTCGAGCCCGGCCGTCACCACGAAGCCACCGACATAATCGGGCTTGGTGCCAACGGGCGCAACGAAGTCGGCCAGGGCCATGTTGGGCTTGTCGCCTGATTTCGAAAGCTGCTGGCGCAGGGTGTAGAAGGTCGCCAATTCCTCGGACCGGCTTTCGTCGGTGAAGAGCTTGATGTCGTCGCCGGCAGCATTGGCCGGCCAGAAACCGATCACCGCCTTGGGGCGGAACCAATTCTTCCTGAGCACCTCGGCCAGCATCTTCTGGGCGTCGTCATGAAGCTGGCGGGCCGCAGCGCCCTGTTCCTTGTCCTCTAGGATGGCCGGGTAACGGCCCTTGAGTTCCCAGGCCTGGAAGAACGGGGTCCAGTCGATATGCCTTGCCAGCTCGCCGAGGTCGTAGTTCTCGAACACCTTGGTGCCGAGGAAGCTCGGCCTGGTCGGCGTGAAGGCGGTCCAGTCGGTCTTGAAGCTGTTGGCACGCGCGGCCGCCAGCGGCAGGCGCTGCTTCTCGCGCTCGCTCTGGGCGTGCTTTTCGGCCACCTTCTGGTACTCGGCCTTGATGTCGGCGATATAGGCCGGCCGCTGCTCGGGCGAGAGCAGGGACGACACGACATTGACCGCACGGCTGGCGTCATGAACGTGCACCGTCTGGCCGCTGGTGTACTGCGGATGGATCTTCACCGCCGTGTGCACGCGCGAGGTCGTCGCCCCGCCAATCAGCAGCGGGATGTCGAAGCCTTCGCGCTCCATCTCGGAGGCGACATGCACCATCTCGTCGAGCGAGGGCGTGATCAGGCCCGAGAGCCCGATAGCGTCGACCTTCTCGGCCTTGGCCGTCTCGAGAATCTTCGCGGTCGGCACCATCACGCCGAGATCGATGATCTCGTAGTTGTTGCAGGAGAGGACCACGCCGACGATGTTCTTGCCGATGTCGTGGACGTCGCCCTTGACCGTCGCCATCAGGATCTTGCCGGCCGATTTGTAGCCCGAAGCGTCGCCATTGGCGTCCTTTTCGGCCTCCATGTAGGGCAGAAGATGGGCCACGGCCTGCTTCATCACGCGGGCTGACTTCACCACCTGCGGCAGGAACATCTTGCCAGAACCGAAGAGGTCGCCGACCACGCCCATGCCGGCCATCAGCGGGCCTTCGATGACGTGTAGCGGCCGTTCGGCCTTGAGCCGGGCCTCTTCGGTGTCTTCGTCGATAAACTCGGTGATGCCGTTGACGAGAGCGTGCGAGATGCGTTCCTCGACCGGCTTTGCGCGCCAGCTGAGATCCTTGGCCTTCTGTTCACCGCCGGCCTGGCCCTTGTAGCGCTCGGCGAGGTCGAGCAACCGTTCGGTTGCATCGTCCCGTCGGTTGAGGATCACGTCCTCGCAGGCCTCGCGGAGCTCCGGATCCAGCGTGTCATAGACGGCCAGCTGGCCTGCATTGACGATGCCCATGTCCATGCCGGCCTGGATGGCGTGGTAGAGGAACACCGAGTGCATCGCCTCGCGAACCGGCTCGTTGCCGCGGAACGAGAAGGAGAGGTTTGATACGCCCCCTGAGATATGGACGTGCGGCAGCGTCTCGCGAATGGTCCGGGTGGCATTGATGAAGTCGTTGCCGTAGTTGGCGTGCTCCTCAATGCCGGTCGCGACCGCGAAGATGTTGGGATCGAAGACGATATCCTCGGGCGGAAAGCCGACCTCTTCGGTCAGCAGCTTATAGGCCCGGGCGCAGATCTCGACCTTGCGGGCCTCGGTGTCCGCCTGGCCCTTCTCGTCGAAGGCCATCACCACCACGGCCGCGCCATAGGCACGGACCAGCCGGGCCGTTTCGAGGAATTTTTCCTCGCCTTCCTTCATCGAGATCGAATTGACCAGGGCCTTGCCCTGCACGCACTTGAGGCCCGCTTCGATCACCTCGAACTTCGAGGAGTCGATCATCAGCGGGACCCGGGCGATGTCCGGCTCGGCCGCGAGCAGGTTCAGGAATTCGACCATCACCTTGGCCGAGTCGATCAGCCCCTCATCCATGTTGATGTCGATGACCTGGGCGCCGTTCTGCACTTGGTCGCGGGCCACATCGAGCGCCGCCGTGTAGTCGCCCGCGGTGATCAGCTTGCGAAAGCGAGCTGATCCCGTGACGTTGGTGCGCTCACCGACATTTACGAATGGGATTTCCTTGGTGAGCGTGAAGGGCTCGAGACCCGAAAGCCGCAGCAGCCGCTCGGTCTGCGGCACCTTGCGCGGCTTGTGCTTGCTGACCGCAGCCGCAATCGCCCGGATGTGGTCGGGGGTCGAGCCGCAGCAGCCGCCGACGATGTTGACGAAGCCGTCGCGGGCAAAGCCCTCGATCTGGCGCGCCATGAATTCCGGCGTTTCGTCATAGCCCCCGAACTCGTTGGGCAGGCCGGCATTGGGGTAGGCGCAAATGAAGGTATCAGCCACATCGCTCAGCTCGGCGATATGCGCGCGCATGGCGTTGGCGCCCAGCGCGCAGTTGAGGCCGATGGTGAAAGGGTTGGCGTGCCGCACCGAGTACCAGAACGCGGTGGGGGTTTGGCCGGAGAGCGTACGACCGGAAAGGTCAGTGATCGTGCCTGAGATCATCACGGGCCGCTCGATGCCACGCTCGGCAAAGATGCGCTGCGCCGCGAAGATGCCGGCCTTGGTGTTGAGCGTGTCGGTGATCGTCTCGAACAGCAGCATGTCGACGCCGCCGTCGATCAGGCCGTTGATCTGCTCGGAATAGCCTTTGACGATCTCGTCGAAGGTGATCGCCCGGTGACCGGGCGAATTGACGTCGGTCGACATCGACGCCGTCTTGTTGAGCGGGCCCAGGGCGCCGGCGACGAAGCGCCGCTTGCCGTCCTTCTCGAACGCGAGTTGCGCTGCCTCACGTGCCAGCCGCGCGCCCTCGTAGTTCAGCTCGTAGGCCAGTTCCTGCATTCCATAATCGGCCATGACGATGTCGGTCGAGGAGAAGGTGTTGGTCTCCACGATATCGGCGCCGGCCAGGTAGTACTGCAGGTGGATGGCACGGATGGCGTCGGGCAGCGTCAGGTTGAGCAGGTCGTTATTGCCCCGCACATCCTTGTGCCAGTCCTTGAACCGGTCGCCACGATAGGCGGCCTCATTCAGCTTGAGCTGCTGGATCATCGTGCCCATGGCGCCGTCGAGGACGAGGATGCGTTCGGACGCGGCCTGCTTGAGGGCAGCGAGGACCTCGCGGCCGTCGGGGAGGGCGGGGGCAGATGTCTGAATGTGGTTCATCGCTCTGGTCTCTACGCGCTTGCGACGCATCAGGGGATATAAAGATATCTTTATATGAATGCCATAGGCAATCACATGATCCTGAAACGCCTGCTTAATTCGGCGCAATTTTAGGCAAATTAACTCCACCGCAACCATGCTGGGGCCTTCTGGAAGAAGGGGGCGGAGGGATTGGCTAGACTGATCCGGCAGCAGGGTTTGGGTATTATGCGTTCTACATCGTCCCGTACGTGGCACAATGCCATTCGTCTCCTTGTCCTCTCGGCCTTCGTCGCCCCGATGATTGCCGCCTGTTCAGGCGGTGGCGGGACGGGGGCGACGGTCAAACGGGCAGCCTTCACCTCAAAGGAGTATGGGGTCGCGGTTTCGCCCCGCGTCACCCGCAATCCCAATCCGCCTAAGGGTGGTGGCCGCTATCTGGTGGGCAAGCCCTATACCGTGCGTGGCCAGGTTTATACGCCGCGCGAGAACCCGCAGGGCTATTCCGATGTCGGCAAAGCGTCGTGGTACGGGTCCGATTTCCATGGCCGGCGCACGGCCAATGGCGAGATCTTCTCGGCCAATGCCATCACCGGGGCGCATCCGACGCTGCCGCTGCCGAGCTATGTGCGCGTCACCAATACCGATAACGGCCGCTCCGTGGTCGTCCGAGTCAACGATCGTGGACCGTACATCCATGGCCGCATCATGGACCTGAGCCACCGCGCCGCAGACATCCTGGGCTACGTGAATAAAGGCACCGGTAACATCGCCGTCTCCTATGTCGGGCCGGCGCCGCTCAACGGCGACGACACCCGGATGCTCATGGCCAGCATCAACAAGCCCACGCGCATGGAGCAACAACTCGGCGTCGGCATGAGTGAAACCCGTCTCGCCATGGTCGAACCGCAGCAGATGCAGCAGCCGCAGCCGCAGCCGGTGGTGAGCGCCGCCGCGGCGGCCGACTATCAAGGACAGAGCAGGGGGGCCTACTCCTCGCAGGACCTCGCCGACGATTTCTTCAATCTCTTCGGCTATGCGGCGACGGAGGAAGAGGCGGCGATCAACTCCGCCCATGCCGCCGCCACCGCCATGGCGACACGCTCGACGGCGCTCAACGAGTGGGTCTCTTCGGTCGACGAAACGGCCCGCGACATCAAGCTGCAGCTGGGTCAGTTCCGCGACGGCATCCGGGCGGTAGAGGTTGCCGAGGCCTTTGCGGTCTATGGCGCAGTCGACGAAGCCGAGGTCGCGCTCGGCGATCATACCGAAACGCGGCTCACCCTCACGAAATTGAAGCCCGGTGTAGCCCGCGCGGATGTGCTTTCGCTGGCTCAGGAACTTGGCCTCAGCGACATAATTCTCTATTAGTCTCGGGTACGGGCTGCGGCGGCCCGAGAGCGAGGAATGACGTGCGGGGATTTGGTCTGAGGCTGTTGGCATTGGTGACGTCGCTGGTCCTGGTGGTCGGCGGTGTGCACGCGCAGGATTTCGACACCAAGGCCAAGTTCGCCGTGCTGATGGATTACGAATCCGGCACCGTCCTCTTCAACAAGGAAGCCGATTCCGCCATGGAGCCGGCCAGCATGGCCAAGCTGATGACGGTCGCCGTCGTCTTCGACGAGCTGCAGCGTAACCGCCTGCAGATGACGGACGAGTTCTTCATTTCTGAGCATGCCTGGCGGGACGGCGGCGCTGCCTCCGGCGGCTCGACCATGTTCGCCGAACTCAACTCCAAGGTGCCGGTGGCCGATCTCCTTCGCTCGGTCATCATCCAGTCGGGCAATGACGCAGCGATCGCGCTGGCCGAAGGTATCGCCGGCAGTGAGACGACCTTCGCAGGCATGATGAACCAGCTGGCGGCCGAGATCGGCATGACCAACTCGCATTTCGTCAACGCCACGGGCCTGCCGGATCCGAACCAGTATTCGACGGCGCGTGACCTCGCGATCCTGGCGCGGTTCCTGATCGCGCAGTTCCCCGAATACTACCCGATCTTTTCCGAGCCTGAGTTCACTTGGAACAAGATCCGGCAACAGAACCGCAATTCGCTGGTGGAGATGGGCATCGGCGTCGATGGCCTCAAAACCGGACACACCGAGGCGGCCGGCTACGGCACCGTCGTCTCTACAGCAGCAGGCGGCCGCCGCCTGATTGCCGTGCTGCATGGCCTCACCTCCATGACCATGCGTGCCGAAGAAGCGCGCAAGCTCGTGACCTGGGGAACGCGCGGCTTTGAGTTGGTGCCGGTCTTTGCTGCCGGGCAGGTGGTCGCCCGTGCCAATGTCTATGGCGGCACGGAGCCGGAAGTGGGTCTCGTCGGCAAGGGCAACATCGATCTCTTCCTGCCCAAGGGCGCCAACAACTGTCCGACCGCTACTGTCACTTATCGCGGCCCGCTGCGTCCGCCGGTCAAGGCCGGACAGGAAGTCGGCAAGCTGAACGTCATGTGTGACGACAAGGTGATTCAGGTCACGCCGCTCTATGCCGCCACCGACGTCGGAGAAGGCGATATCGTTCGCAAGGCATCGGATGCGGTCAAGCAACTGCTGCTCGGCTGGTTGTAACCCGAAGGAAATCCGATGCTCGACGTGCCAGCCAAGGTCGCGGCCCGCTTCATCACCTTTGAGGGTGGCGAGGGCGTCGGCAAGTCGACGCAGGTCAAGCGGCTGCTCGCCAATCTGGGGCGGCACGAGATTTCGGCCGTCCGCACGCGCGAGCCGGGTGGCACGCCTAAGGCCGAGGCCGTCCGGGCATTCATCCTGCAGGGCCGTTCGGAGAGCTGGGGACCCGGCGCAGAGGCAGTGCTGTTTGCCGCCGCTCGCCTCGACCATGTCAACCAGTTGATCGGCCCCAGCCTCGATGCCGGCAAATGGGTGATCTCCGATCGCTTCCACGACTCGACCCGGGCCTATCAGGGCCTTACTGGCGGGGTGGACGACAAGCTGATCCGCGGGCTTGAGGCGCTGGCGCTCAACAACCGCAAGCCCGATCTCACCATCATTCTCGACATGGACCCGGAGGTGGCCTTCCGCCGTGTCAACGAGCGCGAGCTCGAAGGCGCGCTGCAGGCCACCGGCGACCGGTTCGAGAAAGAAGACCTCGACTGGCATCGCCGGTTGCGCGAGGCCTTCCTTGCCATCGCCGCCAACAATCCCGAACGCTGCGTCGTGATCTCCGCTGCGCAGAGCGAAGACGCGCTTGAGCAGGAGATCTGGGACACGCTCACCCGGCGGTTCCCCGAGCTGCAGACCGGGACGCCGGCTTGAGCGAATACGAACAGCGCGAACCCGACCAGCTCGACGGCGTGCCGCTGCCGGAGATGCAGCGGCGCGTGCTCGGGCATGTCGAAGCGCGCGCGGGCATCCTCGCCATGCTCGCCGCTGGACGTATGCCGGGCGGCGTGCTGATCCACGGGCCGCACGGTATCGGCAAGGCGACATTGGCCTTCGACTTGGCACGGAAGATCTTCGAGCGCACCGGCGACGAGGATCCGCACCATATTGCCGAGCAGGTCGCGGCCGGCGGCTATCCGAACCTGCAGGTGCTGCGCAAGGCACCGCGCGACAGCGGCAAGGGCTACTACACCGTCATCCGCGTGGACGAGGTCCGCGACCTGATCGAGGGCCTGCACCGCACGCGGGGCAGGGCGGGGCATCGCGTCGTCGTGGTCGACCCGATCGACGACTGCAACCCGTCTTCGGCCAACGCGCTGCTCAAGATTCTGGAAGAGCCGCCACCCGATACGACCTTCTTTCTCGTCTCACACCGGCCCGGGTCACTGCTGCCGACGATCAAGTCCCGCTGCCACTCGCTGGCGCTGCGGCCGATTGCCGACGCCGACGTCCGCGACGTCCTCCTTTCGGTCCGCCCGGGCCAGACTGTCGACCACGCCGTCGATCTCGCAGGTGGCCGGCCGCGCCGCGGCTTCGAGGCCCTGCTAATCGGCGACGAGAGCGCGCTGGGTGCCCTGCGCAACTGGCTGCAGAACCCCTCCGGCCCGCCCCCGGCGGCCCATATCGCCCTTGCCGATGTCCTGGCGGCCGAAAAGGATGGACCGCAGGGCCGGTTCGCCCGAGAGATCGTGCGCGACTGGGTAGCCGGAGAAGCCCGCGCCGCCGCTGCGGATGGCCCCGCTGCGCGCAGGCGTCTTGCCTCTGCCACGGAGCTATGGGACAAGGCCGACCTCATGTTTGCCGAGGCCGACGAGTACAATCTCGACCCGCGGCAGACGCTGGTCGCGATCTTCGACGCGATCAGGAAGCATGCGCTCCTAACTGCGTCCCCGATCGAGCCCAGATGACCGAAACGTTCTTCGTCACCACTGCAATCGCCTATCCCAATGGCGAACCCCATATCGGGCACGCCTACGAGATGATTGCGACCGATGCCATCGCCCGCTGGGCCCGGCTCGAGGGCAAAGACGTGTTTTTCCTCACCGGCACCGACGAGCACGGCATCAAGATGGTGCAGACGGCCGCGGCGCAGGGCATCACCGCCCGCGAGCTGGCCGATCGCAACTCGGCTCGCTTCCGCGAGATGGCCGCGGCGCTCAACGTTTCGAACGACGATTTCATCCGCACCACCGAGCCGCGCCACCACGCCGCCAGCCAGGAAATCTGGAAACGGATGGCCGCCGGCAACAATGGCGACATCTACCAGTCGACCTACAAGGGCTGGTACTCGGTGCGCGACGAGGCCTATTTCGACGAAGACGAACTCACCGATGGCGAGGGCGGCAAGAAGTTCGCGCCGACCGGCGCTGAGGTAAAGTGGGTGGAGGAGGACAGCTACTTCTTCCGCCTCTCCGCCTATCAGGACCAGCTTCTCAAGCTCTATGAGGAGCATCCCGAGTTCATCGCGCCCGAGGAGCGCCGCAACGAGATCGTCTCGTTCGTCAAAGCCGGGCTGCGCGACGTCTCGATCAGCCGCACCACCTTCGACTGGGGCATTCCGGTGCCGAACGCGCCCGGCCACGTCATGTATGTCTGGGTCGACGCGCTCACCAACTACATCACCGCTACGGGCTATATCGGCGGGGGTGACGACAGACGGCGCTTCTGGCCGGCGAACCTCCATGTCATCGGCAAGGACATCATTCGCTTCCACACGGTCTACTGGCCGGCCTTCCTGCTCAGCGCCGGGCTGCCGGTGCCCAAGCGCGTCTTTGCCCACGGCTTCCTGACATCGGAAGGCAAGAAGATGTCGAAGTCGCTCGGCAACGTCGTCGACCCGTTCGAGCAGCTCAGCGAATTCGGCACCGATCCGGTCCGCTACTACTGCCTGCGCGAAGTCAGCTTCGGGCAGGATGGCGACTGGGGCAAAGAGAAGTTCATCAACCGCAACAATGCCGACCTCGCCAACAACTTCGGGAACCTGGCGCAGCGCTCGCTGTCGATGATCCAGAAGAATTTTGGAGGCGTTGTGCCGGAAGCGGCGCAGACGGATGCCGATCGCGCCATCATACAGACCGTCAGGGACGGCATCGCCCGGATGAACGAGGCGATGCAGACCCAACAGTTGCATGAAGCGACTGCCGAGCTCATCGCGTTGCTCTCGGCCGCCAACCTCTACTTCGCCGATCAGGCGCCGTGGGGGCTCAAGGCCGACCTGCCGCGCATGGGGACGATCCTCGCTACGACTGCCGATGTCGTGCGTCGTGCCGCCATCGCCGCGCAGCCGTTCGTGCCGGCGTCGGCAGCCAAATTCCTCGACATGCTGGCGGTTCCAGCCGACCAGCGGCTGCTCACCCACGCACTAGGCGACACTGGTATACCTGCCGGCACAGTGCTGCCGCCGCCCGAGCCGGTATTCAAGAAGTTCGAGCTGCCGAAAACGGCGTAAACCGATGATCATCGACAGCCACTGCCATCTCGACTTTCCGGAGTTGGCCGCCGACCGCGCGGGCGTCATTGCTCGAGCCAAAGCCGCCGGAGTCGAGCGGATGGTCACCATCTCGACCCGCGTCGAGCGCTTCGGCGAGATCAAGGCCATCGCCGAGGAAAACCCGGAAGTCTGGTGTTCGGTCGGCACGCACCCGCACCACGCCGACGAAGAGCTGCATATCCAGGTCGAGGATCTGGTGCGACTGTCCGAGCACCCCAAATGCGTCGCTATCGGTGAGGCCGGGCTCGACTATTTCTACGACAATGCTCCCAAGGATGCACAGGAGACCGGCTTTCGGCGCCATATCGCGGCGGCCCGCATCACCGGTCTGCCCCTGGTGATCCACGCTCGTCAGGCTGATGAAAAGACCGCCGCCATCCTGCAGGAAGAGACCGGGGAGGGGACCTTCCCCTTCGTGCTTCACTGCTACACGGGTGGCATGGAGCTGGCCAAAATCGGTCTCGAGCTCGGGGGTTATGTCTCGTTCTCGGGGATCATCACTTTCAAGAACGCCGAGTCGATCCGTGAGGTCGCCCGCATGGTGCCGGAGGATCGGTTCCTCGTGGAGACCGATGCGCCCTACCTCGCCCCGATCCCGCATCGCGGTCAAACCAACGAGCCGGCCTACACGCGCCATACGGCGGAGTATCTCGCGAGCGTGCGCTCGCAGGCGCCCGAGCAGATATTTGAGAGTTCGACGGCAAACTTCTTCCGTCTGTTCAGCAAGGCAAAGCGCTGACATGGCCGCCGCCGAACGCATCATCGCAACAGTGATGGGCTGCGGCTCGTCCGGCGGCGTGCCGCGCATCGGCGGCCACTGGGGGGTGTGCGATCCGGCCAACCCGAAGAACCGCCGTCGCAGGTGCTCGCTGCTGATCGAAGGCTTCTCGTCCGGCTCGGACCAGCCGACCCGGATCATCGTCGATACCGGCTGCGATCTCCGCGAACAGTTGCTCGACGCCAATGTCGATCGCGTCGAGGCCGTGCTCTACACCCACGAGCACGCCGACCACACGCACGGCATCGACGACCTTCGGGTTCTGGCGCTCAACAACCGCAAGCGCGTCGATGTCTATTTCAGCCAGGAAGCCGCGAATCGGATCGTGCCGAGCTTCGCCTATTGCTTCACCGCGCCACCGGGTTCTGGCTACCCGCCCATCCTCAACCAGCACCTGATCGAAGCGGGCGAAGAGCTGGTGGTCGATGGCCCTGGTGGCTCCATTGCCGTACTGCCGTTCGAGCAGGATCACGGGGACATCTTCTCGCTCGGCTTCCGCGTCGGCGGTTTTGCTTATTCCTGTGATCTCTCGGGCATTCCCGACAAGTCAGTTCCGGCGGTCTCGGACCTCGATGTCTGGATTCTCGACGCGTTGCGCCCGGCGCCGCATCCGAGCCACCTCAGCCTCAGTCAGGCGCTGGAACTGGTGGAACAGCGCGCGCCAAAGCAGGCGGTGCTCACCAATCTCCATATCGATCTCGACTACGAGGCGACGGAGCGGGATACCCCGGCGAACGTCACCCCCGCTTATGACGGCATGAAGATCGACATCACCGCCGGCCGGGTCATCCGCTAGGCTAGTGACGACCGCCGCTGCTCCCCGCGCCCTGGGTCTCCAGAAACGCCTTGGCGATGATGGTCAGCACGGCGATGAACGCTAACGTGGAGGCTGCCGCGAACGCGCCCGAAACGTTGAAGTCGTTGAATAGCAACGAAATCTGCAAGGGCAGGGTGTTGGTTTGCCCGCGAATGGCGCCCGAGACGACCGAGACCGCGCCGAACTCGCCCATGACGCGGGCATTGCAGAGTACCGCGCCATAGAACAGCGCCCAGCGGATATTGGGCAGGGTGACGTACCAGAACATCTGGAAGCCATTGGCGCCGAGCGACAGCGCGGCTTCCTCGTCATCGCCGCCTTGCTGCTGCATCAGCGGGATCAGTTCGCGGGCCACGAAGGGCGCGGTGACGAAGAGGCTGACGAGGAAGATGGCGGAGACGGTGAACATCAGCCGGATGCCCCAGGCATCGAGAAGCGGGCCGAGCAGCCCCTGGCCGCCATAGAGAAAGAGATAGCAGACGCCGGCGACGATCGGGCTGATCGAGAACGGGATCTCGATCACGGTGATCAGCAGGTTGCGGCCGGGGAAGCGGAATCGTGTCACCGCCCAGGCGGCGCAGATGCCGAAGCCGACGTTGATCGGCACCACGACCACCGAGGCCAGGACGGTGAGGAACACGGCGTGCAGCGTGTCGGGCTCGAAGATGTTGGCGAAATAGGCGCCTATCCCGGCGCGCAGTGCGAAGGTGAAGATCAGTGCTACCGGCACGACGAGGACGAACACCGCCAGCACCAGAGCCAGACCAATCAGCGCGTAGGCGCCCGGACTCAATGGGGTCTTGGTCGATGCCGTGGCCATCAGCGGCGATCCATGTAGCGCAGTTGCCACTGCTGCAGCAGGTTGGTGAGCAGCAGGGTGCCGAAGGCCACCGTCAGGAGCACGGTGGCGAGCGCGGCGGCGCCTTCATAGGAATATTCCTCGAGGCGGATAAAGATCAGCAACGACACGACTTCGGTAAGGCCGGGCAGGTTACCGGCGATGAAGACGACGCCGCCGAATTCGCCGATGCTGCGCGCGAAGGACAGCACGCAGCCGGCGATGAAGGCCGGCATCAGCACCGGCCAAACGACGCGGGAAAATACCTGCCAGCGGGTAGCGCCGAGCGTCCGCGCCGCTTCCTCGATATCGGGCTGAATGTCCTCGAGCACCGGCTGCACCGTCCGCACCACGAAGGGAACCGAAGTGAAAATCATGGCGATGACGATGCCCGCCTGGGTGTAGTTCACGGTGATGCCGAGCGGTAGAAGCAGCTGGCCGTACCAGCCGTTTTCGGAGAAGAGCGTCACCAGCGTCAGGCCGGCTACGGCCGTGGGCAGCGCAAAGGGCAGGTCGATAAGGGCATCGAGGATGCGCTTGCCGCGGAAGTCGTAGCGCACCAGCACCCAGGCCAGGAGCAGCCCGAAGAACCCGTTGAAGATGGTGGCGAGAAAGGCCGAGCCGAAGGTTACGGTGTAGGCCGAGATCGAGCGGCGCGAGCTGATGATACGCCAGAGATCCTCCCAGCCGAGGCTGGCGGCCTTGAGCAACATGGCGGCGATGGGCAGCACCACGATGATCGCTAGATAGAGCATGGTGACGCCCAGCGTCAGCCCGAAACCCGGCAGCAGGTGCTTGCTCTTGGTGCGCCCCGACATTTGCCCCCGCAACAGCATTGCGGCGCGGCAGGGCTGCCACGCCGCGAAAGTATAATCCGTCGAACCGCTTACTGGTTGAGGAAGACCTTGTCGAGCAGCCCGCCCTCGGCGAAGTGCTCGTTGGACACCTTTTCCCAGCCGCCGAACGCGTCTTCCACGGTGACGAGCTTTACCTCCGGGAAATCGGCCGCATGAGCGGCTGCAACTGTCGCATCGTTGACGCGATGAAAATTCTTCGCGGCAATCTCCTGACCTTCCGGCGAATAGAGGAACTCGAGGTAGGTCTTGGCGATTTCGGCGCTGCCACGGGCATCGGCGACCTTGTCGACGATCGCCACCGGGAATTCCGAGAGCAGCGAGACACTGGGGATGACAGCATCATACTTGTCGGAACCGAGTTGCCTGCGCACTGCCTGGACTTCCGCCTCGAACGTCACCAGCACGTCGCCTTGCTGGCGCTCCGTGAAGGCGGTGGTGGCTGCCCGGCCACCGGTCTCGAACACCGGAACATTGTTGAAGAGCTTGGTCAGGAAAGCTTCGATTTGGGCTTCATCGCCGCCAAAATTCTCGGTCGCCCAGGCCCGGGCGGCCAGGTAGGTATAGCGGCCGTTGCCCGACGTCTTCGGGTTCGGGAAGATCACCTTGACGTCATCGCGGGCGAGATCGCCCCAGTCCTTGATTCCCTTGGGGTTGCCGCCTCGGACGAGAAATGCCGGCAGCGAATAGAACGGCGAGGCATTATTCGGGAACTCCTGCGCCCAGTCGGCCGAAACGAAACCGCCTTCGACGAGCTTGGCGATATCGGGCACCTGGTTGAAGGTCACGACGTCGGCCTGTAGGCCTTCGAGCACGGCGCGCGCCTGAGCCGACGAACCGGCATGCGACTGGCTGACGGTGATGTCGGCGCCGGCGGTCTCCTTGTATTCCGGCAAGAAAGCCGCGTTGATCTGCTCGAAGAGTTCGCGCGAGATGTCGTAGGAGACGTTGAGGATTTCCTTGGGCTGGGCCAAGGCCGGCGAGATGCCCAGCGCCAGGGTCAGCGCGGCGGCGGTGAAAAGCTTGTTCAATGGAGCCCCATAAAGGTTGGTCACACGAAGTGATGGCCGCGCACCATATGGACGCCGCTCGTTGGCTCAAGCGCAGACTGAGCG
>JAEZKB010000026.1 GCA_023415605.1 Pseudomonadota bacterium
TGGAGGTGAGGAACGGCACCGTGCAGATGAGGAACAGCACCATCTGCGTGGTCGCGCTGCGCACATAGAAAGCAAGGAAGTACGCGACCCAGAAGCCGATGACGAGCGTCAGCACCCAGACGATCGCCGCGAACTTGAGCGTATTGAGATAGGTCTTCCACGTGACCCACGACCCGAGCGTATCAATGTAGTTGGTCCAGATGAAATCCGGATACATCCGCGCGAAGTCGTAGTCCCAGAAGCTCACCACGACGAGGAACAGGATCGGCAGCGCCAGGAAGAACCCCAGGATCAGCCACAGCGGCAGCGCCTGCAGATACGAAGCGACGCGGCCCAGGGATAATGGCACCGCCCGGCGCTTCGGCCTCGGCGTCGCCGGCATGACGATGGTTTGTTCGGCAATGGCCATTCGCTTCCTCGATCTGGCAGTCGGTCCCTTCTCCCCTTGAGGGAGAAGGTGGATCGGCCGGAAGGCCGAGACGGATGAGGGGTTGCCTCCTCATCCACGCTTTGCTGAGAAAACCCCTCATCCCGCCCGTCGGGCACCTTCTCCGACGGAGAAGGCGACCACGGAGAGGTCCATGCTTACGCCGCGATGAACTCGTTCCAGCGGGTGACCATGTAGCGGTCTTCGTCCATCACCGAGTTCCAGCAGGCGACCTTGCCCATGCGCTCTTCGAACGAACCGCCGTCGCGGACCGCACCGGCCTTCTCCATCACCACGCCATCGGGCGAGAGGATGTCGCCCTGGGCCGGCTTGCCTTCGACCCAGAAGCCCCACTCGTCTTCCGACATGAACTGCTTGGCCGTTTCCATATTGGCTGAGTAGTAGCCTTGGCGGTTGAGATAACCGCCAACCCAACCCGAGGTGTACCAGTTGATGTACTCGTAAGCCGCATCGAGCTGCGCGCCCGAGAGGTGCTTGGCGAGCCCCAGGCCGCCACCCCACGAACGATAACCTTCCTTGAGCGGCTGGTAGACACAAGGGATGCCCTTGGAGCGTACAGCTGCAACGGCCGGCGACCACATGGACTGGATCACCACTTCGCCCGACGCCATCAGGTTGACGCTCTCATCGAAGCTCTTCCAGAAGGCGCGGAACTGACCGTCCTGCTTGGCCTTGATCAGGAAATCGATCGTCTTGTCGATCTCTTCCTTGGTCATGTTGCCCTTGTCGGCATATTTGATGTTGCCCAACGCTTCCATGATCATGGCGGCATCCATGATGCCGATCGACGGGATATTGAGGATGGACGTCTTGCCCTTGAAGGCCGGGTCCATGATGTCGGCCCAGGTGGTGATCTCGCGGCCGACGAGGTCAGGGCGGATGCCCAGCGTATCGGCGTTGTAGATCGTCGGAACCATGGTGAAGTAGCCCGTCTCGCTGGCGGCAAAGGTCGTCGCATCGGGCGAGTCCACGTAGCCGACGGTGTGCGGTGCCGTGCCCTGGGCGATAACGCTGTCGGGCGTCAGCTTGCCGTTCTTGAACAGCGGCACGATGGTGTCGTAATACTTAAGCTTGCTTACATCCATCGGCTGGATCACGCCGGTCGGGTAGACCTTCTTCAAAATCCAGTACTCGATATCGGCGATGTCGTAGCTATCTGGCTGCGTCACGGCGCGCTGCGCCGCCGCATCGGAGTCGGTTGCCGTCATCTCGAGCGTGATGCCGAGGTCTTCCTTACACTTTTCGGCGATGGCATTGAGGTTCGACACACCCGTGCCGAACTGGCGCAGCGTGATGTTGGTCTGCGCCCAGACCGTCGGGAAGCCGCCCAACGCGCCCGAACCGGCGGCAAGGCCGGCCAGCGCCGAGGCGCCTTTCAAGAGATTGCGCCGCGAAATGCCGGCGGCTTTGAGAGTCTCGTTCGTCCCGTTCATAGCCTTACCCCTGTTGTGGTTGGTCAGTTCAAGTCGCGAGACGGCCGAGGACGATAGCGTCCGCGGCGTCCCAATTAAGTGGCACGGCATCGCCAACTTTGACCGGTTTCCGATCAAAGGTCTGGTCATCGATGATGGCCGTGAAATCTTCGATGCCGGCTCCGTCGACCGACAGTTTCACCGATGCGCCGCGGTACTCGATATTCGAAACCGTGCCGGTGAAGCCGAGGCCTTTGGTGCTAGGCTCGCCAATGCGCACATGGTCGGTGCGGATGGCGATATCGATGGGCGCGCCGGCACCCGGTGCCGCGCCGGTGGCAGCAAAGCTGCCGCCATTCGGCACCTCAAGAACAGCAAGCCCGTTGCTCTCCGACGACGCGCGGCCTGAGACGACATTGTGGTCGCCCATGAAGCGAGCGACGAATGCTGTAGCCGGCCGTTCGAACACTTCACGCGGCGTCGCTGCCTGCTCGATCTTGCCGTTGTTCATCACCACGATGAGGTCGGCCAGCGCCATCGCCTCTTCCTGGCTGTGGGTGACGTGCACAAAGGTGATGCCGAGCTGCGTCTGCAACTTCTTGAGCTCGGCCCGCATGCGAATTTTGAGGAACGGGTCGAGCGCTGAAAGCGGCTCGTCGAGAAGCAGCGCTTCCGGATCGGTGATCAGCGCACGGGCCAGCGCCACACGCTGCTGCTGCCCTCCCGAAAGCTGCGCCGGCCGCCGCGTCGCATAGGCTTCCATCTGCATGAGTTTAAGCATCTCGAGCGCCTTGGCGCGGCGCTCTTCCTTGCCCACGCCCTTCATGCGCAGCGAGAAGGCGACGTTGTCCACGAGGTCGAGATGGGGGAACAGCGCATAGCTCTGAAACATCATGGCCGTTCCGCGCTTGGCCGGTGGCCAGTTGGTGACGATGACATTGCCCAGTGCGATATCGCCGTCCGAGGCGAGTTCGTGTCCGGCGATCATCCGCAGCGTTGACGTCTTGCCGCAACCGGAGGGGCCAAGGAGACAGCAATAGGTGCCGGCCGGGATGCGCAGGCTGATCGAGTCGACGGCGACTGTGTTACCGTAGCGCTTGGTCACGGAAGCAAGGTCGATCTCGGCTGCTTTGGTCATGCACCCACCCTCGTTGACAGGAGTTGCAATGCATTGTCCGTGCCAAATGCAGGTGGACGCCGTTAACGCTTTGTTTTGATTTGAGCTTCAGCGCAAATCGCGGCCTGCCGATGACTTGTGCATCGATATCACTAGCCTAAATTTTGAGCGCTTGTCTGCAAACGACGCAAAAATTGTATGCAATCGGACCTAGGGGCTGCGCACATTAGCTACATTACAACGCGTCCTATTCCCGCTATGGATGAGTGGCATGGGGAAAGACATGAGCATCGGCGACTATCCATTTGCGCCTGTCACCAGCGGTGAAGACCGGGCATTGGCGATTCGCGAGCAGTTGCGCGATGCCATCATCGACCGGCGTCTCGCCCCGGGCACTAAGCTCAGCGAGGCGGAAGTCGGAGCCCTTTTCGATGTCAGCCGCACGGTGGTGCGGGCTGCGCTGCAGATGCTGTCATTCGAGGGGCTGGTGAAGGCCGAGCGCAACCGCGGCGCCTTCGTCGCCAACCCGACGCCGGAGGAAGCGCGCCAGGTCTTCGACTCCCGCCGGCTTATTGAACCGGCGTTGGCATTGGAAGCTGCCAACCGCATCGGCTCTGCCGATATCGCTGCATTTCGCCAGAGTCTGAACGAAGAATCCCGCTTGATGAACCAGCGCGGCGCCAGCGCCCGCCGGGCAGAAATTCGTGCCTCGGGCGACTTCCATTTGCTGCTGGCGAAAGTGGCCGGCAACGCCATCCTTTATCGCTTCATGGAAGAACTCGTCGCCCGCTCGTCGCTCGTCATCGCCCTCTATGGCCGCACCGGTGCTTCGAGCTGCGGGCACAACGAGCACGGCGATATCCTTGCCGCGCTCGAGGCTCACGACGGCCCAATGGCCAGCCGCCTCCTCCTCCGCCACATCGACCACATCGAAGCTGACCTCGACCTCCGGGTCACCGAAGGCCTGGCGCTCCGGGACGCCCTGCAGAGCAGCTGAACTGCCCCCGCCCCTGACAACTCAAGTCATCCACCGTTCAGAGTGACCGGCGCACCGTTCACCTTGCGGGGTTCACGCGCCGCAATGCGCGTGGGCCAGTGGGCTGACTGGAGGAGTTGCCGATGGCTACGCATTTCCGATGCGCCAAGAGTCTTGTGCCCATTGCACTGCTGGCGACAGTTGCACTTTCGACCATCTGGCCTGCAACGGCCCAAGAACCCGCCTTCGCTCCGGGCGAGCCGATCATCACCGGCTTTTCCGGCGCCCTGACCCCGACCTCGCCACCGCCGGGCAGCGATCCGCTTGACTACACGCTGATCAACCCCGACGGGCAGTCCATGGTGATCCAGCGGCTTCTGCCCACTTCGCCCCCGACCGGCCAGGCGATCGACGCCGAGGCCGGTCTCGTCGTCTCGGCGACCGATATCGGCCAGGTGTTCGGCGTGACCCTCGACAATGCCCCCGAACTCGAGGAGGCGCTGGCGCCCAATATCTATCTCGCCGCCACCTCGGCCTACGGCCTTCACATCACCGTGCCGGACGCCGACGGCAACGCCAAGCGCAGCAAGGTCGGCGACCCTGTCGCCAGTTTCATGGCGGGCCAGTGGGGCACCGTCGGTGGCGCGGTCGGCTATCCGGGCAGCATCTGGAAAGTCGACGGCACGACCGGCGAAGTCTCGCTGTTCACCACCATTGCCAATAGCGGCGCCAGCCTTGGCGATATCGAATATGACGCCGCCAGCGCCCAGTTTTTCGTCTCCGATCGCGACACTGGCCTGATCTACCGGTTAGCCCACGATGGCGTCATCCTCGATACCTTCGACCACGGCATCGACGGCCGCCCGACGCATGAACTACCGCCGGTGGCCGATGACGGCTCGACCATGTCGGTCACCGATCCAGCCTTCAATTCCGAAGACCCAGCGACCTGGGGCTTTACCCAGATCGAGCGCAAGGTCTTCGGCCTTGCCGCCTGGAACGGCCGACTCTACTATGCCGTCGCCGACGGTCCGCAGATCTGGTCGGTCCGCATCAATGCCGATGGCAGCTTCGGTCCCGCCCGCTGGGAACTCGACGTCACCGGCCTGACCTCGGCCAACGAGATTGCCGGCATCATCTTCGACCCAGAGGGCAAGATGATCCTCGCCCAGCGTGGCGCGCAAGTCGGCAGCTACGATTATTCCGTCTTCGCCGAAGCGGGTACCTCGTCGGTCGTTCGCTATGAACGCGAGTTCCCCGACAACCGGGCAACGCCGGGAACCTGGGTGCCTGACGCTGAAATCTATAGCGTCGGCATGGCCACAGACGGCACCAATGCCTCGGGCGGCATCGCGCTGGGCCCCGACTTCGACGAGGAGACCGGTACCTTTAGCGGCGCCAACTCGACCTTCTTGTGGTCGACCGGTGACTCGCTGCGCTTGAACCCTGATCTCGATCCGCCACTCGAAGCGCCCTTCGAGGTTCATGGCCTGCAGGGTAATGACCGCGCGCTGGTCGAGCCGCAGAACATGCCGCCGCTGCTCTCCTTCTTCGTCGACCGTGACGGCAAGACCGAGGACACCGAAGCCACCAAGCAGGGCCATGTTGGCGCTGTCGCCATCTGGCAGGCGGCTGGTGACTCGATCGAAGTCTCTGCCGTACCCCCGGTCTACTTCCCGCCGGAAGGTTACGAGCCGCCAGTTTACGAACCCGAAGACGAGTTCAACCTTACCCTCGAAAAGTGGGCCAAGCCCTACTTCTGCTTCGAAGGCGCGGCCAACTGGTTCTGCTCCTACACCATCCGCGTCGAGAATACCGGCAGCGTGCCCTACTGGGGTCCGGTGGTAGTCGACGACCACCTGCCGAACAACAATCCCGGCGCCAGCATGCATTTCTGGCCGCAGCCGCCGTGGTCCTGCGGTTCGACTGGACCGACCGCCTATCAATGCGCCACCGGACCCGTCCTTCTTTACCCGGGGGATGGCGTGGTGCTGCATGAGATCGTCAAGCTGCCGAAGGCTCTGGTGGATTATTGCCAGTTGCCGAACGTCGCCAGCATCAACTGGTTCTGGGGCGGCGACGAAAACCCTGCGGACGATTTTGATGTCGGGATCGCCGGTATCAAGGCGCCTGGTTGTGTGCCTCCGGGCGGCACTGACCTCATACTCAAGAAGATATCGGCCCCGAACTGCGTCGATGGCGGCGCGGCTTGGAACTGCTCGTATGCGGTGATCGTCCAGAACGCCGGACCGGGCAACTTCTCTGGCCCGATCCAAGTCAAGGACACGCTCGGCATCAACGCCCCGGCCACGACCTTCGGCCCTTGGACCTGTGCCCAGGCCGGTCCGGTGCTGACCTGCGACATCAACGTGCCGCCGGTCAACGCTGCGCCAGGCTGGACCTCGGGCTTCCTGGTGACCGCCCATGTCCCCAAGAATGTCGGACCGCCGCTTTGCGATCTCGACAACAAGGCCAATATCAGCGCGCCCCTTGCCGGCTCGCCGATGAACCTGATTGCCGGCAACGACTTTGACCAGGCCACCGGTCATATCCCCGATCCGGCCTGCCTTGTCGCCGCGCCGGTAACCGATCTCGAGATGCAGAAGTCGGGCCTGGGCTGTTTTGCCCATGTCTACCTCGGCACCCCGGGCTATGCCTGCAAGTGGCAGATGAAGCTGACCAATCTTGGTCCGGACGTCTACAACGGGCCGCTCTCGTTCATCGACACCACTGCGGGCGCGACCGCCAACACGCTGACCTCGATGGCGGCGTGTAGCGGCCTGCCGCAGCAAGTGACCTGCTCCGCGCCCGCCGTCGTCTTGAATCCGGGTGTACCCATCAACCTGCCGTTCTTCACCTTCTATCCCGGAGGCCCGGCAGTCTGCTCAGTAACCAACAATCTCTCGATCCTCGCTCCGAACCCGGGCGGCGCGCAAAACCCGGCCGGCAACGACTCCGACACTGTCGGGCAGGCCTTGCCGAACCCGGCCTGCACAGCGCCCGGCGTGCCGCACCTCAATATCCAGAAGACGGCCCTGGGCTGTGCCTCGGATCCGGCGAGTCCAGACTGGCTCTGCGAGTTTGAGGTCAAAGTGACCAACTATGGCAGCGGACCGCAGCCCGGCCCGATCCACGTACGCGACTTCAACGACAAACCCACCACCTTCACCGGTCCCGCCTGTGCGCCCTCGGGCGTGAACCAGTGGCTCTGCGTACGTCCTGCACCGCTGCCGGCCTTCTCGAACTGGACCTTCCAGGCCACGACCCGGGTCAATCCCAACAGCGTCAGCCTTGCCGACTGCAATGTGAAGAATACGGTTCTGATCACCAATCCGCTGGCGGCCGATCCGGGTCATCTCTCACAGGCCAGCCAGAAGGTGCCGCAGCTCTTCGTCAATGTCGGCCCCGGTGCCGTCGCCGTCTTTTGCGACCCGCCGAGCTTGGCGCTGACCAAGACGGCCATCAAGACGGTCAAGTCCGGTGACGGCTACGACGCCACGTTCACTGTGCGTGCGACCTCGACTGGCCCTGACCCCTATATCGGCACTGTCGAAGTCGAGGAACTGCTGCCCGAAGGTACGACGTTCGTGTCCTCGAGCAACTGGAGTTGCGTGCCGACCACGGGCAATGACGTGCACTGCTCGTCGCCGTTCAAGACCATCCCGGTCGGCAAGTACACGCAGATGACTATTACCATGCACATCCCTGCGGATGTAGCCAAGGCGGCCAACTGCAACGTCGTCAACACCGTCACCGCGGCGATCTCCGCCGAGGTGCTGCACAGCGACGAGGGTGTCGAATACACCGCCTCCGCCGCCGCCCAGTTGCCGGCCTCCGCCTGCGGCCGGGAAGAACCGAAGGAACCGGCGCCGCAGTGCCGGGTCAACCAGCTGATGCCGGACGGCCAGTGCTGCCCGGCGGGAACGCAGTGGAACGGCAAGCAGTGTGCCAAGCCCCGTCCGACCGATGAGCCCAAGGAGCCGCAGCCGGAAGAACCGGCGAAGGATCCGACCCCGCAGTGTCCGCGCGATAGCCACGTCAACAACGCCGGCAAGTGCGTCTGCGACCGCGGCACCGAAGGCCGGCCGGGCAAGTGCACACCCATCGTGACGGAGCCCGAGGCACCGTCCTGCCCCGCGGACAGCCGGTTGCGTCGTGGCGAATGCCAGTGCCTACCGGGCACCGAAGGTCGCCCCGGCCGCTGCCAGCCCGTCGTCCAGGAAGAACCAGAGGCTCCGACCTGCCCGGCCGATAGCCGCCTGCGTCGCGGCGAGTGCCAGTGCCTTCCGGGGACCGAGGGTCGCCCCGGCAAGTGCCAACCGGTGTTCGAACAGGTCGAACCCGAGCTGCCTCAGTGCCCGCGGGACAGCCGCCTGCGCCGTGGCCAGTGCGTTTGCCTGCCGGGCACCCAGGGCGAACCGGGCAATTGCCAGCCAATTGACCAGGGTGGCCGCCCGGGCATCCGCGGAGATGACGATCTCCCCACCTTGCAGTTGGATCGCGAGCGTCCGGTGATCCGCTTCCCGCGCATCAACTGACCAAACTACGGCTCCGCCAACGGGCGGAGCCGTTCATCCACAGAGGCGTTCCCAGCGAAAGCCTTCCCGACTTTGATCCGGGTCAAAGAGAAAGCGCGGTGAGGGGCAGAAAAGCACGTCGACAACGGCTCAACTTTGTTCGACGGAGACAGAAGAATGCTTGCCATCAGGACCTTTGCGGCGGTCGCCCTACTTGCCTTCCTGGGCGCCACCCCGGCCCTCGCCGCCAATTTTGAAATTAAGATGCTCAACAAGGGCGAAGCGGGCGCAATGGTCTTCGAGCCGGCCTTCGTGAAAGTCGCCCCAGGCGACACCGTTACCTTCGTGCCGACCGACAAGGGCCACAACGCCGAGACCATTAAGGACATGATCCCCGACGGGGCTGAGCCCTTCAAGGGCGGCATCGGCAAGGAAGTTGTGGTAACCTTCACCGTGCCTGGAGCTTACGGCATCAGGTGCCAGCCGCACTTTGCCATGGGCATGGTCGCCTTGGTCGTCGTCGGCGATGCGCCGACTAACCTCGAGGCCATTAAGGCGGTGAAGACCCCAAAGAAGGTGCAGGAACGCTTCGAACCGCTTTTCGCCCAAGCCAACTAAGGCCCGGGTCAGCCCGCCGGCACTACCGGCGGGCTTAACTATTGAATGCCTTCAGCGCCGCGTAGAGCTCGCGGTATTTCGCAAACTTCTCAGCATAGTAGCCGGTCTTGCTTGCATCGGGCTCAAAGGTGCGGTCGAACTGCACCAATGCCCGTGCCGCGACCGCGATTGACGGCATCACCCCGCTGCCAACACCGGCTAATATGGCCGCCCCTATCGCTGCCGCGTCCGGCGCCGCCGTGCGTCTCAGGCTCATCCCCAACGCATCGGCGCGAATCTGGCACCACACATCCGAGCGCGATCCCCCACCCCCAATATTGGCGACTGTTACGTCGACACCCGCCGACGCCTGCAACGCCTCGAATGCCCAGCGTACCGAGAAGGCGACGCCTTCCATGACGCTGCGCACCATCTCCGCCGCTCCGGCCCGATTGTCGAGCCGCCCAAACACGCCGCGCGTCGAGGAGTCCCAGATCGGTGCCCGCTCGCCCTGCAGATGCGGCAGGAACAGCGGCACGGCCGAGCCGGGCCCGATGCTGGCAGCCAGTTCCGACATCTCCGCGGGCGTCCGTCCCAGCATGTTGCCCAGCCAGGCCATTGCGGCGCCGCCGGTCTGGGTCGGTGCTGCATGCATCACGATGCCCTCATAGGGCGGGAACAGGATCACGCCCGGCGTCGGATTCACGGTCTGCGAGACAATGCCCGGAATTTCGCTGGTGCCGCTCTGGTACATGGCGTCGCCGTTTTGGGCGACGGCGGTGCCGAACATGCCGCCCCAGGCGTCCATGGCGCCGACGACGACGGGCGCGCCGGCGCAGGGGAGGCCGTTCCGTACGCGGCCGCCGACATGAGTAAACCCATGCAATGGCGGCAGTTTCTCGGCGGCGCCGGGGACCAGGTCGAGCAACGAAGCGACATAGCCGTCCCGATTGGCGAGGCCCACGGCGGCGATCGGGTCGCTGGCCACGGCGCCCGTCAGTTGCATCACGCAGTAGTCTTTGGGCAGCAACACGTGTCGTGTTGCATGCCAGACGTCTGCTCTCGTGTGCTGGATGTTTGCCATTCGCGCTAAGGCATGGCTGGCATCGATCGGCACCGGCCCGCCGAACCAGTCGAGTTTCTGCTGAGCCGTCACTTGCCGGTCAAGTTCCGCTGCATCGGCCGCCGATCGCGTATCCTGCCAGACGATGGCCGGCATCAGCGCGTTGCCGTCGGCGCCGACGAAGACGTGGGTGTTGACCTGCGAACAGATGCCGATCCCCGCCAGGCCGCGCAAATCGTGCCCCGCCTCGAACTGCGCCAGCGCCGCCAGCACGCCGTCCATCCAGTCCTGCGGGTCCTGTTCGGCAAAGCCCTCGGCCGGGCGCGACATCGGATAGGGACGAGCGAAGGCGTCGAGCCGGTTGCCGCGGTCGTCGACCAAGATGGCCTTGATCGCGGTGGTTCCCACGTCGATGCCGATGAGGGTGGTTTGCGCCACGCCGTCCTCCCAAATGCTCGTAGCAGCCTGCAGCCGGCTCCCTTATACTGGGCGGAGGCATAAGGAAAACAACCGTTTGCGCCGGGCAGCGCAG
>JAEZKB010000140.1 GCA_023415605.1 Pseudomonadota bacterium
GCCGGCCTTGCGGCCGGCGCGGTTACTGACGGTGAAATCTTGGATCAGGCGTAGAACCAACGCCCGGACGCAACATCACGCGTGTCCGCCGCAACAGCGAAATCCACACCCTTGAGAGAGCCTTCAGCACGCAACGCGTCGGTCTTGATGGCGGTGGAGTTCGCATCGACCGAGGACACAGTCATCGTCTGGGTATCCACCACGAGGAGATCGGTGGAGTTCTTCTGTCCGATGATTACGTAACGCATAGTATGGCCTCCTTTTGCCCTCTTACTTGAAGCCTGCCCTGCGCAGGCCCTCAATGTAGAGATCGACATCGGCCGGGTTCCGCATCGGCATGCGCCGCACCCAGTCGACAATAGAAAAATCAGGTTGAATCTGGAGGGCTCTGACGCGGAACTGGCGAGCCTGTTCCTTGTCGTCCGCCATGGCGGCAGCTGCCGCCATGAGCCGCAGCGCCGGCTCCTGGTTCTTCATACGCTGAAGGGCCGCTATGGCGTCCTGCCAATGGCCCTCGAAGTAATCAATGCCTCCCAAGGTCCACCAATATTCGTCGGGTGGAATGGGATTGAGGCGCAGCGCCGCGTCCATTCTGGAGCGGGCTGCCTCGAAGTCGGAATTATGGGCCAGCGTGTCGGCATAATCGGCCAGCACGTCGGCATGATTGGGCGCATAGCGCTCGGCCTGCGAGAACTGGCGCAGGCTCTCGTCGAGATCGCCGACGAAGAGCGCCGCGCGTCCGAGCTCGCGATAGCCGTTGCCATCGAAGGGATCGAGAGCGATGGCCCGCTCGGCGTGAAGCTTGGCCTTGTCGAGCAGCGTGTGATCGGCGCCCGAGCGCAACACCCATTCGACCACGTAGCTGCGCGCCATGGAGTGCTCGGCCATGGCAAGTTCCGGCGCCAGTTCCGCCGAGACGCGGAAGGACTTCCGGGCCTTGCGGACGCGCGGCAGATCGAAGGTGCGCAGATCCTGCCGACCGGCGAGATAGTGCGAATAGGCGGTCGGGTCGCGGCTGGTACGTTCGGCCGCCAGCTCCGCCGCTTCGACCCGGTCGGCAAGACTGCCGGCTATACCGTTGACGAGGTCGCGATAGCGGGCCGGCGCATCGCCGACGCCGAAGCGGAACTTGTCGGTCCAGACGATCTCGCGCCCGGCGGTGCGGATAAGGCGCACGGCCAGGCCGAGTTGGCCGGCTGACTCGGCGGACCAGTCGATGGCCACGCGGCTCTCGACCGCATAGTCGATCTGGTGCGAGCGGATTTCGTCGAGAGCCGAAAACGGATCGAACTGCCAGGCCGAATGCGGAGCGATCACGGTCAGGGAACGCAACCGGCAAAGGCTGATGGTCACATCTTCGATCAGCGCCGGGGCAATGTGCTTGGGCGTGTCGGACTTGCCGAATTCCTGGAGCGGCGGCAACAATACGATGCGAGGTACGCGGGCACTCTCGGACAGCAGCGAGGCGCGGGTCTCCAGCGTCGCAACGGGTTTGGCGGCGATCACTGCCGGCACGATGGGCGGCGGATTGAGCAGCGCGCTGGTCTCGGGCTCGGGCTCTTCGCCCAGCGACTTGGAGACCCGGGCCCGGAAGGCAGCATAGATCGAGCTGACGGCGTGTTCGTCACCGGCGGCGCGGGCCAGCCGCATCTGCGCCTGGCAGACCTGGTCGGAGAAGGGCTGAATTTCCGCCAGCCGGGCCAGCGCCTGGTCAGCTGCCGGACCGCCGATGCGGAGCGCCGTACCGGTGGCGGCGGCGACGAAGTGATCCTCGATGCGGGTGCGCTCGGTCTCGATCCAGCGCCCCAATTCCTCAGCCGAACCGGTGAGCCCATCGAGCAGCCCGCCGCGATAGAGACCGAGCAGGCGCAGAAACTCCGCCGGCTCGGTAACGCCGCGGATTCGCTGGATCTCGACCAGATCGACGCGCACTGAGTGACTAAGCGCAATATAGGTCGAGTCGGCCTCGAAGAGTTCGAAGCCGTGCCGGGCTTCGGCCGACCTCGTATTTAGTAAAACCTGGCGAAGATTGGTGCTGGCCTGCGATGCCGTGGCCGTTTCCCAGAGCCGGTCGGCGACCGACTGGCGGCGGGCGCGGCCCCGATATTCGATATGCAGCAGCGCGGCCAGAGCGAAGGCCTTCTGGCGCAGTTCCACAGTACTGCCATCGGTGAGGCGCAGCTGGGGAATACCCAACAGCTCCAACATCGGCGTTTCCCGCATCGGACCAACGAACTCTGCAAATCACTTTTCTAGACAATAGAAGGAGTGCGCTTGACTAAGTAAAGGAAAAATCCCAGAACACATAACGGGCACATAACGGATGGCCGCTTTTCTGGACGTACGCATAACGGGTCAAAGTCCAACGAGCCGCCGAAATGTCAGGAAACCCGATTGCGCGCTGCGCTCCGGCTCAAGCCGCAGTTGAGATAAAAAGAGAAGGATGGGCTTTACTTTGGCATTGCAGAACGGGTCGAACGGACCTCTTTCGGGCGCGAGCGCCGCGACCGATCATGAACTGGTGGGCTTGAGCGCGGACATTGTCTCCGCCTATGTCGGCCACAATGCGCTGAGCGTGGCGGACCTGCCCAAGCTTATTGCGGATGTACATAACGCGCTGCGCGGCCTCAAGAGTAACGGCGCGCCGTCCGCCCCGATAGAGCTAAAGCCTGCAGTGCCGATCAAGAAGTCGATCGCGGCGGACTATCTGATCTGCCTCGAAGACGGCAAGAAGTTCAAGTCGCTGAAGCGTCACCTGCGGACGCACTACGATCTTTCGCCGGAACAGTATCGCGAGAAGTGGGGCCTACCGGCCGACTATCCAATGGTCGCCCCGAACTATTCGGAGACCCGCTCGCGCCTCGCCAAGGACAATGGCCTCGGCCGCAAGGCAAAGTAATTCTCGGTCTCACTGTGACTGCAACGGCCGCCCTCTGGCGGCCGTTTTTTGTTTCAACCTCTGCATGCACTTTATGCATCGCGACCGATTGCACGTTTCTTGAGCAATGTCGTAAGGATGCGGCATGCCGACCCGCGACCTATCGATCCTCATCATTGACGAGAACCGCATACGCGCCGCGATCATCGAGGCCGGGTTGCGCGATGCCGGGCATGAGCGGGTCACCGTGCTGCACGAGGTCAATGAGGTCGCCCGCAAGATCGAGACCATCGCGCCCGACGTGGTGGTGATCGATCTCGAAAATCCCAATCGCGACCGGCTGGAGCATTTCTTCTCGCTCTCGCGGGCGCTCGAGCGCCCGATCGCGATGTTCGTCGATCGGTCCGACGGGGCGGAGATCGAGTCGGCCGTGGCGGCGGGCGTCTCGGCTTATGTGGTCGACGGGCTCCGCAAGGAGCGGGTCAAACCGATCCTCGACATGGCGATCAGCCGCTTCAACGCGTTCGCGCGTTTGAAGCGCGAGCTGCAGGATGCGCGGAGCGAACTGGAGGACCGCAAGGTCATCGACCAGGCCAAGGGCATCCTGATGCGGCAGCGCGGGCTCGATGAAGCGGCGGCCTACGCCCTCCTTCGCAAGACCGCCATGAACCAGAACCGCAAACTCGTCGACGTGGCGCAGAGCCTCCTCACCGCCGCGTCGCTCTTGGGTCCGGAGTAAACCGATGAGTCTTATTCCCCTCAGCGCCGGCTTCCTGCCCCTGCTCGACAGTGTCCTTCTGGTCCTGGCGCGAGAGAAAGGCTTTGCCGAAAGCGAGGGGCTCGACCTGCACCTCGTGCGCGAATCCTCATGGGCCAATATCCGCGACCGCGCCGCCCTGGGGCACTTTGATTTCGCCCAGATGCTGGCGCCGATGCCGCTGGCGGCGACGCTCAACCTGACGCCGCTCGCCGTGCCGATGATCACGCCGATGATCCTGGGGCTGGGCAATAACGGCGTCACCGTCAGCGCCGCGCTCTGGGCCGCCATGGCAGAAGCCGGTGCGCCGGCGACGCTCGAAGCCGGCCCGGTCGGCGCAGCGCTGGCGAAGGTAGTGAGGGCGTCGACCCGCAAGTTCCGATTCGGCGTGGTGCACCAGACCTCATCGCATAATTACGAGCTCAGGTACTGGCTCTCGGCCAGCGGCATCGTGCCCGACCGCGATATCGAGATCGTTGTGCTACCCCCACCCTATCTGCCCGACGCGCTGGGCTCGGGCGGCATCGACGGTTATTGCGTGGGCGAACCGTGGAACAGCATCGGCGTCACCCGCGAGAGCGCGCATATCGCTACGGTCAAGGCCTCGATCTGGCGCAACAGCCCCGACAAAGTCATCGGCATGCGGGCCCACTGGGCCGAGGCCAATGCCGAAGTGGTGGCGGCGCTGATCCGCGCCGTGCACAAGGCAGCTCTGTTCTGCGGCATGCCAGAGAACCACATCGAGATCGCCCGCATCATGTCGGCGCCGCATTATCTCGGCGTCGCGCCCGAACAGATCCTCCCGGCCCTCACCGGCCGCTTCGATATCGGAGGCGGGGTCAGCGTCGACGTGCCCAACCATTTCGTGCCGTACGACCTTGCCGCCAACTTCCCGTGGACCAGCCACGCGCTCTGGTTCTACAGCCAGATGGTCCGCTGGGGGGAAGTGCAACACACGCCCGAACGCGCGCACGCCGCGGCCCTGGCCTTTCGCCCCGACATCTACCGCGCCGCCATGGCGCCGCTACGGGTGCCGGTGCCAGTGGATGACAGCAAGGTCGAGGGATTGCTGCCTGCGCCAACAGCGGTTGCCGCGACGCAGGACACGGTGACCATTGGCCCTGACGGCTTCTTCGACGGCAAGATCTTCGATCCGGCCGATGTAGACGGGTATATTGCGGGGCAACGGAGCTAGCCACTGCAGGAGGCCCATCGCTCGCTTGTCATCCCTGCGAACGCAGGACCCACTCATTAGCCCGAGTGGAGGAGAGGTAGGTCCCGGGTCAAGCCCGGGGTGACAGCCGATGCGAGGCGTTTCTAGGTGTGCCTCTCCTTTAATCGAGGCCATACCTCTGCCTATTTTCTGCCCACAGACTCCACTCATTTGATCGCGCTTTGCTCACTCTGGCGGTCGCCTCCTTCCCGGTGAAAACCCCACCACCCTGAATCCATTTATCTTTCCGCCCCAACCCCGACTTGGCACGCCGCGTGCATTGTCGTTCTCGACACGCGCTTCACGCGATCACCGGCGTCCAAGGATGGGCGCTCCCAGACAGGCAAGGCTGCCAAACAGGACGCACCCGGCTGATTGCCGCGCGCATGTCCTGCTTGGCGGCCTTTTTGTTTGACGAGCCGAGGGGCATCCCTGGCGCCGGCGAATTGCACAACCGGAGAGACCTGATGACCACCAAAGTGCCCACCACTTCCCTCCTCAGCCGCCGGGCCTTCCTCGCTGCCGGCACCGCGACCGCCGCCACGCTGCTGGCGGCCAAGACCCTTTTTCCCTCGGGCGCCTTCGCTCAGGGCGCCGGCCCCGAGGTCAGCGGCGCGAAATTGGGCTTTATTGCTCTCACCGATTCCGCAGCGCTGATCGTGGCCAAGGAGAAGGGGCTTTTCGCCAAGCATGGCGTGCCTGATGTCGAAGTCCTGAAGCAGGCCAGTTGGGGCGCGACGCGCGACAACCTGGTGCTTGGCGGTGCCGCCAACGGCATCGATGGCGCGCATATCCTGACGCCGATGCCCTACCTCATTTCCACCGGCAAGGTGACGCAGAACAACCAGCCGCTGCCGATGTCGATCGTGGCGCGCCTCAATCTCGACAGCCAGGGCATCTCGGTTTCGCAGGAATACAAGGATGCCGGCGCCGGGCTCGACGCAAAGCCGCTCAAGGAAGTGTTCGCCGCCAAGAAGGCCGCCGGTAAGGAGGTCACCGTCGCCATGACCTTCCCCGGCGGTACGCATGATCTTTGGATCCGCTATTGGCTCGCCGCCGCCGGCATCAATCCCAATGTCGACGTGACCACCATCGTGGTGCCGCCGCCGCAGATGGTCGCCAACATGAAGGTCGGGAACATGGACGCCTTCTGCGTGGGCGAGCCGTGGAACGAGCAACTGGTCAACCAGGGCATCGGCTTTACCGCCACCACCACGGGCGAGCTCTGGAAGGGCCACCCGGAGAAAGCGCTGGCGTTGCGCAACGACTTCATCGAGGCCAACCCCAACGCCACTCGTGCCATCCTAATGGCGGCAATGGAAGCGGCTCAGTGGGCCGACGATTTCGCCAACAAGGAAGAACTGGCGACAATCCTGGGCAAGCGCAGCTGGTTCAACGTACCGCCCAAGGATGTGCTGGGGCGTCTGAAGGGCGACATCAACTATGGCAATGGCCGCGTCGCCAATGCCACCGGGCTCGAGATGAAGTTCTGGAAGGACCATGCGTCCTATCCCTTCAAGAGCCACGATGCCTGGTTCCTCACCGAGGATATCCGCTGGGGCTACCTGCCGCTCGAAACCGACGTCAAAGCGCTGGTCGATCAGGTGAACCGTGAGGACCTCTGGCGCGATGCCGCCAAGGCGCTCGGCGTCGCCGAGGCGGATATCCCGGCTTCGACTTCGCGCGGCCCGGAGACCTTCTTCGATGGCAAGGTGTTCGATCCCGACAACCCCTCGGCCTATCTCGAAAGCCTCGCCATCACGGCGATCGGCTGAGCCATGTACCGGGGGCGCTGCCGGCGTCCCCTTCCTCTTTCCTGAAGCGGACCAGACCGATGAGCGCAGAGGCCCAATTCGACACCGTCACCCCGATCAAAGCGAAGGCGCAGGTGGTGACCCTGCCCAAGCCCGCCGCGCGCAAGCTCGACGGCGGCAAGTGGCTGCGCGCTATCGTGCAGAACGTCGTGCCACCCGCCATCGTGGTGGCGCTGGTGCTGCTGGTCTGGCAGCTCACCTTTGCGGATCCGATGAGCTCGCTGCCCTCGCCTCTCCTCGTCTGGGAGCAGGCACAGGAGCTGATCGTCAATCCCTTCTTCGACTATGGCAATGGCGACATTGGCCTTGCCTGGCGCGTCTTCGCCTCGCTGCAGCGCGTCGCGATTGGTTTCGGCCTCGCGGCCGTCGTCGGCGTGGCGCTCGGTGCCTTCATTGGGCAATCGGTTTGGGCGACGCGCGGGCTCGACCCGATCTTCCAGATCCTCCGTACTGTGCCGCCGTTGGCTTGGCTGCCGCTCTCGCTCGCTGCGTTCCGCGACAGTCATCCGTCGGCGATCTTCGTGATCTTCATCACCGCCATCTGGCCGGTGATCATCAACACCGCGGTGGGGGTCAGGAATATCTCGGCCGACTATCGCAACGTGGCCCGCGTGCTACGGCTCAACCCGATCGAGTTCTTCTTCAAGATCATGGTGCCGGCCGCGGCGCCCTACATCTTCACCGGCCTCCGCATCGGCATCGGCCTCTCCTGGCTCGCCATCGTAGCGGCCGAGATGCTGACCGGCGGCGTGGGCATCGGCTTTTTCATCTGGGACGCGTGGAATTCGTCGCGGCTACCCGACATCATCGTGGCGCTCATCTATATCGGCGTGGTCGGCTTCATGCTCGACCGCATCGTCGCCGGCATCGGCGCCTTCATCACCCGCGGCACGGCCGCGAACTGAGGAGCGCTGAAGCATGGCCGCCTATCTGCAGATCGACCATATCGGCAAGAGTTTCGAACGCGCCGGCACCACCACCGAAGTGCTGCGCGACGTGAGCCTCGACATCCACCAGGGCGAAGTGATCTCGATCATCGGGCATTCGGGTTGCGGCAAGTCCACGCTGCTCAACCTCATCGCCGGGCTGACCGATGTGACGCTTGGCGGGGTGATCCTCGAAGGCCAGCACGTCACCGGCCCGGGTCCGGAGCGCGCCGTCGTGTTCCAGAACCATTCGCTGCTGCCCTGGCTCACCGTCTACGAGAACGTCAACCTCGCCGTCACCAAGGTGTTCGGTGGGAAAAAGAGCAGGGCCGAGCGGCATGAGTGGATCATGCGCAATCTCGACCTGGTGCAGATGGCCCACGCCAAGGACAAGCGACCGAGTGAACTGTCCGGTGGCATGAAGCAGCGCGTCGGCATCGCCCGGGCGCTGGCGATGGAACCGAAAATCCTGCTGCTCGACGAGCCGTTCGGCGCGCTCGACGCGCTCACCCGCGCGCATCTGCAGGACGCCGTGATGGATATCCAGAAGCGGCTCGGGAACACCATGATCATGATCACCCACGACGTGGACGAGGCCGTGCTGCTCTCGGACCGCATTGTGATGATGACCAATGGTCCCGCTGCGCATATCGGAGACGTGCTGGAGGTGCCGCTCGAACGGCCGCGCAAACGCCTCGACCTTGCCGCGGACCGCACCTACCTCAAGTGCCGCGAGGCGGTGCTGAAGTTCCTCTATGAGCGTCACCGGTTCGTCGAGGCGGCGTGAGATGGAACGGCTTGTCGTCATCGGCAACGGCATGGCGCCCGGGCGCATGCTGGAGCGGCTGTTCGCCGCCGCTCCCGACCGCTTCGCTGTGACCATCTTCAATGCCGAACCGCGCGTCAATTACGACCGCATCATGCTCTCGCCGGTGCTGTCAGGCGAGAAGTCCTTCGCCGACATCGTCATTCACGACGACGACTGGTATGCGCGCAACGGCGTCACCCTCAAGAAGGGCTGCAAGGCCATCGCCATCGACCGTAGCGCGAGGACCGTGACGGGCGAGGATGGATCGGTCGTCTCGTACGACAAGCTGGTGATCGCTACCGGCTCGTCGCCGTTCATCATCCCCGTGCCCGGCAGGGATCTGCCCGGCGTGGTCAGCTATCGCGACCTCGACGATGTCGAAAAGATGCTGGCGGCCGTGAAGTCGAAACAACATGCCGTCGTCATCGGCGGTGGACTCCTCGGTCTAGAGGCAGCGGCCGGGCTCAACCGGCAGGGCATGACCGTCTCGGTCGTGCACCTGATGCCAACCCTGATGGAGCGGCAGCTCGATCCCGCGGCCGGCGGATTTCTCGCTCAAGCGCTCGAAGCGCGGGGTATCGAGATCGTCACCGCCGCCAACACCAAGGCCATCCGCGGCGACACCCATGTCACCGGCGTCGAACTGGCCGATGGCCGCGTGTTGCCGGCCGATCTCGTGGTAATGGCGGTCGGCATCCGGCCCAACGCGACGCTCGCCAAGGACGCCGGCCTCGCCGTCAACCGCGGCATAGTCACCGATGCCGCCATGCAGACCTCGGACCCAGCGATCTTTGCCCTCGGCGAATGCGCCGAGGTCGAGGGCCAGGTATTCGGCCTCGTGGCGCCGCTCTACGACATGGCCGAAGTCCTCGCCGCCCGTTTCGCCGGCGATACCTCTGTCACCTTCAGGGCTGTCGCCACCGCCACCCGGCTCAAGGTCACCGGCATCGAACTCTATTCCGCCGGGGACTTCGCACCGGGCGAGGATCGCGAGGAGATCGTGCTGCGCGATGCCGGGGCCGGCATCTACAAGCGCGTCGTGCTCAAGGAGAAAAAGATCATCGGCACCGTGCTCTACGGCGAAACCGGCGACGGGCCGTGGTTCTTCGACCTCCTGCAACGGGGGGCCGATACCGATCCGCTGCGCGACCTCCTCATCTTCGGCCAGAACTTTGACGGTTCGGCCCGGCTCGACGCCTATGGCGGCCGCTGCAGCATTTCGGGCTGATGACCCTTCCCTTAACCGATACCACAGTCCGAACTACCTGCCCCTATTGCGGTGTCGGTTGCGGCGTGCTCGCCACCCCGCAGCCCGATGGCTCGGTGGCCGTCGCCGGCGATCCGGATCACCCGGCCAACTATGGCCGGCTCTGCTCGAAGGGGTCGGCGCTGGGCGAGACTCTGTCGCTGGACGGGCGCCTGCTCCATCCGGAGATGAACGGCGAACGCGTCAGTTGGGATACGGCGCTTACCACCATCTCAAAGAAGTTCACGACCACCGTGGCCGATTTTGGACCCGACGCTGTTGCATTCTACGGTTCCGGGCAGCTGTTGACGGAAGACTATTACGTCGCCAACAAGCTGATGAAGGGCTTCATCGGCTCAGGCAATATCGACACCAATTCCCGCCTCTGCATGGCCTCCTCGGTCGCCGGCCACAAGCGTGCCTTTGGCTCGGACACCGTTCCCGGCAACTACGAGGATCTCGAGCTCGCCGACCTTGTCGTGCTGGTTGGGTCCAACCTGGGCTGGTGCCACCCAGTCCTCTATCAACGCATTGTTGCGGCTAAGGACAAGCGGCCGCAGATGCGCGTCGTCGTGATCGATCCGCGTCGCACCGCCAGCGTCGATCTCGCCGACCTGCACCTCGCCATCGCCCCCGACGGCGACACCGCGCTGTTTGTCGGTCTGCTACAGGGCCTCGATGAGCGCCGCGCCATCGATACCGGCTTTGTCGGCAACTACACCGAAGGCTTCCGCCCTGCCCTCGCCGCCGCCCGCGACTGGACGCTGGAGAAGGTTGCCGGTGCCACCGGGCTGCACCCCCGCGACGTCGCGCGCTTCTACGACTGGTTCGCCGCGACCGAGCGCGTGGTCACCGTTTACTCTCAGGGCGTCAACCAGTCGGCCACCGGCACCGACAAGGTCAACGCCATCATCAATTGCCACCTCGCCACCGGGCGCATCGGCCGCGCCGGCATGGGGCCGTTCTCGATTACCGGACAGCCCAACGCCATGGGCGGCCGCGAGGTCGGCGGCCTCGCCAACATGCTGGCCGCACACATGGATTTCGACGAGGCCTCACGCGATCGAGTCGCCCGCTTCTGGGGCACAGAGCGCGTTGCGAGCAAACCCGGGCTCAAGGCGATTGACCTCTTCGATTCCGTTGCGGCCGGCAAGATCAAGGCACTCTGGATCATGGCGACGAACCCGGTCGACTCCATGCCCGAAGCCGACAAGGTCCGCGCCGCGATTCGCGCCTGCCCCTTCGTCGTCGTCTCCGATATGTCGGCTGCCACCGATACCGGCATCGAGGCCCATATCCGCCTTCCCGCCGCCGGCTGGGGCGAGAAGGACGGTACGGTCACCAATTCCGAGCGCCGCATCTCGCGCCAGCGTCCCTTCCTGCCCCTGCCTGGCGAGGCCCGCCCGGACTGGTGGATCGTCAGCCAGGTCGCCCGCCGCATGGGCCTTACCGAAGCCTTCCCCTATCGCAATGCCGGCGAAATCTTCGCCGAGCACGTCGCGCTCTCGGCCTTCGAGAACGGTGGCACGCGCGACTTCGATCTCACGCCCCTTGCCGGCCTCGACTACGACAGCATGACGCCGCGCCAATGGGGTCGTCCGCGCATGTTCGCGGATGGCAAGTTCTTTACCCCGTCGACCCGGGCCCGCTTCGTCGAGGTGACGCCGCCGCCGCCGCTGGTCGCCGCGCCGGGAATGCTGTTGCTCAACACCGGCCGGGTCCGCGATCACTGGCACACCATGACGCGCACCGGGAAGGCCGCGCGGCTTTCGGCCCACGTGGCCGAGCCCTTCGTGGAGATTCACCCGGATGATGCGGCCACCCACTCGATCAAGCGTGCCACGCTGGTGCGGCTCGAGAACCGGCACGGCAGCGCCGTGGTTCGCGCACTCATCACCGAGCGGCAGCGCAAGGGCTCGGTCTTCGTTCCCATGCACTGGACCGGACAATTCTCTTCGGCCGGGCGCATCGACGCTCTGGTGCGTGGACAGGTCGACCCGACCTCAGGCCAGCCGGCGCTCAAGATGGCGCAAGCCAGCGTTGGCCCCGCCGGTATGCGCTGGTATGGCTTTGCCGTCGCCGCCAAGACGCCCGAACTTGAGGGCACCGGATACTGGGCATTAGCGCAGGCCGAGGGCGGCGTGCGGATCGAGCTCGGCTGGGAGACAGCTCCCGACGACTGGGAGGGTTGGGTGCGCGCGGCATTCCGGCTCGCCGAGGACGTCACACTCCTCGCCTTCTCCGACAGCCATAGCGGCCGGCGCAGCTTTGCGCTGTTCCACGGCGACCAGTTGGCCTTTGCGCTTTATCTCTCGCCCGAGCCGGTGCTGGTGTCGCGCCAGTGGGCGGTGTCGCTGCTCACCGACCCACCGCAGCGCCGCGCCGATGTGCTGGCGGGGCGGCCGGGTCTTGATCGGCCTGATGGCGGCGCCATCGTCTGTGCCTGCTTCCAGGTCGGCATCAACAGCATCGCCGAAGCCATCGCCCAGGGCTGCCACACGGTGGAGGCTGTCGGCAACACGCTCAGAGCCGGCACCAATTGCGGTTCCTGCCGGAGCGAAATCCGCTCCATCATCGCGGCGCGGCTTCAGGAAACGGTAAAATAGTGCGCCTGTGATGGGTCGGTTCCGCACTTTGGAGAGGGCTTGTTAACCCTGCGGGGCCACTCTCGCGAAAAAGGCCGGTACCCCCGAAACGTCCATGCCGATATTCGCCAAGCAACTCGTCCACACCAGCCGGCCGACCACGGCGCTGATGGAACCCGAAACGTCGCTGATCGATACCGATGCGGTCAGCTCGCTGCTAACCGACCACTATGGCTACGGCCAGTGGAAGGTGGTGTTCCCCGGCGAGGTCTATCTTTCCGAAAAGGTCTGCGAGATCTTCGGCGTGCCGTACTCTGCCGAACCGGCGCCGCTCGAATTTCTGGTGGACCGCTACCACGCCGAGGATCGCGGCAAGCTCTTGCAGATGATCGCCGCAGCGCTGCAGGGCACGCAGGGCTTCCATTACGTGCTCCGTATTCGCACGCCCGACGACGAGGAGCGAGTAATCGAGAGCATCGGGGACTTGCGCATCAAGGACGGCCGCGTCACCGAACTTTTCGGCCTCACCCGTGACGTCACCAAGGATATGCGGCGCGAGGCCTTCTCCATCAGCCGCAACCGGCTGCTGCAGGATATCATCAGTGCCATGCCGGCGCCGATCGCCATTTATGACGAGGGCTTGCACCTGCTCGAGTGCTCCAACTACTGGCTCAAGTGCCACAAACTGGTCGATCGCTCCGATGCCATTGGCAAGAAGATGTACGACCTCTTCCCTGGCATGCCGCCGGCCTTGCGCGAGGAGAACGAGCGAGCGCTCGCCGGTGACGTGATCCGCACCCGCCGCAACTTCATCAATCCCTCGACCGGCGCCAAAATGGACTGCCAGACCATCATCACCCGCTGGATGGCTTCCGAGGACAAGGTGGGCGGCCTCGTCATGCTCATCGGCTGGCACGAATTCGGCGTCGCGGCGGCTGCGAAAAAGGTCGAGGACGTCGCGGATTTCGACGGTTCATTGCTGGATCTGCTCAAGGCGGTGAGCTGACTCCCCTAGTCTCGCCTCCCCATCGGGGTTGTCCTTTCCCGCTTGCAAGCCGCTGTGCGCATTGCAGAAAACAGTGCTTGTCCCCGCGCCTTCCGCCTCCCCTAGAATGTGTCCCATCAACCCCACGCGACGGGAAGCGCGACGAACGTTTGTGGGGAGACTGCCGGGAGGGGGAAGAGGGTCGCCTCAAGCCCCTGGGCCAAGCGCACGGAGTCGAAATGGGAGGGCCACCCCTCCTCTCCCGACGCGCGGGACAATGCCAGAAACCCCGGTACCCGGAGGCGGATACCGTCTCACTAAACAAATACCGAGGCGGCTTCCGCCTCCGGGCCCGTCACGCTCTTTGACATCCCCGGAAGCCATTGGCTGGCCGGTGCATCCGTGCGCCTTGGAGAGAACGCGAGCCCCTCTCTTGCTCGGCTAAGGACTTAGCAAACGCTAAGTCCAAGGCCTCGCATTCTCCCCCGCAAGGGGGAGGGAGACCCGACTGCGCGGTTGGCGCGTGCTGATGCACCGGCCGGGCCATGTC
>JAEZKB010000208.1 GCA_023415605.1 Pseudomonadota bacterium
GGCTCAGGACGCGCTGGCGATCAGCAACGAAGTACTCGGCCCGCGCGCCAAAGTCGACGCGGCCTATGGCGCGTTCCAGCGTGGCTTCTACCTCACCGCCCTCGAGCTCGCCTTGCCGCGCGCCGAACAGTCGGACGCGGCGGCGCAGACGCTGATCGGCGAGATCTATTCCAAGGGCCTCGGCGTGCCGGAGAACCAGACCAGCGCCTCGAGTTGGTATGCATTGGCCGCCAAGAATGGCGATCCGATCGCCACCTTCGAGCTCGGCCTGATGTACCAGGATGGCCGTGGCGTGCCGAAAAGCCGCGAGAAGGCGGCCCAGCTGTTCCAGCAGGCGGCCGACATGGGCAACGCCCCGGCCAAGTACAATCTCGGCCTGCTCCACATCGAAGGTCGATATGCCGCGCCCGATACCGCCAAGGCGGCCGAGCTCATCCGGCAAGCCGCGGAAGCCGGCATCGTCGAGGCGCAGTATGACTATGGCGGCATGCTGATGGAGGGCGCGGGCGTGCCCCCCAATCCCGAGCTCGGCGCCGAGCAGATCGGCCTCGCGGCCAAGGAAGGCATGGTGGCCGCGCAGGTCGACTATGCCACCCTGCTGTATTTGGGGAACGGCGTGCCCAGGAATCTCCCCGAAGCGGTGAGCTGGTATGCCCGTGCCGCCCAGAGCGGTAACGCCGTGGCGCAGAACCGCTATGCCAAACTGCTCGCAGTCGGCGAAGGCGTGGAGCCCGACCTCGAACAGGCCGCCATGTGGCGCGCGCTGGCGCGCCGGCAGGGTCTGACCGATCCTGTGCTCGACCGGTTGCTGGTCTCGATCCAGCCGGCGGAGCTGCAGCGTGCCGAAGAACGCGCGCGCTTCTGGCCCTCCGAGCCACCGACGGCCGTGGCTGCCAACGACACCACCCCTGCCCTGCTGCCGCCGGAACCGGCGACGCCCTGAGCTTGCGCTGCCCGGCAATCTCGGGCAGAAGGCCCACAATCCCTCTTTTCGCATAGGAACCGGCAGCGACATGCGCTCCGCACTGCTCAACATCATGGTCGGCGCCGCCACCAAGGCTGGTCGCTCGCTCACCAAGGATTTCAATGAGGTCGAGAACCTCCAGGTTTCGGTGAAGGGTCCCGCCGACTTCGTTTCCAATGCCGACCGCCGCGCCGAAGAGATCGTCTTTACCGAGCTGCAGAAGGCGCGTCCCACCTACAGTTTCCTCGGCGAGGAAGGTACCGAAGTCACCGGCACCGATGGCCAGCATCGCTGGATCGTCGATCCGCTGGACGGCACCACCAACTTCCTCCACGGCATCCCGATGTTCGCCGTTGCCATCGCGCTTGAGCGGAACCAGGAGATCGTCGCTTCCGTGATCTACAATCCGGTGATGGACGAACTCTATACCGCCGAAAAGGGTGGTGGCGCCTTCATGAATGATCGCAAGCGCCTCCGCATCGCTGGCCGCAGGCACCTCGCCGACGCTGTCATCGTCACCGGCATCAACTCGCAGGGCCGCGCCCTCGACGTGCAGGCGCTCAAGCAGCTCGCCCATATCGCTCCCGCAGCCGCCGGCATCCGGCGCACCGGCTCGGCCTCTACGGATCTCGCCTGGCTCGCAGCGGGCCGCTTCGATGGCTACTGGGAAGCCGGCCTCAAGCCCTGGGACGTTGCGCCCGGCTTGCTGCTGGTCAAGGAAGCCGGCGGCACCGTCTCGGATTTCTCCGGCAAACCCGGCAGCGTCTGGAACGGCGAAGTGGTGGCCGGCAATGAAAACATCCAGGGGCAATTGCTGAAGGCGCTTCGCGCCGTAGGGTGAGACCGGCCCGATCGCAGGCCGCCCACTTCCCATTGGATACGCCGGCGAGCACGGCCGCATGCCATTGTCATGCCAAAGCCCTGTGCGTAAGCTTTAACGAGATTTGCCCGCAACGAGGCCCCGGACCGTGTCGCAAAGCTACGACCCCTATCACCTCGCCAGCCCGACCGTTTACCTCGTCAAGATCCTCATCTTCCTGGTGCTGGTGGCGCTGATCGCGGCCATCCTCTTCAATCAGCTGATTGTCTTCTTCTGGGCGAACCCCTTCATCAACAGCCTGATCTTTCTGGTACTGTTCATCGGTGTCATTTTGAGTTTCCGGCAGATCATGCGGCTCTTCCCCGAGATCCGCTGGGTCAATTCGCTGCAGGACGGCCAGATCCCGCCGACCCAGCCCCGGCTCCTCGCCCCCGTCGCCAACCTCCTGCGCGACCGGCTCGGCGAAGCGGTGATCACCCCTTCGTCAATGCGGTCGATCCTTGATTCCGTCGGCAATCGCCTCGATGAAGCCAAGGACACGTCGCGCTATCTCACCGGCCTGCTGGTCTTCCTCGGCCTACTTGGTACCTTCTACGGCCTCCTCGAGACCGTGACCCATGTGGCCGGCACCATCCAGGCACTGGATGCGACCTCGGGCGATACGGCCACCCTGTTCGGCAACCTCAAGGAGGGTCTCGCCGCGCCGCTGGGGGGCATGGGCACCGCTTTCTCGGCCTCCCTGCTCGGCCTTTCCGGTTCACTGATCCTCGGGTTCCTCGACCTGCAGACCAGCCAGGCCCAGAACGCCTTCTATACCGACCTCGAGGACTGGATGACCTCGATGACCGAGCTCGACCACCCGATGACGCAGATGCAGATGTCGGGCCTGGGCGTTTCCGGCGACGAGATGCAGTCGATGATCGAGCAGCTCGGCACCACCATGCAGAATTCCAACTCGAGCCAGAACGCCATCCGCGCCATGGCCGAGCTGGCCCGCGGCATCGACGGACTGGTCAAGCACATCCGCGCCGAACAGGCCGACCTGCGTATTCATATCGAGGAGCAAGGGGAGACCAACCGCAAGCTCCGCGACCTCATCGAGGCCATGCTGCGCGAGGGCGACGGCGACCGTCGCCCCAACTAGGCGGCCCCGATGGTCGAGTCCTCCCGCTCCCGCCGCTCGCAGGTTACCAACTACTGGCCGGGCTTTGTCGACGCCCTATCGAGCCTGTTGCTCGTCATCATCTTCCTGCTCTCGCTGTTCATGCTGAGCCAATTCTTCCTCGGGCAGGAAATCCTCGGCAAGGACACGGCCATGTCGCGGCTAAACTCGCAGATCGCCGAACTCACCGACCTGCTGCAGCTCGAACGCGGCAACTCCGAAGACCTCGAATCCACCATCGCCAGCCTGACGGCGACGCTTTCCAACGCCGAGAGCGAGAAGGCCAATCTGGAAGCCCAGATCGCCGGCTTTGGCGCCGGCGACAGCGGCAAGGACGCGACCATTGCCGGCCTGCAATCCGAACTCGAAAACCAGATGGACATCTCGGCCGACGCGGCCGCGCAGGTAGCGCTGCTCAACCAGCAGCTGAGTGCGCTCCGCACCCAGATCGGCGCGCTCGAACAGGCGTTGGAAGCGTCTGAGACCCGCGACACCGAGAGCCGCACCCAGATCGCTGATCTCGGCCGGCGCCTGAACCTGGCGCTCGCCCAACGCGTACAGGACCTTAGCCGCTACCGCTCCGACTTCTTCGGCCGCCTGCGCGAAATCCTCGAGGGTCGCGCCGACGTCCGCGTCGTCGGCGACCGCTTCGTGTTCCAGTCCGAAGTGCTGTTCGACGCCGGCGAGGCCGAGATTTCGCCCGAAGGCCAGACCGAACTCGCCAAACTCGGCGAAGCCATCAAGCAGCTAGAAGCCGAGATCCCACCCGATGTGAACTGGGTCCTCCGCATCGACGGCCACACCGACAAGCGCCCCATCAACACCCCGCAGTTCCCATCGAACTGGGAGCTCTCCGCCGCACGAGCCATCTCGGTGGCAAAGTACCTGATCGCGCAAGGCGTCTCCTCGAACCGCCTCGTTCCGGCCGGGTTCGGCGAATTCACCCCGATCGACACCGGCGAGAGCGAAGAGGCTTATCGGCGCAACCGCCGCATCGAGTTCAAGCTGACTGAATAAAGGCCCTGGCCAACAGGCAGTAGGCAGGGGGCATCCACTTCAATTCCCGCCAACATGCAGAAGGCCATGGCCGCAACAGCAGTGCAGTTTCTCAGGATCGCACAAGGCTCAGTCAAAGAACTGGAGACGCATATCTCGGTCTCTCAGCGCATCGGCTTGCTAGATGCGTCGCATCGTGAAGGCGTTCTAATCAGATGCGACGCGATCGGCCGAATGCTTCGTGCGCTGATCCGCTCGATTGGGCGAACACGATAAGTGGCCGGTGTGACTGCCGCGCCGGACGGCAGCCAAGCAGCGGAAGTAGTTCCGGAACCGGCGATCGATCTTGTGGCTCATCGCGCCCCTACTGCCTAATGGCTACTACCTGCTGCCTGACTTATTCAGCCGCCAACGGCTCATTCAGCCGGAACTGCAACCGGGCTAGCTCCGCGTAGCGGCCGCCCTTCTTGACCAGTTCGTCATGCGTGCCTTGGTCGATCAGGCGGCCTTTTTCGAGCACCAGGATGCGGTCGGCGTCGCGGATGGTCGCGAGGCGGTGGGCGATGACGAGCGTCGTCCGGCCCTGCATCAACCGCTCGAGTGCCAGTTGCACCAGTCGTTCGCTCTCAGCGTCGAGGGCGGATGTGGCTTCGTCGAGCAGCAGGATCGGCGCGTCCTTGAGCAAGGCGCGCGCGATGGCAATGCGTTGCTTCTGCCCACCTGAGAGCATTACGCCCCGCTCGCCCACCAGCGTGTCGTAGGCAGCCGGCAGCTGCGAGACAAAATCGTGTACCAACGCCGCCTTGGCCGCAGCTTCGATTTCGGCCTGCGAGGCGTCCGGCTTGCCGAAGCGGATATTCTCGCCGACCGTGCCGTGGAAGATTGTCGGCTCCTGTTCCACATAGGCGAAGCGCTGCCGCAGCGCATGCGGATCGGCCTGCCGCACGTCGACACCATCGACCAGGATGCGCCCGCCGGTGACGTCGTAGAACCGCTGCACCAATCCGAATACCGTAGTCTTGCCGGCGCCCGACGCGCCCACCAGCGCCACCGTCTCACCCTTGGCCACCGCGAAGCTCAAACGGTCCAGAATCGGTCCGTCGTCGCGGGTCGCATAACTGAAGCTGACGTTCTCCAACGCCACTGTGCCGGGCGAAGGCACGGGCATCGGCGTCGTTGGCTTGGCGACCGACAGCGCGGGCTGGGTGTCGAGAATTTCGATCAGCCGCTCGGTCGCGCCAGACACCTGCGCAAAGGTGCCCATCACTTCCGAGATCGACGCGAAGGCATTGGTCGCCATCAGCGCATAGATCATGAATTGCGTCAGTTCGCCGGCGGTGACCACACCTTCGAAGACCGAGTTTGCACCCCACCAGACCATCACCACGAGGCACACCGCCACCATGAAGATGATGCCGCCGATGAGGCCGGCGCGCGCCAGCAGCCGGTCGACCTCGGCCCTGAAGCTCGCCTCCGATCGGCGGCCGAAATCGGCGCTCTGATACGGTTCCTGGTTGAAGGCCTTGATGGTCTTGGTCGAGCTCAGCGCCTCGGTCGCCATGGCCGACATGTCGGCCAGCGCATCTTGGGTGCGGCGGCTCATGTGCCGCAGTTTGCGGCCCAGATAGATCACCGGAATGATCAGCGCCGGCACCACCACAACGACGGCGAGCGTCAGATACGGGCTGGTGATCGCCATCAGCACCAGCGCGCCAACAATGGTGACTGTACCGCGCAGGATCAGTGACAGGCTCGAACCGATAGCATGGCGGATGGTCGCGACGTCGCCATTGAGCCGTGAGGTCAGTTCGCCGACCCGGTGGGTATCGAAGAACGTTGCGTCGAGCGTCATCAGGTGATCGAAGACAGCGCGCCGTAGATCGGTGAGCACCCGCTCGCCAATGATCGAGACAAAATAGAACCGGGCGCCGCTGGCAAACGCCATCACCGCCGCAATACCCACGATCAGCCAGCCATAGCTGGCGATGGTGTTGAGGTTCTGCGCGATGAACCCGTCATCGATGATCCGGCCGGCCAGCAGCGGAATCGCCAGCGAGGTCAGCGCTGCAATGAGCAGGAAGCCGAGCGTCAGCCCGAGGCGCCAGGGGTAGCGGAGGACGAAGGGGAGCAGGCGGCGCAAGGGTTTGAGCCGCACTTTGCGGACGTCCTCGGCAATGGGGGCAGTTTTCTGGCCCTCGGCGGGGCGGGCATCAGTCAATCGGGAAGACCCAGTTCAGAACGTCCCCGATATAGGCGCACGCTCCACCGGTCGCAATGTAAAACCCCCACCTGCGGCGTTGCGCGTTGGCGCACTTGCAGAAGTCGTAGTTTTTCTCTATGAACCCGCCCAATCCTGAATTTCGGCATTCCGGGCGCGCTCTGCGCCCGTTTGATTTCGAGGCACCGCCATGAAGAGCGATATCCATCCCGACTACCACATGATCACCGTGGCGATGACCGACGGGACCACCTACCAGACCCGTTCGACCTATGGCAAAGAGGGCGACACCCTCCAGCTCGACATCGACCCCACCACTCACCCGGCCTGGACCGGCGTCCAGGGCAACCTGATGGACCGCGGTGGCCGCGTCACCCGTTTCAAGGAAAAGTTCAAGGGCCTCGGCATCTAAGCCGAACGGACCTGACCGAATTGCAAAGCCCGGCCACTGTGCCGGGCTTTTTGTTTTCAGCCCTGCCGGTTCGTCTCATAAGAAGCGATGTCCGGATCGATCTCCGACCAACTGACCTTCGATCGCGTCCAGGCCTCCCGCTCCGGATGCACCATGCTGGGGTCGTCGAGACTGCCCGCCTTGATAAACACCGTATCTGGGTGAAGTGGCGGGAGCGTATAGAGCGGCGATCCACAATCAGGGCAGAAGAACCGCGTCACTGGCCGGCCGCTGTCGCCTTGCTTGGTAAACCCCTTGGGCTGGCCCGAGACGACGCGGAAATCCTGTGCCGTCACGCGCACGCTGACGCCAAAGGCGCTACCGGAGACCTTTCGGCAATCCGCGCAGTGACAATAGCCCGCTGCTCCAACGACGCCATCGTAGACATAGCGAACGTTGCCGCAGAGACATCCGCCGGTCAGTGCATGCTTCATGATTGCTCCTCCTGAGGAGGAACCTAGGCAGCGCCGCTTAGCGCCGCAACTGCCCGAATGCTGCCCGGAGACGGCTGAGCTGGTCGGTTACGCTGCCTTCCGTCGCTTCTGGAGCTTCCTCGGGGACGTTGCCGCGTTCCAGACGGTCGAACTGCACCACGCGGTCGAACAGGCGGTCGCCCTTGCCGATGAAGTCCTTGAGCCGGTCCGGAAGGTTGGCGTAGCCGGGGCCGCCGCGTTCCGACGGGGTGGCGGAGAACTTGACCTTTTCCTTTTCCGACCGCGCATTCTCAGCGCTGAGCTCGCCTTCGTTCACCGCCCGCTGTAGCAAGAGCCATGAGGCGAGCTGCATCAGGCGGGTGGTAAGACGCATGCTTTCGGTGGCGTAGACGAAGGAGGCGTCGCGCGGCAGGTTGCGGCTTTCGCTGCGGCCGTCGCCATCGAGATAGGCGGCCACATCCTCGATCAGCGACATGCCCTCGCGATAGAGCAGATCGAACCCGCCCGACGCTACGATGCGCGGGCCGATGGCTACGGCCTGAGCCTTGTCTGAAGAATCGTCCACGGTCCTGCCCGACGGTTGGATGGAGCGCCACTCTACGCCCAACGGGCCGCGCCCGTCACCCGTTCCCACCGCCCGTGCTTGAAAGAGGCTTAATGGCTCGCAGAATGCGAGAGCCCTGTGCTCAAAAAAGAAAAGAGCCGTCGAAACGGCTCTCGAAAGTTAACAGGGAGGCGTCAAACAGAGGGAGAAACCACTCTGTAAATCCAGAGAACTGGACACCTCGGAAGTTACCGGAAAGAGTTTAATGCAAGCTTAACAGGACTCGCTTTCTTAACCTTGCTTCTTTGTTGACGTAGCGGTCTTGGGCGCGAACCCGGCGGCACGCTTCAGAACTTGAAGAGCGAATCCGCCGCGTCTTTGGTCTGTTTGCGTGCCACGACGGCGGCTTCCAGCCGCGCAATCTCGGCGCGGAGGAGGCCGATGCGGTCATTGAGTTCATCCACCGACATCGTATCGATCGGCATCCCCACTTCGTGGGCTTTGGGCTTCTTGACCTCGTCTTCGTCGAACATGGCCGTCTCCCGTGTTGTTGTTGAACCGAAATTCTACGCCGCTGGTCTTGCGAGGCAAGCGGGGCGGACCGAGAGTGAGTGGATCAAGACAAGGCCATCATCATGCTCGCCATCCACATTCCCAGCCCAGGTGGCCCGGAAGTCCTTACGCCGATGGAAACGCCGATGCCCGAGCCCAAAGCGGGCGAGGTCCTGATCCGCGTCGCAGCGGCCGGCATCAACGCTCCCGACCTCGGGCAACGCCGTGGCAGCTATGCGCCGCCCCCGGGGGCCTCTCCTCTGCCCGGCCTCGAGGTCTCCGGCGAGATCGAGGGTACCGGCGAGAAGGTGGTCGCGCTCTGCAATGGCGGCGGTTATGCCGAATATGTGGCTGTACCTGCCGGCCAGGTGCTGCCGCTGCCCCAGGGCTGGAATCTCGTCGCGGGAGCCGCCCTGCCCGAAACCTTCTTCACCGTACAGCAGACCCTCGTCATGCGCGCCGGCCTCGAAGCCGGCATGCACGTGTTGATCCATGGCGCTGCCGGGGGCATTGGCGGCGCCGCCATACAGATCTCCCGGCTCTATGGCGGTGATCCCATTGCCGTCGTTTCCAGCACGGAGAAAGCCGAGTATGCCCGTTCGCTCGGCGCTACCCACGTGATCGACCACTCGACCGAGGATTTCGTCGCCCGCACCATGGAAATCACCGGCAACCATGGTGCCGATCGCATACTCGATATGGTCGGCGGCGACTACCTGCCCCGCAACATCGCCGCCTCCGCTCGCGGCGGCCACATCGTTCAGGTCGCCTCGCTCGATGCCGGCAAATCCGAAATCTCGGCCGGCGCGATTGTGATGAAATGGCTCACTCTCTCAGGGTCCACCCTGCGGCCGCAGAGCAGCGCCGCCAAGGCCGCCATCGCCGAGAGCCTGCGCCGGGAGGTATGGCCGGCACTGGCCGACGGCCGCATCAAGCCGCCTCGCATTCGCGCCGTGCCGCTGGCCGAAGCGGCGCGAGGGCATCGGGCTATGGAAATGCGCGAAAACTACGGCAAAATCGTCCTCGTGACTGCCTTCGGTGCGGCCCTTGCCACAATTCAATTGAAAATCTCTGATTGCGCCAATATATTACCGGCCAATCCCCCCTCACAATCAAGCCGAAGGGCGGGCGGACCGGGTGAAAGCGGTTCGCACTGAGAGAAAGATATTAGCTATGGCCACTCCGCTGCTTATGCCCAAGGCAACCGCCGTCTGGCTGGTCGACAACACAGCGCTGAGCTTTGAACAGATCGCCGCCTTTTGCTCGCTGCACCCGCTCGAAGTGCAAGGCGTTGCCGATGGCGACGTCGCCGGCGGCATCATGGGCGTCAACCCGATCCAGAACGGGCAGCTGACCCGCGAAGAGATCGAGAAGGCCGAGGCCGACCCGAACTACCGCATGAAGATGAGCGAGCCCAAGGTTCGTGTCGCCGTCGCCAAGCGCAAGGGGCCGCGTTACACCCCGATCTCGCGCCGTAACGAGCGTCCGGCTGCCATTAAGTGGCTGCTGCGCAACCACCCCGAACTCAAGGACGCGCAGATCATGCGTCTCGTCGGCACCACCAAGTCGACCATCGACTCGGTGCGCGAGGGCACGCACTGGAACAGCGCCAACATCACGGCGGCCGACCCGGTCACGTTGGGCCTTTGCAGCCAGATCGACCTCGACCTCGAGGTCAAGCGCGCGTCCAAGGGCACCACCACCCCGGACGAGGCGGACCAGGGCACCATGCTGCTCACCGCAGAGGAAGCGCTGGCGAGCGCCGCCAGCCGCGCCGGTCCGTCCGCTGACGGCGAAGAAGGCGGCGAGGACGTGCAAAAAGACGAGCAGATCGACGCCGACTCGGTCTTTGCTAGCCTCAAGTCGCTCAAGCGCGACGACAATGACGACGACAACTAACGGCTAGACCGCGCCGCCGGTGGGCGCGAGGCAGGTGACACGTGGAAGGCAATCTCCTGCTCGCGATCTTTGCCCTTCTGGCGGCAACGGTTGCCCTGGTGCCGCTGGCCAAATGGGCTGGCCTGGGCACCGTACTCGGCTATCTGGCGGCCGGCGTTCTCGTCGGCCCCTTCGCGCTCCGGCTGGTCTCCGATAGCGACCTGATCCACCAGATCGCCGATTTCGGCATCGTCATGATGCTGTTCCTCATCGGCCTCGAAATGCATCCCAACGAGCTCTGGCGCATGCGCAACCAGGTGCTGGGCCTGGGGCTGACGCAGATGGCCGGCACCGCCGTGGTGCTGATGGCCATCATCGTGGCCATCGGCTTTTCCTGGCAGGCGGCGCTGATCATTGGCCTTGCGCTGGCGATGAGTTCGACCGCCATCGCCATGCAGGCGGCGACGCAGCGCAATCTTACCAAGACCGACACCGGCCGGGCCTCCCTCGCCGTGCTCCTGGTGCAGGACGTAGCGGTGATCCCCATCCTCGCCGCCATTCCGGTCCTGGTAGTGATGACCGGCTCGCCGGTCGAAGCCCTGGCCGAGGGGGCAGTCGAAGCTGCAGAGGACATCGTCGGACCGCGCGGCTGGGTCGTCGCGGTTTATATCGTCGTCGGCTTTGCCGTCGCCATGCTGGGCAGCCGCTTCGTCATCCGTCCACTGATGCATTTCGTCGCCGTGACCCATGCGCGCGAGGCCTTCGCTGCGCTGACGCTGCTATTGGTCGTCGGCGCCGCCCTCGTCACGACCTATCTCGGCCTGTCCCCAGCCCTCGGCGCCTTTCTCGGCGGCGTGCTGCTGGCCGATAGCGAATACAGGCATGAGCTCGAGAGCAATCTCGCGCCGTTCAAGGACCTGCTGCTCGGGCTCTTCTTCATCTCCGTCGGCATGTCGATCGACTTTTCCGTGGTGATGGATGCACCCCTGATGGTCCTGGCGCTGGTCGGAGCGCTGGTCAGCGTCAAGATGCTGGTGCTCTTCGTCCTCGCCACCTTCTTCAAGATGCATGTCGCCGACCGGCTGCTGCTGGCCATCCTCTTGTCGCAGGCCGGCGAATTCGCCTTCGTCATCCTGCAGTTCGCCGACACGGCCAATGCCATCTCGCAGTATGAGAGCGACCTGCTCAAGGTGGTCGTCGCCTTCTCGATGGCCACCACCCCGCTGCTGCTCCTCGCCTATGACCGGCTCTGGGCGCCGCGCCTGCACTCGACCGCCCCCCACAACCCAGCCCCCGACAATATCGACGTCCAGCACAAGGTGATCGTGCTCGGCTACGGCCGCTTCGGCCAGATCGTCACCCGCATGCTGCGGGCCCAGGGTTTCGAGATGACCCTGATCGACGACGACCCGGCGCAGATCGAGCTGATGAAACGCTTCGGAGTGAAGGTCTTCTACGGCGACGGCGCCCGGCTCGACATTCTCCGCGCTGCCGGCGCGCACGACGCCAAGATGATCGTCATCGCCGTGGCCGGCGGTGAGCGCATCCTCTCGATTGCGCAGACCATCCGCCGCCACTTCCCGCATGTCATCATCGCCGCTCGCGCCGTCGACCGCAGCCATGCGCACGACCTGATGGCCTTGGGCGTCACCGTTTTCGAGCGCGAAACCTTCCGCTCGGCCCTCAGCCTGGGCGAAAAGGCGCTGGTCGCTTTAGGCTATGAGCCCGATGCCGCTCGCCGCCTCGCCAGTGCGTTCGAGCAGCACGACAATCGCCTCCTCGAAGACTCCTACGACCTGCGCCACGACCAGGACGCCTATGTCGGCTTTGTCCGCCGCTCGGCCGAACTCCTCGACGCCGTCATGCAGGCCGATCGCGAAACCGCACAAAGGGCGGATACGCCCGAAGGTGAACTTGACAAGGGCGCGCGTCCGGCGTCCGACTAGCGCCCGTCTTCCCCGCCTCCTGCCGATCCTTCAGCACATGTACGACCTCTACTTCTGGGCCATCGCGGTTCTCGCGGTGTTCATCGTCGCTCTCAGCAAATCAGGCCTTGTCGGCAGCCTTGGCCTCGTCGCCGTGCCCATGCTGTCGCTGGTCATGCCTGCCCGTGACGCGGCCGGCATGATGCTGCCGCTGCTTCTGGTCATGGACGCTATCGCCTTCTGGACCTATCGCAAGGATGCCGACTGGCGGATCCTCAAGATCATGCTGCCCGGCGCCGCCATCGGCACGTTGGTCGGCTGGGCCCTGTGGACGGTAGTCAGCGACGCCATGGTGCTGCTCTTCGTGGGCATCATCACCCTGCTTTTCATCCTCGATGCTTTGCTGCCGCTGCGCAAAAAGCTAGAAGGCCTGCCGCCCTCGAAGCCCTGGGGCGCTTTCTGGGGCGGCTTTGCCGGCTTCACGAGCTTCATCAGCCATACCGGCGGCCCGCCGTTCCAGATCTACACCCTGCCGCAAAAGCTGACGCCGGTGGTCTATTCGGGCACCACCGCCTTTTTCTTCGCCATCGTCAATTCGGCGAAGCTCATCCCCTACTTCTTCCTCGGTCAGCTCAACGTCTCCAACCTCACCCACGCCGCCATCCTGGCGCCTCTCGCGATCGTCGGCGTACTGGCCGGCGTCTGGTTGGTCCGCCGCATCTCGATCAAGCGCTTCTACCAGCTGACCTACTGGCTGGTGTTCCTGCTCGCCCTCAAGCTGATCTATGATGGCGTCCTTGGCGTCTTCTTCACCGGACCCGTAGCATGACCTATCGCCTTGACCACATCGCCCTGCTCGTCCGCGACCTCGACGAATCCGTCGCCTTCCTGACCGGCGTGCTGGGCCTCGTCGAAGGCGTCAACCCGATGGGCGGCACACATATTCGCTGGATCGAGATCGGCGATGGCCGCCGCCTCCACGTCCAGGCCGGCGATATCAGCAAGGTGCACGTCGAAAAGCAGACCCACTTCGCCCTCAGTGCAACCGACTTCGACGCCGTCCTTGCCCGCTTCCGCACCGAGAACGTCGCCTTCACCGACATGGCTGGCACGCTGGGGGCGATCAACACCCGCCCCGACGGCATGCGTGCCATATTCGTCCAGGACCCCAACGGCTACTGGTTCGAAATCAACGATTTCAAACACCCCTAATTCCCGAACCTCGTGCCACGGCGAAGTGGCAGTCAGTATGGACCAGCGCCGCGAGGACCCGGGCGCCACTCCGAAGCGCGAACGAGAGTTTAGGGCCGGGTTCAGGGCCGTCTTGCCCGAGTGCGCGTGAGGCAAAGAATGGCGGGCGCCTCCAAATAAAAAAGGCCGCATTGCTGCGACCCTTTCAACTCTCCTCCAGTGACAGCGCTTTAAGCCGCAGCGCTCGCCTGAAGTCGGGTCAGTTCGTCCTTGATTTCGAGTTTCTTCCGCTTGAGTGCAGCAATTAGTAGGTCATCGTGGCTGAGGTGGCCCATTTCCGTTTCGATTTCTCGATCCAGCTGCTGGTGTCGCCGCTCTAGGGCAGCGATGTGGCCTTCAGTCGTCATGACAACTCCTTTCAAGCTTTGGGACGACTCAATCTTCACAAAAATTTCACGTCTTGTCGACCCGCTCTCCCTGACAGTTGAAAAGCTGGTGCAAATCACTGGCCGATCGGTTAACCCTTTCTCACCTAGGGTTCGGGGCGAACCTGCCGGATTTTGCTTGCTCGATGCTGCCGCTCACCAAGGAACAGGAAGTTGCTCTTGGCGCTGAACTGGCCAGCAAACGCCAGGAACATGCCGACCTCGACGCCGCCATTCACACCCTGCAGGCCTCCGGCCTGGCCGACCAGATGCTGATCCAGCGCATGAAGAAGCGGAAGCTGGGTCTCAAGGACCGCATTGTCCAGCTCGAAAACATCCTGCTGCCCGACATCATCGCCTAGATCGGGGCCTCTCCCCACCGCGCGCGAAATCCGCTACAAGACCGACCGTCGGTCTGTCGCTGGAGGGAACCATGCGCATCGTGAAGTCCGCCGAAATCCGCAAACAGGAACTCCTGGCCACGGCGATGAAGCTCTTCGCCAGCCAGGGCTACGAACAGACCTCGATCAACCAGATCATCGCCGCCTTGAATATCTCCAAGGGCGCATTCTACCACCACTATTCCTCCAAGGAGGACCTGGTGGAGGCACTGGGCGCCATGTACGCCGAGGAGGCCGCGGCGCGCGCCCGTTCGGTGCTGGAGGACGAGACGCTCGACGCCTTCGGCCGGCTCTCGATGTTCCTCTCGCGCATGCGCCACTCCAAGACCGAGTCGGCCGCCGAACTGCAGGCCGCTTTCGCGCCGATCTTCCTTGAGCGCAACCGGGACCTTTACGAGCGCACTCAGCAGGCTGTGAATCGCGTCATCCAGCCGATCCTCGCCAAGATCGTCGCCGAGGGTGTCGCGGACCGCACCTTCGATACGGCAGATCCGGAGGCTGCTGCCGAAATCATGCTGCACCTGATGAGCTCTATCCGCCCCATGGTGGCCGCCCTCTACGCTGCCACCAACCAGCTCGAGGTCGAGCGTCAGTTCAAGCAGGTGGTCGAGCGTCTGCGCTACCTCTCGACCGTCATTGATCGCATCCTCGGTATTCCCGAGGGCAGCATCGAACTGGTGGACCACGCCTCCGAATGCATCATGGCCGAAACCTGGAAGCGTTCGCCGAACGCGGCCTAGGGTAGCCGAAGCCGGTGCGTGGGCTAGCCCATGCACCTTGATGCAAACTGAGGTTTCCGCTACACGCGGGCTTTGAGCCAAGGGGGCCCCGGACTATGCTCGCCGCACCGCCCGTCGCCATCGTCATGGGCAGCCAGTCCGACTGGCCGACCATGCGCAACGCGGCCGAAATGCTCGACAATCTCAAGATCGACTACGAGGCGCGCATCGTCTCCGCGCACCGCACCCCGTCGCGGCTCTATGACTTCGCCACCAGCGCCAAGGCCGAGGGGTTCAAGGTCATCATCGCCGGTGCCGGTGGCGCGGCCCACCTGCCCGGCATGATTGCGTCCATGACCACCCTGCCGGTCTTCGGCGTACCGGTGCAATCGAAAGCCCTGTCTGGCCAGGATAGCCTCCTTTCCATCGTACAGATGCCGGCCGGCGTGCCCGTGGGCACCCTCGCCATCGGCAATGCCGGCGCCACCAATGCGGCACTGCTGGCAGCCTCGGTACTCGCCCTCGCCGACCCCGAGCTCGACGCCCGCCTCGTCCACTTGCGGCGCGAGCAGGCCGACGCCGTCCCCCTGTTCCCGAGTGATGATGCAGACCGATAGACCTTTGCCGCAGGGCAGCACCGTCGGCATTCTGGGCGGTGGCCAACTCGGCCGCATGCTGGCCCTCGCCGCGGCCCGCCTAGGTGTGAAGACCCACATCTTCTGCCCGGATCCGGACAGCCCCGCCTTCGACGTCTCGGCCAAATCGACCGTCGCCGCCTATGACGACGAGCAGGCGCTGGCCGTCTTCGCCAGCCAGGTCGATGTCGTCACCTACGAGTTCGAGAACGTGCCGGCAAGGACCGCGCGTTTTCTCTCTGAGCTCAAGCCGCTACGCCCTGGCGCCAATGCGCTCGCCATCTCGCAGGACCGGCTGGCCGAAAAGGCCTTCCTCACCGTCAACCGCATCGCCGTCGCGCCCTTCGCCGCCGTGCCCGACCTCGACACGCTCGACGCCGCCATAGCTGAGATCGGCGCGCCGGCCGTGCTCAAGACCACCCGCATGGGGTATGACGGCAAGGGCCAGCGCATCGTCCGCAACGATGCAGACGCGGGCGTCGCTTTCGAAGTCCTGTCGCCCAAGCCGTTGGTGCTCGAAGGCTTCATCGAGTTCGAAAAGGAAATCTCGGTGGTCGTTGCCCGCAATACGCGCGGCGAGATCGCCGCTTTCGATCCGGCTGAAAACGTTCATCGCGATCACATCCTCAAGACCAGCACCGTTCCCGCCGAGATCAAGAAGAAGACGGCGGCGCGGGCGCAGGAAATCGCCGCTCAGATCGCTACCGCGCTCGACTATGTCGGCGTACTCGGGGTGGAGTTCTTCGTGCTCCCCGACGGCCGCTTGCTGGTCAATGAGATCGCCCCGCGCGTCCACAATTCCGGCCACTGGACCGAAGCGGTCTGCGTTACCGACCAGTTCGAGCAGCACATCCGCGCCATTCTCGGCTGGCCGCTGGGCGATCCGACCCGGCTCGCTGATGTAGTGATGGAAAATCTCATTGGCGACGAGATCGCCGCCATTCCCGAGGCTCTCGGCCCGGGCATTCGGCCTCACGCCTATGGCAAAGCCGAGTCGCGCGCCGGCCGGAAGATGGGCCACATCAACCGCGTGGCGGTAAAAACCCGCGCAAAATAGGCGTTTTTTGCCCCTGCGCACTGTGGACAAGCGGTTAAGCTTGCTCTATACACCGCGCCACGATGACCGGCTTGCTGGTCGGCGCAGACATTCTATGGACTGGTTCCTGGGGTTTCCGCGCTTCACTCAAACAGATCTGACGGTTTACGAAGGGCGGTTGCGCTTGCAAGTAGTTGTTCGCGATAACAATGTGGATCAGGCGCTGCGCGCCCTGAAAAAGAAGCTTCAGCGCGAAGGCGTCTTCCGCGAGATGAAGCTCCGCAACTACTACGAGAAGCCGTCTGAGAAGAAGGCGCGCCAGAAGGCCGAGGCCGTGCGCCGCGCCCGTAAGCTCGCTCGCAAGCGTGCCCAGCGCGAAGGCGGTCTGCCCGCTCCCGCCGCTGCCGCCCGTCCGGCTCGCCCGTAAGGGTCGGCTGAGATTCGCGAGAATCCGAACGTTCACGCCGCCTCAACGGGCGGCGTTTTCGTACCGAAAGACTGAACCAACCGAATTGTTGCGGGGGCAACACGGGGTCTTGCCGATTGTCCGGCATCTACTAGACTCCGCTTTAGGGTCGAACAGTAAAGCGTCAACACTCACCATTCTGAGGGACTTTTCACCATGAAGAAACTGCTCGCTGCTGCGCTCGCCGCCGTAGTCCTCTCCACCACCGCGGCTGTCGCCGATGCGCGCGTCCAGGTCGGCCGCCTCTCCTGCACCGTCGATGGCGGCGTCGGCTTCATCATCGGCTCGTCCAAGGACATGACCTGCAAGTTCATCCGCAAGGGCCACAAGACCGAGACCTACTACGGCAACATCAAGAAGCTCGGCCTCGACGTCGGCATCACTGACCGTACCCAGATCGAATGGCTGGTCTTCTCGGCCTCCTCGACCAAGGTCGGCAAGGGCTCGCTCCGTGGTACCTATGTGGGCGGTTCGGCCGAAGCCTCGCTCGGCGCCGGCCTCGGCGCCAACTGGCTGATCGGCGGCTCGCGCAAGGGCTTTGCCCTGCAGCCGTGGTCGGTTCAGGCCTCGACCGGCGTCAACCTCACCTGGGCCTTCTCCGGCCTCACCCTCGACTGAGCTTCAGGCTTTTTCGCCGATTTTGAACGCCGGTCCATCGGGCCGGCGTTTTGTTATCTTCGCTCAGGGACTGACGGTGGCTTCGTCTACCATCGGCTCCGCCTCCGCCGCCGGCAGGACGCCCGCCCGCCCGTAGAAGGCTTTGGCCTCGTCCCAAAGTCCGTGGTCCCAGAGATCGCCGTGCGTGCCGCCCTCGACAATCCAGAGCTCGTCCTTGTTCGGCGCCAGATCGTAGACCCGCTCACCGTGAGTATAGCCGATGGTGGTATCGGCGGTGCCATGCCCCACCCAGACCGGCTCGGCGACGTCCACGATCCACGCGTTGACCGGGTACTGGTCGTGCATCAGCTGCCCCACCGGCAGGAACCCATAGCGGTCCGCCGCCACGGCCACGGCCGATAGGAACGGCGTCTCGAGCAGCAGTGCCCCGGTATCGTGGCGACTGGCGATATAGGTCGCCGGACCCGAGCCCAGCGACCGGCCCCAGAGCACGATCGGCTGACCCTTGGCCTCGAGCCAGGCGAAGGCGGCCTCCGAATCGGCGAGGACGTTTTCCTCGGTCACCTCACCCGGCGATCCAGGAAAACCGCGGTAGTCGAAGGCGAGGAAGCCATAGCCGTCCGCCACCCATGCCTCGTAGCGCTCATGCTCGCGCGAAAAACTCTGCGCATTGCCGCGGAAATACATGATCACCGGCATGCCCGGCGCCGGCGCCTGGTACCACGCCGCCAGCGCCGATCCATCGGCGCTTGGAATGCTGACCAGTTCCGCGTCTTTGAGCAGCGTCTCGGAAAGCGCGAACATCCGCCCCGACCGGTCGTACTGGAAATCCCGCTGCAGGAAATAAAGGCCGCCCAGCACGCCCAGATAGGCGAGCACCGCTACCACGACCACCCCGATCGCGACTCGCTTGACCCATTTCATCGGCGCATCCCTCCTGTCTCTCCATCAGTACCGCGATGTACGGCAGAGGCAAATGCTGGCGATGCGATGGTCAGGAGAACGAGTTCGAACTCCGCGCAAGGCGAAGGGCGGCCTTAGGCGCCCCGCCTCGGCCGAAGTGGTGCCGCGCGAGGCAGGAGCCTACTGCTTCAACTTGCTCGGGTCGATCGCTGCCTCGAAGGCCCGCTCGAACACTTCCTGCGGCTGGCAGCCGGAAAGGGCGAACTGGTTGTCGAAGATGAAGAACGGTACGCCCTGGATGCCCTGCTGCGCCGCCCAGATGGCGAGATCGTGCGTGGTCTTCAGCGCCACCGGATCGCGCACCGCCGCCAGCGCCTCGTCGCGGGTGAACCCGTGCTCGACGGCAATATCGGCCAGCACCTCGTCGTCATTGATCAGCTGGTGGTCCATAAAGTAGGCCCAGGCGATGGCATTGGCGAGCGCGTGCTGCGTGCCCTTGTCGCGCGCCAGCCGTACCAGCGTGTGCCCCTTCTGCGTCGGGAAACTGCGCGGCTGCTGGCTCAGATCCAGATCGATGCCCGACTTCCGCGCCTCGCTCTCGACGCGCTCCCACATCTCCTTGGGATCACGGCCATACTTCTCGCGTAGCATGTCGGCCACGACGACGCCTTCGGGCGGTGTGTTCGGGTTGAGGTAAAATGGATGGTTCTCCACCTCCACCTCGATCCCCTCGGGCAGCGCCTTGATTGCCTGGTCGAGCCGCTCCGACCCCACGAGGCACCACGGGCACACCGTGTCGGTAAAGACGTCGACCTTGATCTTGCGGCTCATGTGCGGGCTCCGGGGATAGCGAAAGCCGTGACATGGAAGCACCGGTGCCCTCGCGCAAGAAGGCACATCGGCGTAACCGGCTAGCGCTGGGAGCGAGAGCCCGACAGCCGCTTCTTGCCGGAGAGTTCTAGGCTGAGCGCGGGCGCGATGTCCCAACTCAGCGGCACGGCCAGCACGAGGCTCGCCAGCACCGCATGCGGCAGGAGGGAACCGAAAGCGTCAGCGAAGCCGCTGGCGATCACCGCCACGGCCGAGCCGAAAAGGACTGACTGAACCACCGGATAGATCACGGCAGCGATGACAAGGCGTTTCTCATGATGCGGCATGGCCGGGCTCCACTGAGAGCAGCAATCCCGGCCAACGTCGCTTCTCTCGTCCCGTTCCCGGCGGGCCTGCCCTAGTGCGCCATCGCCTTGACGATGTCCTCGGTGACTTTCTTGGCGTCGCCGAACAGCATCATGGTGTTGTCCCGGAAGAACAGCTCGTTCTGCACCCCCGCATAGCCCGCCGCCATGCCGCGCTTGATGAACAGCACCGTGCCTGCGTCTTCGACATTGAGCACCGGCATGCCGTAGATCGGCGAGGTCTTGTCGGTCTTGGCCGCAGGGTTGGTGACGTCGTTGGCGCCGATCACGAAGGCCACGTCCGCGCCCTTGAATTCGGAGTTGATGTCCTCGAGTTCGAACACCTCGTCATAGGGCACATTGGCTTCCGCCAGGAGCACGTTCATGTGCCCCGGCATACGGCCCGCCACCGGGTGGATCGCGTATTTGACTTCGACGCCCGCCGCCTTGAGCAAGTCGGCCATTTCGCGCAGCGCATGCTGTGCCTGCGCCACCGCCATGCCGTAGCCCGGTACGATGATCACCTTGCTGGCATTCTTCATCAGATACGCCGCGTCGTCTGCTGCGCCCTGCTTCACCGGCCGCGTCTCTTCCTCGCCGGAGCCGCCCGAAGCGGTGTCGCCACCGAAGCCGCCGAGGATGACCGAGATGAAGCTGCGGTTCATCGCCTTGCACATGATGTAGCTGAGGATGGCGCCCGAAGAGCCCACCAGCGCGCCGGTGATGATCAGCGCCGTATTGCCCAGCGTGAAGCCGATGCCGGCCGCGGCCCAACCCGAATACGAATTGAGCATCGAGACGACCACCGGCATGTCCGCACCGCCGATCGGGATGATCATCAGCCCGCCCAGCACCAGTGCCAGGATGGTGATCAGCCAGAACCAGACCGGGTCGGCAGTGACGGCAAACATCCAGATGAAACCGACCAGCACGAGACCCAGCACGATGTGGATGGCGTGCCGCGCCGGCAGGATGATCGGCTTGCCGCTCATATTGCCGTTGAGCTTGGCGAAGGCGATCACCGAGCCGGTGAAGGTGAAGGCGCCAATGGCGACGCCCAGGCTCATTTCGATGATCGCCTGGAAATGGATATGGCCCGGTGAGCCGATGCCGAAGGCCTCGGGGGCATAAAGCGCTGCCGCTGCCACAAACACCGCGGCGAGGCCCACCAGCGAGTGGAAGGCGGCGACCAGTTGCGGCATGTCGGTCATCTTGACCGTGCGCGCCATGAACGCGCCGATGCCGCCGCCAATGCCGAGACCGGCGATGATCAGCACCCAGCTGACCCAGTCCGAAACGCCCGCCACCAGCAGCGTGGTGACGATGGCGATCGCCATGCCCACCATGCCGAACATGTTGCCCTGGCGCGCCGATGAGGGGCTGGAAAGGCCACGCAGCGCCAGGATGAAGAGCACCCCCGAGATCAGGTAGAGCAGAGCGGCAATATCAGCGGAAATCATGGTGCCCCCGTTCAGTCAGCACGTCGCGCAGCGAGAAAGAGTCCGGTCGTGGCCAGGGTGGCGGCCAGGAAGTAGCTCACGCCCCCGAGCGTGAGCATTTCCGCCGCCGCCGTAAACGAGTCTTTGGCGGTGCCCACCGACAACAGGAAACAGCCCAGCGCCACCAGCAGGACCGCGAAGGCGACAAGCCGACCCGACCACGTCCGTAGCGATTTCCCGGCAGCAAACCGTATGAGGAGGATCAGCGCGAAGCTCAGCCCGGTCAGGATCTGAAAAAATGGCGGCAGGAACGCCGCGGCAACCTCCTGGGAGATCATTCGGTCACCGGTTCGACAGAGCCGGCCGGGAACTCGACGTCGGCAAACTCGGGATAGACTTCTTTGATGATAGCGACCTGCGCCGGATCGTCGATGCGCACGAGATACCAGGTGTCGCCGTCAAGCAGGCCAAGCGTGTCTGACTTCGCGCGCATCTTGCCGCCAGCGTCCTTGCCCAGGTCGATCACCGTTTCGGTCGGGATCATGCCGTAGACGATGCCGCTCTCGAAGGTGGTGAATTCGACGCCTTCGAGGTCCATGCCGAATGACACGATCTCGACCGTGCCCATGATCTCGTCCATCTGCGCCTGCATCGCGGCGAGCAGGTCATCGACGCTGAGGCCCGATTGTGCGGCGATCCTTTCGAGCACCTTGGGCGGCACCACGCCCATCACTTCCTGCATGTCGTTTTCACGCATTGCGGTGTCGAAGCTCTGGACTCGTTCATCCAGCGCCTGCTGCTGTTCGGCCGTGATGTCCTGCGCCGAGGCCGGGACGGCGAGTGCGAGGATCAGCGCCAGCGCCGCCAGGGCGCGATTGAAAATGGTCATCAGTGGCTCCCCGCCTTGGCCGCCGGATTGTCCTTCTTCTTGTACATCGCCAGCATGCGCTGGGTGACGAGGAAGCCGCCAAATATGTTGACGCTGGCGAGCACCAGCGCCAGGAATCCGAAAATCTTGCTGATCCAGTCGGTGTCGGTGGTCATCGCGACGCCAACAGCGAGCAGCGCACCCACCACGATCACCGACGAAATGGCGTTGGTGACGCTCATCAGCGGCGTGTGCAGCGCCGGGGTCACCGACCACACCACGAAATAGCCCACGAAGATCGCCAGCACGAAGATGGCGAGGCGGAAGGTGAATGGATCGATCGCGCCGGCGGTCGTTGCCGCCAACGCGGCGGTCACGGCGTCGGCGGTGTGTTCGGCAGTGGTGGTATCCATTTACTGGCTCCCCTTGGGCGCGGCAGGTTTTTTCGCGGCGGCTGACTTGGCAGTGCCGGCGGTCTTGCTCGCAGCAGCGGTCTTGGCCGGTGCAGCGGGCCTTGCCCCCGCAGTTGCTTTTACCGCGGCAGCCTTCTTGGGGGCCTCGGACTTGCCGGTGGCTCCGGTCTTGGCCGGCGCTGCTGGCTTGGGAGCCTCGGTCGGGGCTGCGGCCGTGGCAGCGGCGCTATCGACCTTGATGTTCGGGTGGACGATGGCGCCGTCCCTGGTCAGCACCGTGGCCTTCACCAGTTCGTCGTCCCAATTGACCGCGAAGGCCTTGGTCTTCTTATCGAAGAAGATCTCGAGGAAGGCGACCAGGTTGCGCGCATAGAGCTGGCTTGCCGAGGTGGCGAGGCGGCCGGCCACATTGGTGTAGCCGATGATGGTGACGCCGTTGGCGGTGGTGATCACTTCGCCCGGCTTGGTGAGCTCGACATTGCCGCCGCGCTCCGCCGCGAGATCGACGATCACCGAGCCCGGCGCCATGCTCTCGACCATCGCTTTGCTGACGAGTTTCGGCGCCGGACGGCCTGGGATCAGCGCCGTGGTGATGACGATGTCCTGCTTGGAGATATGGCCGGCGACGAGTTCGGCCTGCGCCGCCTGCTCGTCCTTGGTCAGTTCACGGGCGTAGCCGCCCGTGCCCGACGCGTCTTTCAGCGCGTCGGTCATGATGAACTTGCCGCCCAGCGATTCCACCTGTTCGGCCGCCACGGCGCGCACGTCGGTTGCCGTCACGACCGCGCCGAGGCGCTTCGCCGTGGCGATGGCCTGTAGGCCCGCAACGCCCGCCCCCATTACAAAGGCCTTGGCCGGACGCACCGTGCCGGCCGCCGTCATCATCATCGGGAAGGCGCGGTCGAAATGCACGGCGGCATCGATCACCGCCTGGTAGCCGGCAAGGTTCGCCTGGCTGGAGAGAATATCCATTACCTGCGCGCGGGTAATGCGCGGCATGAATTCCATGGCCACGGTGGTGACGCCCGCCTTGGCCAGCGACAGCACTTCGCCCTCATTGCCATAGGGGTCCATGCCGCCGATCACCATGGCGCCCTTCGCCACTCCGGCGAGTTGCGCGGCCTTGGGCCGGCGCACGGTCAGGACGATATCGGCGCCCTTGAGCGCCGCTTCGGCGGTACCGACACTGGCGCCAGCGGCTTTGTAGTCCGCATCGGGGAAGCGGGCCAGTTCGCCGGCGCCGGCTTCGATGGCGACTTCGGCGCCCAGGGCGATCAGTTTGCCGACGGTCTCAGGGGTCGCGGCGACCCGGGTTTCCCCTTCGGTGCGCTCACGCACGACTGCAATCTTCATGAACGTCTCCTGATCCAACCCGAGCGTGACCACGTCGGGCAGCGCCAACAGGCGCCTACCCCGGAAAAGAAAAACCCGCCGTTAGGAACGGCGGGTGTTCGTGACCATCAGGACGATCGCTCCGACTGGCAACAGCAGCAGGAGCAGGCCGCCAATCAGAGGCTGGTGCCCTTCGATAAAGGCGTAGAGCGCCAGGACAATGACGGCAGCCGAGATGACCCCCCACTTCACCATCTGAATGAAACCTTCATAGGTTGCATTGTGCTGGGCGTAATCCATGGCCGGCGGAAGATCCTCGACGGCGGCGGCTTTGGCGGCTGGTTTCTTGGCCATAAAGTCCTCTGGCAGAATAGACGTCGTTATTCAGGCTGGGTCTCTTCCAGTTCCCCGATGAGCCTTTCGATCATGGAAAGACCCAGCGACCAGAAGTTGGGATCGCGTGCGTCGAGCCCGAACGGCTTGAGCAGTTCGGAATGATGCTTGCTGCCCCCAGCCTTGAGGAGTTCGAAATAACGCTCC
>JAEZKB010000267.1 GCA_023415605.1 Pseudomonadota bacterium
ATCGTGCCACAGCTGATCCTCCCCCGTGACAACGGGGGAAGGGGACCATGCGCAGCATGGTGGAGGGGGCGCCATCAAGCCCCCGCCTTTATCCCGTCACGCGCCATATGACATACTCCGGCAAAACGGGAGGACGACGATGGCAAACCTGCAAGGCCTTGTGCCCTATATCAGCCCCAGCGACGCCGTTGCGGCAGCGGAGTTCTACAAGGCCGCCTTTGGCGCCACCGACGTGACGCCGATGCTCGCCGACGACGGCAAGCGCTACATGCATTGCTCGCTCACTGTGAACGGCGGCACGCTCTATATGAGCGACAGTTTCCCCGAGTACGGCGTACCCTTCGTCACCCCGCAGGGCTTCAACCTCAACCTCAATGTGGACAACGCGCAGGTCTGGTGGGACCGGGCCGTGGGCGCCGGCTGCACCGTGGTGATGCCGCTCGAAAAGCAGTTCTGGGGCGACATCTACGGCCAGCTCAAGGACCCTTACGGCATCACCTGGGCCATCGCGCAGGCCGAGACCACCTAGCGCGCGAACCCCGCGCGGGCATAGATCGCGTCGATCGCCGCCATGTTGCCGATGGCATCCGCGCCGCCGGTCAACGGCTGCGCCGTGCCCGACAACACCCGCAGCACCGCGTCAAGCTGGTAGTCGAAGCTCGTGCCGCCGGCGACCGTGTGCTGGAAGAACATGCCATCGAGCCGCTCGCGGATCGAATGCCCGCGATGCGGCAGCACCGGATTTTCGATTTCCACAGTGCCGTGCTCGCAATCGACCGAGAGCAGCGCCTTGTAGGGCTGCCCCTTGCCCATGTTGCAGGTGACGTCCGCCAGCACGCCGCTGGGGAAACGCAGTGTCGCGGTGATGCGCTCGTCGACCCCAAGCTCGGTCTTGGTGCCGGTGGCCGCCACCACCATGTCCGGCTCTTCGCCGAGCAGCGACCGCACCCAGTGCACGGGGTAGCAGCCGAGGTCCATCAGCGCCCCGCCGCCGGCCGCCGGATCGTGCCGGATATTTTTGGGATCGAATGGAAGGGTCACCGAGAATTCCGCCTTGATCGCCCGGATCTGCCCCAGCCGCCCGCTCTCCTTCATCGCGAGAAGATGCAGGAACGCCGGATGGTGCCGGTCGTGGAACCCTTCGATCAGGTGCTTGCCGGTGGCGAGCGAGGCTTCCACCATCCTGGTGGCCTCGGCCGCGTTCATGGCGAAGGGCTTTTCGCAGAGCACATGCTTGCCCGCTTCCATCGCGGCGATCGACCAGCGCGCATGTTCGCTCGGCGGCAGGCAGTTATACACGAGCGTGATCGCCGGATCGGCCAGTAGCGCCTCGTAGCCGTCATAGGCATTGGCGATGCGGTGTCGCTTGGCGTATTCCGCCGCCACGCCCGGCCGGCGCGAGGCCACGGCATGGACGACCGCATCAGTGCGGCGGCGCACCGGTTCGATCATCGCCTGCGGCGCAATCCCGGCCGCGCCAAGAATACCGATTGCCGTTGTCGCCAAGGCTGCGCCCCCACATGTCCCCAGCCAATACCGACAGAAAACCTCTACTTTTCGGTCAACACTTGCGCCCATTGCCAGCCTTCGGGTTGACGCATGCGGAAACTCATGATGGCTAGAGCAAAAAAAGGTCAGATACTCGGGGGAGGCTCATTTTGCGCGCACTAGCCGCGATCGTCCGCGCCATAGCGGCGCTCAACCGCACCATTGGCTTGACACTGAGCTGGCTGTCACTGGCCGTGGTGCTGGTCTGCTTCACTGTCGTGGTGCAGCGCTACTTCCTGCACCAGACCCAGCTCTGGATGCAGGATCTCTACGTCTGGCTCTCTGGCGCCATGTTCACCGGCGTTGCCGGCTACGCTCTGCTCCGCGACGACCATGTACGGGTGGATATTCTCTACCGGCCATGGTCGGTCCGCAAAAAGGCCATTGCCGATCTCTTCGGCGTCGTCGTCTTCCTTGCGCCGTTCATTGGCGTTGTGGCCAGCTATGGGTGGACCTTCGTGGCCCGCTCCTGGCGGCTCTATGAGGGCTCGGCCAACATCGGCGGCATGCCAGGCCTCTTCATCCTCAAGACCTTCATCCTCGTCTTCTGCGTCGTGGTCGGCCTGCAGGGCCTCGCCATGGCGCTCCGCTCCATCCTCGTGCTGACCGACAACGAGCACCTCTTGCCGCAGAGACTCCGCTACAAGACCGGTGACGAACCCGAGGGTACGGAGGCCGTACTGTGACCTCCATCCTTCTCGGCGAAATCCTCGCCGGCACCATGTTCTTCGCCATCATCGGCGTGCTGCTGATCGGCTTTCCGGTCGCTTTCTCGCTCCCCGGCACGGCCCTGATCTTTGGCCTCGTCGGCTGGCAGCTGGGCGTCTTCGATCCCTCCAACTTCGGCTCCCTCGCCAACCGCTATATCGGCACCATGACCAACGAGGTGCTGGTCGCCGTGCCGCTCTTCATCTTCATGGGCGTCATCCTCGAGCGAAGCGGCATCGCCGAAGCCTTGCTCCTCACCATGGGCAAGCTCTTCGGCAATCTGCGTGGCGGCCTCGGCGTGTCGGTGATCCTGGTCGGCGCCCTGCTCGCGGCCTCCACCGGCGTTGTCGGCGCCACCGTGGTCACCATGGGCCTCATCTCGCTCCCCGCCATGCTGCGGGCTGGCTACGACCCCAAACTCGCCGCTGGCGTCATCTGCGCCTCCGGCACGCTGGGGCAGATCATCCCGCCCTCGACCGTCCTCATCTTCATGGGCGACATGCTCTCGGGCATCAACGCCCAGGTGCAGATGGAAGCAGGAAACTTCGCCCCCGAGCCGGTCTCGGTCGGCGCCCTCTTTGCCGGCGCCTTCATACCCGGCCTGGTGCTGGTGGGGCTCTACCTTGTCTGGGTGATCTTCAAGGCCTTTGTCGACCCCAAGTCCGCCCCGGCTACGCCCGTTCCGGCCGAGGAAAAGCAGCACCTGCTGCGCGAAGTCGCCGTCGCCCTTGTCCCGGCCCTCGCCCTCATCGTGGCTGTGCTCGGCTCCATCCTGGGCGGTATCGCCACGCCGACGGAAGCCGCCTCGGTGGGCTCGGTCGGCGCGCTGCTGCTCACCGCGCTCAAGGGCAAGCTTAGCTTCACGATGATCCGCCAGGCCGTCATCGGCACCGCCACCATGACCTCGATGATCTTCGTCATCCTCTTCGGTGCGGCGGTATTTTCGATCGTCTTCCGCGTCATGGGGGGCGACAACCTCGTCCACGAATTCCTGAGCAACATGCCGGGTGGCGCCATCGGCGCCATCATCATCGTCATGCTCATCATGTTTCTGCTGGGCTTCATCCTCGACACCTTCGAGATCATCTTCATCGTGATCCCGATCACCGCGCCGATCCTTCTGAAACTGGGCGTCGACCCGGTCTGGCTGGGTGTCGCGGTGGGCGTGAACCTGCAGACCAGCTTCCTCACGCCGCCCTTCGGCTTCTCGCTGTTCTATCTGCGCGGCGTGGCGCCGGCCCGGGTGACCACTGGCATGATCTACAAAGGCGTCGTGCCGTTCGTGGTCCTGCAGGTCGTCGCCATAGCGCTGCTCTTCTTCTTCCCGCAGCTCGCCACCTGGTTGCCCAGCATCATCTACTGACGCTTGGCAACGCCCCGTCGAGACAAACGAAAAGGCCCGGGATCGCTCCCGGGCCTTCTGCATTCATGAACTGCCAGATCAGCTGTACTTGATGTACTTCTCGCGGGCGGCCAGGTACGGCATGTCGGTACCTTCCGTACGCTGCCGCAGCAGGTTGAAGGCCGACACGAAGCTCTCCGCGACTTCCTTGGTCAGTGCATCGCCGCCTTCGCGGATCTCGCCGATCAGTTCCATCGACGCCTTGGCGCCGGCTTCGATGATGTCTTCCGGGAACTTGCGCACCTGTACGCCGTGCTCGCTGACCAGCGCGTTGAGGGCGCGCGGATCGTTCGCGTACATGTCCGAAGCGACGTCGTCATAGCTGGCCTGGGCACAGACACGGACGATTTCCTGCAGGTCTTCCGGCAGCTCCTGGAACTTCGACTTGCTGACCGCGACTTCGGTGGCAAGGCCCGGTTCGACGAAGCTGGGGAAGTAGTAGTTCTTGGCGATCTGGTAGAAGCCCAGCGCCAGGTCGTTATAGGGACCCACGAACTCGGCCGCATCGAGCGTACCCGACTGCAAGGCCGCGAAGATTTCGCCGGCCGCGAGGTTGGTTACCGAGGCGCCGAGCTTGCCCCACACCTGGCCGCCGAGGCCCGGCGTGCGGAAGCGGAGGCCCTGGATGTCGGCGACGCCGGTCAGTTCGTTGCGGAACCAGCCGCCGGCCTGGGTACCAGTGTCACCCGACAGGAAGCCCTGAATACCGAACTGGTCGTAGATCTTGTCCCAGATTTCCTGGCCGCCGAGATAGCGCACCCAGGCGGTGAGCTCGCGGCTGGTCATGCCGAACGGCACACCGGTGAAGAAGCTCAGGCCCTGGCTCTTGTTCTGCCAGTAATAAGGCGTGCCGTGGCTCATTTCAGCCGAGCCGTCGATGACGGCGTCGAGAGCCTGCAGGCCCGGCACCATCTCGCCGGCCGCATAGACCTGCACCGTCAGGCGCCCGCCCGATGCTTTGGTGATGCGGTCGGCAAGGTTCTGCGCGCCGACGCCAAGACCCGGGAAATTCTTGGGCCAGGTGGTCACCATGCGCCACTGAATGGCATTCTGCGCGATCGCCGGCATGGCGAGAGCAGAAGCGGCGGCCGTGCCGGCGGTGAGCGCCGTGGCCGACTTGAAGAATTCACGTCTTTTCATAGAGTCCTCCGAAGGGGGCGGAGCGTATCTTGCGGGCTGCTTTGCCCGGTCCTCGCCCTTGCGCCTTTCCAATGTTGAACAGGTGCGGCGCCTGCTGTCCAGAGGAACCATCCCGCTGGCGGCGGCAAACCCGCAGGACTACGGGTCTTACAACCGGGTTGACGACCTATAGCTATCCGGCTATGTATCAATTCATAGCCAACGGGGTATGGATTGTGACATCCGATGCCGATGCGATCTTCCGGTCTTTGGCCGACCCGACCCGCCGCGCCATCTTCGAGCGGCTGTGCCGCGACGGCGAGTTGACGGTCGGCGCCTTGACCCGCGAAGCGGGCGTCAGCCAGCCGGTGGTTTCCAAGCATCTTGGCGTCCTCAAGCAGGCCGGCCTCGTGCGCGATCGACCTACCGGACGGCAGACCCACTACAGCGCCATGCCTGGCGCCCTTACCCCACTGCTCGACTGGACCCGTGAGATGGGCGCCTTTTGGGAAAGCAGGTTCGATGACCTTGAAGACCTTTTGAAAAGGATGGACCAATGAGCAAGTTCATACGCCAGCTTCACCGCTGGACCTCGATCGCCTTCGTGCTGAGCGTGCTCGCGATCACCATCGCGCTGGCCCAGGCCGAGCCGATCATCTGGGTGTCCTACATCCCGCTGCTGCCGCTGGCCCTGCTGGCGTTCACCGGCCTTTACCTGTTTGCCCTGCCCTACCTGGCGCGTCGCCGCGGCCGTACCGTAACGGAGTAGTCCGGTGACAAAGCAGAAGCCCGTACTGCTCTCAGGCGGCAATCCGCAGATCCCCAAAGGCTATGGCGACGAGCCGGTGCAGGCCTATATCACCGCCATGCCCGGCTGGAAGCAGCCCATTGGCCGGCAGATCGACGCCATCGTCACCAAGGCCGTTCCGGGCGTGCTGAAAGCGGTGAAGTGGAACACGCCGTTCTATGGCACTGAGCCCGACCACTACTTCCTCAGCTTCCACGTCTTCGAGAAGTACGTGAAGGTGACCTTCTTCAGGGGCGCCGACCTCGATCCCCCGCCGCCGGGGAAGTCCAAGTACCCGGCCGTACGCTATCTCGACATCCGTGAGGGTGCGTTCGACGAAGCCCAGTTCACCGCCTGGGTGACACAGGCAGCCAAGCTGCCCAACGAGAAGATGTGAGGAGTTCGCAATGCCCCGATCCACCGACACCGCAAGCGACCGCAGCGCCGCGGAGCATATCGACCAGCGCATCGCCGAACTCGGCGACTGGCGCGGCGACACCCTCGCCCGCATCCGCAAGCTGATCCGCGCCGCCGATCCCGAGATCGTCGAGGAGTGGAAATGGGGCAACCCGGTCTGGTCCAAAGCCGGCATCATCTGCACGGGCGAGACCTACAAGGCTGCCGTGAAAACCACCTTCGCCAAGGGCGCCTCGGTCGGTGACCCCAAAGGCCTGTTCAACTCGAGCCTCGAAGGCGCAACCCGCCGCGCCATCGATTTCCCGCAAGGGGCGACGATCGACGAGTCCGCCTTCACAGCCCTCATCCGCGCCGCCGTCGCCGTCAACGTCGCTGCCGAGGCGGACCGCAAGACGAAGAAGCGCGCCTGATGGCGGAAAATCCCGAAATCCGCACAGTCGTCGTCGAACGCGACATCGTCCACCCGCCCGAAAAGATCTGGCGCGCTCTGACCCAGCCGCATCTCATTTCGGAATGGCTGTTCAAGACCGATTTCCGCCCCGAGATCGGAGCCGGCTTCCAGTTCAACCAGGATTGGGGCACCATCGATTGCCGGGTGCTCGAAGTCGAGTTGCACCGCTCGCTGGCCTATACCTGGGCCGCCTTCGGCCTCGAAAGTACCGTCACCTGGACGCTGACGCCCATTGCCACCGGCACTCGGCTCCGCATGGAACAAGCCGGCTTCACTCGCGATCAGGACGCCGCCTACAAAGGCTCCCGCGCCAGCTGGCCGCATTTCTTCACCGCCCTTGAGAAGCTGCTAGAGGGGTTGGAGTAAGTCACCGGCTGCTGTGCCCCTCCCCGCTTTGTACTTGGAGCAGGGTGACCCGACTGCACGCCCCCAGAAAAAATCTCACATGTCGGGAATAAACCCGGACCGCCAGTGTTGAGCACAGTACCGGCGGCCGGAGGGGTTGCCGGACGACTGCAGCCTAGAGGCTGCGAACAACCGGAGGAACTGATGAAGTTCACCAAAATCCTCGCCGGCGCCGTCGCGCTCGCCATGCTCGCTACCCCGACCTTCGCGGCCGATTATCTCGGCGGGCTGGTCAAGTCCTCTGACATCGGCGGCAAGATGGTGCTGACCGACGCCAACGGAATGACCCTCTACACCTTCGACAAGGACACCCAGGGTTCGGCCAGCAACTGCTACGATAAATGCGCCGAGAACTGGCCGCCGCTGATCGCCCCCGCAGACACCAAGGTTGACGGCGACTTCACCCTGATCGACCGCACCGACGGCACCAAGATCGTCGCCTATAAGGGCTGGCCGCTCTATCTCTGGGTCAAGGACGAGAAGCCGGGCGACACCACCGGCGACATGGTCGGCGAAGTCTGGCACACTGCTTACGAATAAGCGGACCACGCTGGCTTGAGCGGTTTTCTGGACGAGATCGAACAAAGCGTACCGGGCTTGCGGCGATATGCGCGCGCATTGACCCGGAATGCTGACCGGGCCGACGATCTCGTTCAGGACTGCATCGAACGGGCCCTGCGCAAGCGGGGCCTGTTCCGGCCCACCGGCCCACTGCAGGCCTGGCTCTACCGCATCCTCTTGAACCTCTATCGCAACAGCCTGCGGCAAACCAAAAGGCGCGGCGACCACCTGTCGATCGACGCCATGCTGATCGAACCTGCCATCCCGGCCCCGCAGCCCGGCCGCATCGCGCTCGCCGAGATGAGCCGCGCCATCGACCAGCTGCCCGACGAGCAGCGGGAAGCCCTGCTGCTGGTGGTGCTCGAGGGCATGAGCTACGAGGAGGCCGCCGGAATCCTTGAAATTCCAGCCGGAACACTGATGTCGCGGCTGAGCCGTGCCCGCACGGCGCTCAGGCAGCTGGCCGGCAATGCGGAAGAACCAAGACTAAGGACCGTCAAATGAGCGAGCAACGGAAAGAGGTCACCGAAGCCGATCTGCTCGCCTATGTCGACGGCAAGCTGTCCCCGGCCGACGACGACGCCGTCGAGGCCTACCTCGCCGCCAACCCGGCCAAAGCCGCCGAAGTCGCGCACTGGCAACGTCAGAACGAGGCGTTGCACGCGCTCTTCGATCCCGCCGGCCACGAGCCGGTGCCGGCGCATCTCCAGCCCGCCACCATCGCCCGCGGCCATGCCGCCAATTCCAATTTTCGCTGGACCCAGGTCGCCGCCGCGCTGGTGCTGGTGGCGATCGGCGGCGCCATCGGCTGGGCCGGCCGCGATGTCGTTACCCCGACCGAGGCGGCGAGCGACATCCTCATCGACAGCGCCGTCACCGCCCATAGCCTCTACGTCAAGGAAAACCGCCACGCCGTCGAGGTCGCGGCCGATGACCGTGAGCACCTAGTCAACTGGCTCTCCAACCGCGTCACCCAGCCGATCAACCCGCCCGACCTAACGGCGGAAGGCTTCCAGTTCGTGGGCGGTCGCCTGCTGCCCCCGGTGGACTACGGCAAGACCGGCCCGGCCGCCCAGCTGATGTACGAGAACGCCGCCAGCGAGCGCGTCACCGTCTACATCACCTCGGCGTTGCCCGACCGCGCCACTGCCTACGAGTTCACCAACCGCGGCCCGCACGAAGCCTTCTACTGGGCCAACGACAAGATCACCTGCACCGTCGTTGGCGAACTCCCTGACGCCGAGATGCAGACGGTCGCCAAGAAGGTCTATCAGCAACTCACCTGGCGCCCCGATACCACCGCCGCCCCGATGCAGTACGAGCGCGGCAGCTAGGTTCTCACCTCACCATCATCGCGATCCGCGCCTTCATCAGTTGCCAGATGAAGCGCAGCGGGAAGAAACGGTAGCCCGGCACATCCTCCGGCACCGGCCCCGGCGCGAACCGGGTATTGACCCGCATCTCCAGCGCCGGTTCGTCCCCGCCGAAGCCCGGCCGATAGGCCGCGACCCAGTGTGGGCCGCGGTCGAAGGAGACGAACATGCCCGAATTGCAGCAGGTGGCGACCATGCGATTGGTCGGCGTCCCGGGTCGCAGCTTGTCGGCGCGCAGGAGGTCCGCCCCGCGCGTCACCCGATAGCGGTCCTTGCGATAGAGGGCCGAATACGTGCCGCCGGCACCATCGAGGATCCTCCAGGCGCCGGGCAGTGCCTCGATCCGCGCCGCACCGGCCTGGCAGTCGTCGCAGTGGCAGGCCGCTACGACGATCGGCTCACCCTTGAGCGCCACTTCCACCTGTCCGCACCGGCACCGGATCGTCGTCATTGCTTCGCTCCGGCCGCTGCGTAGGTAGGCGGCGGGCTCAGTACCCCTGCCGCTTCTGCAGGTCGTTCGAGTAGATGTTCTTGAGCCCGATATTGCGGACGTCGCGCTCACCCATCAACGCCATGGTGACGTCGATCTCCTTGCTGATGATGTTGAGCGCGCGGGTGACGCCATCTTCACCACCGGCCCCCAGGCCGTAGTTCATGGCACGGCCGACGAAGACGCCCTTGGCGCCGAGCGCCAGCGCCTTGATCACGTCCTGGCCCGAGCGGATGCCGGAGTCCATCAGCACCTCGGTCTTGTGACCTACCGCATCGACGATCTCGGGCAGCACCCGGATGGTCGATGGCGCGCCGTCCAGCTGACGGCCGCCATGGTTGGAGACGATGATGCCGTCGGCGCCATGGTCGATGGCGAGCTGCGCATCCTCGGGGTCGAGAATGCCCTTGACCACCACCGGACCGCCGAACCGCTTCTTGATCCAGGCGATGTCCTTCCAGTTGAGCGTCAGGTCGAACTGCGTCGCCGTCCACTTGCTGAGCGAGGCGAGGTCGACCGCCTCGGTGACATGGCCCTGGATATTGCCGAAGGTGTGCCGCTTGGCGCCCAGCATCCCGAAAGCCCAGGCCGGCTTGGTCGCCAGCTCCCAGATGAACTTCGGCGTGATCGGCGGTGGTGCGCGCAGCTTGTTGCGGATGTCCTTGTGCCGCTGGCCGAGGATCTGCAGGTCCATGGTCAGCACCAGCACCGAGCACTTGGCCGCCTTGGCGCGGTCGATCAGCCGCTCGATGAAGGCGCGGTCGCGCATCACGTAGAGCTGGAACCAGAACGGCTTGGTCGTCCCCTCCGCCACGTCCTCGATCGAGCAGATGCTCATGGTCGAGAGCGTGAACGGAATGCCGAACTTCTCCGCCGCCCGCGCCGCCTTGATCTCCCCATTGGGGCTCTGCATCCCGGTCGAACCCACCGGCGCGATCGCCACCGGCATGGAGACCGGATGGCCCAGCATCGTGCTCGCAAGGTTGCGGTTCTCGAGGTTCACCGCCACCCGCTGCCGCAGTTTGATCTTTTCGAAGTCCGAGGTGTTCTCGCGATAGGTTTGCTCGGTGTAAGCACCCGAATCCGCATAGTCGAAGAACATCTTGGGCACCTTCCGGCGCGCCACCTTCATCAGGTCTTCGATGGTCAGGTACTTGTCGAGATTAGGCATCCGGGCCCCCGGGCATAGGAAAGTGCGGCTGTTCTAGTCATCTGACATGTCAGTGGTCAATCCGACCTTTGGCCTTTGGCTCCGCTGGCCGGAGCGGCGCGCAACCGACTCTTTGCCATGGGCGTTCATCCCGCAACTGTTACAGCGTCGCGAGGATCGCAATGCCCGCAGGCACCCGCCCCGTCTGGAGGGGACAGCTTCGTCTTTCCCTGGTCTCGATCCCCGTCGAGATGTTCACCGCGACCAAGTCGAACGCCAAGCCGACCTTCCACCAGATCCACGAGCCTACCGGCAAGCGCATCCACTACCAGAAAGTCGCCGACGGGGTCGGCCCGGTGGAAACCAGCGACATCCGCAAGGGCTTCGAATACGAAAAGGGCGACTACGTCCTCCTGACCGATGACGAAATCGACGCGGTCAAACTCGAAACGCGCAAGACGCTCGAACTGGTGCAGTTCGTCGACGAGGACGAGATCCCGGCCCTCTACTATGACACGCCCTATTTCGTCGCCCCGGCGGACGAACTCGCCGAGGATGCGTTCCGCGTCGTCCGCGACGCGCTGCGCAAGTCGAAGAAGGTCGGCCTCGGCCAGCTGGCACTGCGCGGCAAGGAGTACCTCGTCGCCGTCCGTCCTTGCGGCAAGGGAATCCTGCTCGAAACACTGCATTACGCCGACGAGATCAAGAAGTCGGACTCGTTCTTCTCCGAAATACCGGCCAAGTCCACCGACCCCGATTTGCTCGACGTCGCCACCGCGCTCATCGACAAGAAGACCTCCAAGTTCGATCCCGCCGAGTTCAAGGACCACTATAACGCCGCCCTGCGCGAACTCATCGCCCGCAAGCTCAAGTCCAAGGGCAAGAAGGTCGCCACCGACGTCGAGGAACCGTCCAGGAGTCCGCGCGGCGACAACGTCGTCGACCTCATGGCGGCGCTCAAGAAAAGCCTTGAAGGCGGCTCAGGCGGCACGGCCACCAAGGCACCGGCCAAGTCGAAGGCCAAGCCTGCCGCGAAGAAGCCAGCCGCGAAGACCAGCGCACGCAAGAAGGCGAGCTAAATGGTCGCCAAAGCGCAGGAATTGCTCAAGGACTACCGGCGCAAGCGCGACTTCGCCAAGACTGCGGAACCGTCTGGTAGCAAGTCGAAGACGACAGCCTCCCAATCCACCGGCGGCCGCTTTGTCGTCCAGAAACACGATGCCACCCGGCTCCATTACGATTTCCGCCTCGAACTCGACGGCGTGCTCAAGAGCTGGGCCGTCACCAAGGGCCCGTCCACCAACCCCTCCGACAAGCGACTCGCCGTTCATGTCGAGGACCATCCGCTCGACTACGGCGACTTCGAGGGCACCATTCCCGAAGGCCAGTACGGTGGCGGCACAGTGATGCTATGGGACGAAGGCACCTGGGAGCCGATCGGCGACCCGCACAAGGGGCTCGAAGAGGGCGATCTCAAATTCGTCCTCCACGGCAAGCGCATGAAGGGCGAGTGGGTGCTCGTCCACATGAAGGGCCGCGACCAGAAGACCCGCAACGGCCCGCGCGAAAACTGGCTGCTGATCAAGCACCGCGACCGCTACGCGACCGAGAGCGACGGCCTCGTCGAAAAGTTCACGACCAGCGTCGAGACCGGACGCGACCTGGAGGGCATCGCCAAGGGCCTCAAGTCGCGCAAGAAGAGCACCAAGGCCGAGCCCGGCAAGCAGGTCTGGACCGGCGGCAAGTCCGTCGCCCTGCCCGAGTTCCGCGAGCCGCAGCTCGCGACCCTGGTTGACGAAGTGCCCGCCGGCCGCGAATGGCTGTTCGAGATGAAATTCGACGGCTACCGCGCTCTCGCCGCCATAGCCGGCAGCGAAGTCCGCATCTTCACCCGCAATGGCAATGACTGGACCCGCCAGTTCGGCCGACTCGTCGAACCGCTGTCGAAACTCACCAAGGGCTCGGCCGTGATCGATGGCGAGATCTGCTCATTCAAGGACGGCCGCACCGATTTCTCAACCTTGAAGGACGCGCTCGGCTCCGGCGGACCCCTTGTCTACTTCGCCTTCGACCTGCTCGAACTCGACGGCGAAAATCTCGAGCATCTGCCGCTCACCGAGCGCAAGGCAAAGCTCAAGGCGCTGCTCGGCGAGATCGAGGCCGAAGCCGAGGTGCAGTATTCCGAGCACGTGGTCGGCAGCGGCGGAAAGGTCTTCGCCGCCATGTGCGAAGCGGGCCACGAAGGTGTCATCGCCAAGCTCGCCAGTTCCACCTACCAGCACGACCGCACCAAGACCTGGCTCAAGATCAAGTGCCTCAGACGCCAGGAATTCGTCATCGGCGGCTGGCGCCCGTCCGAGAAGAAGAAAGGCTTCGCCTCGCTGCTGCTCGGCACTTGGGAAGACGGCAAGCTGGTCTATCGCGGCCGCGTCGGCACCGGCTTTAACGACAAGTCCCACGCCGCCATCCAGCAGGCGCTCGACGCGCGCGCACGGAGGACGCCGGCTTACGAGTCCGTGCCCCGAGACATCCGCCGTCGCGCCAACTGGGTCGAGCCCGAACTCGTCGGCGAGATCGCCTTCACAGAGATCACGCCGGACGGCGTGCTCCGGCACCCGAGCTTCATTGGCCTCCGCGAAGACAAGAAGGCCAGGGAGGTGCATATTGAGGCGCCGGCTCAGCCGCCAGCCAAGGCCAAACCCGCCGCGGCCAAAACCAAGCCGGCCAAGCAATCGAGCGCGAAGGGCAAGTCGAAAGCCGTGGCCTTCACCGACGAGATGGGCATTGCTGCCGCCGAGAAAGTGGGCGTCAAGCTCACCAGTCCCGATCGTGTCGCCTATCCGGGCCAGGGCGTCACCAAGGCCGACCTTGCCGCCTATTACGAGGCCGTGGCCGAGCGCATGCTGCCGCATATCGCCCGCCGGCCCTTGAGCCTGGTACGCTGCCCGCAAGGCCGCGCCAAATACTGCTTCTTCCAGAAGCATTCGTCAGGCGGCTTCCCCGACCAGTTCAAGGAAGTGCCGATCACCGAAAAGGATGGCGACGTCCAGGACTACATGTATGTCGAAGGCCTCGATGGCCTCATCGCCGGCGTGCAGATGAACGTCCTCGAGTACCACATCTGGGGCAGCCACATCGATGACGTCGACAAGCCCGACCGCATCATCTTCGACATCGATCCCGACGAGGGCCTGGATTTCGGCATCGTCCGCGGTGCCGCCATGGATATTCGCGACAAGCTGGCCGCCATCGGATTGAAGACCTTCCCGATGGTCACCGGCGGCAAGGGCATCCACGTCATCGCGCCGCTAAAGCCGGTGCTCGAATGGCCCGAGGTCAAGGCCTTCTGCCGCGGCTTCGCTGAACAGCTTTCCATCGACGAGCCGGACCGCTTCACGGCCAACATCCGCAAGGTACAGCGCAAGGGCCGCATGTTCGTCGACTACCTGCGTAACGAGCGCGGTTCGACCGCGATTTCGCCTTTCTCCACCCGCAGCCGCGAGGGCGCCCCCTGCGCCGTCCCCATCGGCTGGGACGAGATGGAAACGCTCGACCGCGCCAACGGCTTCTCCCTCGAAGCCGCCGCCGAACGCGCCCAGGGGCCCGATCCCTGGAAGGACTATTTCAAACTGACCCAGTCCATCACCAAGAAGATGGTCGAGGAGTATTCGAGCCGCTAGGCCTGCGCGGGTCGAGAGTTGTGCTGAGAAGCCTCCTGTCGTCCGCGTTCAGGGCGGCGTCAGTGCAACCGGCATATGACCGTTGGCATGAAAACGCCGCTCCTCACCGCGATCCTCAGCACCTTTCTGGCCACCACCAGTCCGGTAGCGGCCTTCTCGACCAACTGCCCGGCCGAGATCAAGGCCACCGTGGCCGGCATCTTCCAGCACGGCCCGTTCGAAATGACGTCCACCATGGACGGCATCTCTGGCCGCTCGCTCACCGTCGGCCAGATCGTCCCCGGCGAAGCTATGCACAGCCACACCGAGGTCGGCGGCCACACGGGAGAGCTCATCATCGCCGACGGCCGCATGTGGCGCCGCTCGAACGACGGCCCCTGGACCGAGCATCCGCTTGAAAACGATTACCTCGCGCAACTGACGCATCCGCCCTTCTTCGACGCGCTCGACGTCATGGTCCGGCCGCGCTGCCTCGGCCTCACCGAAAGCGATGGCCGGACTTTCCTCGGCTATCGCTTCGGCATCGATACGCCGGACATCACCATCGACCTGACTTTCTACGCCAGCCCGGACAGCCGTCTGATGGCCCGCGTCGATGCGGTCATCGCCATCGCCGGCGACGAGAGCAGCAGCACCGCGCTCTATCGCTACGATCCCACGATCACGATTGAGCCGCCGATGTAAAATGTCGTCGCACGATCGCTGCAAATGCGCGTTAGTCGTTCAGTTTGCGTTCACGCGGCCGCCCCCACAAGGCGGCTAGTGAACCCCATCCCCATCGGAGCTCTCCATGCGCATTTCCCTTGCCTTCCTCGCCACCGCCGCCGCCTTCGCCGCCACCCCGGTGCTCGCCGATCCCTGCGTCGATGAAATCAAGGCCGCTATGGGCAAGGCCATGACCTCCGGCCCGATGCGGATGGAATCCACCATCACCGGCGCCACCTCCATGTCGATGAAGGGCGAAATCGTTCCCCCCGCCAACATGCACGCCGTGGTCGACACCGCCGGCCAGGTCATCGAGATGACGATCCTCGACGGCAAGGCCTGGATGAACATGGCCGGCGCCTGGACTGAACTCCCGGCCGCCGCTGCCGAGCAGATGGCCGCTGGCTTCAACATGGCCGACACCAGCGCCCTCGACGCCATGACCGATGCCAAATGCAACGGCACCACCAGTGTCAACGGCAAGGACGTCCTGAGCTATTCCTGGAACCTCGCCGTCGATGGGACCACCACCGTCAACCGCGCCTTCGTCGATCCCGCCAACGGCGCCCCCACGCGCATGGAGACCGACGTGACCGCCGCCGGCGCCGTCACCAACGTCGTCGTCGACTATACCTACGACCCCGCCGTCACCATCACTGCTCCGGCGATGTGATTGGCCTGGATGTGAATGAAGGGCGGCCACAAGGGCCGCCTTTTGTTTTTGTCGCGCCCCCTCCACCGTCCTGCGGACGGTCCCCCTCCCCCGCTGCGCAGGGGAGGGTCCAGGAGAGATTGAGCCCCAGCGGATCCTCACCCGTGACAACGGGGGAGGGGGACCAGACGAAGTCTGGTGGAGGGGGCGCTGAAGAATAGGCGGCCCTATTGAGCCAGGATCCACTCGTGTTCGGGCTGGTTGTGGAACTTCCAGGTGCGCCTGGGACCGGCCATGACGTTGAGATAGTAGATATCGTAGCCAGCGATGGCGGCGACCGGGTGATAGCCCTTGGGAACCAGCACGACGTCGCCGTCTTCGATCAGCATGGTTTCATCGAGGGAGCGGTCGTCGGTGTAGACGCGCTGGAAGCCAAAACCCTGCGGCTTGGACATGCGGTGATAGTAGGTCTCCTCGAGGAAGCTCTGGCGCGGCAGGTCGTCTTCGTCGTGGCGGTGCGAGGGGTAGCTCGAGGTATGCCCGCCAGGCGTGATGACCTCGACCACCAGCAGGGAGTCCGCCGGATCGCTTTCGGGCAGGATATTGCTGGGGTGGCGGGTGTTTGTCCCCTTGCCGCGGGTCAGCTTCTCGATCTGGTCGGGCCGGATGACGCGGGTGGGGTGCGAGCCGGGTTTGCCGGGTGCGAGGCAGACAGCGAGTTCGAGGTCCGTCGTGGCGGTCACCTGCCATCTGGCGCCGGCGGGGGCGTAGACGGCATACGCCGGACCGTCGAAGGGCGACATACGCTGGCCCAGTTCGCCGAGATCGACGCCATCGACGATCACATGGCCCTTGCCGGAGACGAAGACGAGGCAGACTTCCTTGTCGGGCAGACCGCCGGTGACGGTTTCGCCGGCTCCCGACTTCCAGAGGTCGAACCCGACATAGGTCCAGCCGGCACTTTCCGGCGTGACGTGGTGGATCCGGCCGGTAGTCGCTCCGGGCCTAACTCTTAGGTTTGCCATCCTTCTGCTCCAGCTTGGCCAGGTCGCGCTCGTAGTTGATGAAGAAGCTCCAGATGCCGTAGGCGAGTGCCGCGACCCAGATGATCGTCCACATCTGGTCGTGCGTGTAGAACACCTCCCAGATGATGCCGATGACCGGAATGGCGCAGACGAGGACGCGGCGATAGAGCGGCTTGAACCACTGCAGGGTCAGGATGCCGGGTTTCTTGTCGGGCGTGTCGGCCAAGTCTGGGTCCCCTCAGGTCGTGATGCTGCGGTCTTCTTAGCGGACCGGACAGCAGTTAGCCATTGGGGAAGCCTTGCGTCTCCACGGTGTAGCCGGCCGCCGTCATGACCCGCATCAGCTCCTTGTGGCCCACCTGCGCCATACGCAGCGGTGGATTCTTCCTGGGGTCCTGCTCGGCCTCAACCACGAACCAGCCCTCGTAGCCATAATCGGCGAAGCGCTGGACGATAGCGCCGAAATCGAGCGAACCATCCCCCGGCACGGTGAAGGCGCCGAGCGCCACGGCGTCGAGGAAGCTCTGCGTGCTGCGATCGAGTCCATCGACGACGGCTTGGCGGATGTCCTTGACGTGGACGTGGTTGATGCGGGCGTGGTGGTTGTCGATGGCGCGCAGCACGTCGCCCCCGGCAAAGGCGAGGTGTCCGGCATCGAGCAGCAGCGGAATACCGGGACCGGAGGCAGCCATGAAGGCGTCGAGTTCTGGTTCGGTCTCCACCACGGCGGCCATATGGTGATGATAGCTCAGCGGCATCCCCTGGTCGGCGCACCATTCGCCGAATTCGGTGACCTTGCGGGCGTAAGCCTTCATCTCGTCGTCGGACAGTCTCGGCTTGGTGGCCAGCGGCTTGGACCGGTCGCCCTGGATCGATCGACCCACTTCACCATAGACGATGCAGGGCGCGTCGACGGCCTTGAAGAGCTCGATCATCGGGGCGATGCGGTCCTTATTGGCCGCAAGCTCCTCGTCGACGAGTGTACCGGAGAACCAGCCGCCGCAGAGAGTGACGTCCGCGGCCTTGAGGATGGGTAGCATCACCGCCGGATCGTCGGGGAAGCGGCGGCCCTTTTCCATGCCGGTGAAGCCGGCTGAGCGCGACTGGCGGAGGCATTCCTCGAGGCTCACGTCATCGCTGAGTTCGACGAGGTCGTCGTTCCACCACGCGATGGGGGACATGCCCAGTTTGGCTTTCATCGTCAGGTCCTAGAGCTGCCGGCCTTTGAGGGCCGCTTCGTATTCTTTGCGCGCTGCATTCACCGACGGGCGGACCGAGACTTCCGGCACAGCAACGTCCCACCAATGTCCGCCGGCATCAGTCGAGATCAGCGGATCGGTGTCGATGACCAGCACGGTGGTGCGGTCGATCTTCGCCGCTTCGGCGAGCCCGGCTTCGAGGTCGGCGATGGAGTCGACCTTTTTCGACCAGGCACCCATCGAGGCGGCGTGCATGGCGAAGTCGATTTCGGGCAGGATCTCGTGCCGGGTGTCCTTGAGCAGGTTGTTGAAGTTGGCGCCGCCGGTGGCCATCTGCAGGCGGTTGATGCAGCCGAAGCCGCGATTGTCGAGCACCACGATCGTCAGCTTGGCGCCGAGCTGCACCGATGAGGCGATCTCGGAATTCAGCATCATGTAGCTGCCGTCGCCGAGCATGACGACCACATCCGCGTCGGGCTTTGCCAGTTTCACGCCGAGGCCGCCGGCGATCTCGTAGCCCATGGTCGAATAGCCGTAGTCCATGTGGTAGCTGCCCGGCTCACCGGCCGGCCAGAGCTTGTGCAACTCGCCCGGCAGGCCGCCCGAGGCGCAGACCAGGGTCACGCCTGAACCACGGGCACGGTGCACGGCGCCGATCACCTGCGCGTCGGAGGGGAGGGCGTTGGTGGGATCGGTGACGAGCTTTGCTGCCGCGAGCCAATCGGTCTTGGCAGATTTTGCGGTGGCTACCCAGCTGTCGGCTGACCTCCAGTCTCCGAGGCGGGCCTCCAGGGCTTCGAGGCCGGCCTTGGCGTCCGCGACAAGAGTCTGGGCCCGGTGCTTGCCGGCGTCGAAAAGCTGGGTGTTGAGCCCAATGATCTTCACGCCTTCGGCCTTGAACAGGGCCCAGGAGCCGGTCGTGAAATCCTGCAGGCGCGAGCCGACCGCCAAGACCACGTCGGCCTGCTCGGCGAGGAGGTTTGAGGCGGAGGAGCCGGTGACGCCGACCGAGCCCATGTTGAGCGGATGGTCGTGCGGCAGGCTGGACTTGCCGGCATTGGTCTCCATGAGCGGAATGCCGTGCTTTTCTGCGAAAGCTCTGAGCGTCGGCGAGGCTTCGGAATAGAGCACGCCGCCGCCGGCGATGATCACCGGCTGCTTTGCGGCCTTGAGCGTCGCCACCGCGGCATCGAGTTCTCGAGCATCGGGCTGTGGGCGGCGCGGATGCCAGATGCGCTCGTCGAAGAAACTCTCGGGATAGTCGAAGGCTTCGGCCTGCACGTCCTGGCAGAGGCTCAAAGTCACCGGGCCGCATTCGGCCGGGTCGGTGAGCACCTGCATGGCGCGGTTGAGGGCGGTGATGATCTGCTCGGGACGCGTGATGCGGTCGAAATAGCGGGAGACCGGGCGAAAGACATCATTGGCGGAAGCCGTGCCGTCGCCCCAGTCCTCGACCTGCTGTAGCACCGGGTCGGGAGCGCGATTGGCGAAGACGTCGCCAGGGAGGAGGAGGAGGGGGATGCGGTTCACATGCGCCAGCGCAGCGGCCGTTACCATGTTGGTGGCGCCGGGGCCGATCGAGGAGGTCACTACCATCATGCGGCGGCGGAAGCTGGCCTTGGCGAAGGCGATGGCGGCGTGGGCCATACTCTGCTCGTTATGGCCGCGGTAGGTCGGCAGTTCGTCTTGGACCTGGTAGAGGGCCTCGCCGAAGCCGGCGACATTGCCATGGCCGAAAATGGCGAACACGCCGCCGAAAAGCGGCACGACCTTGCCGTCGATCTCGGTCTTCTGGCGGGTCAGGAACTTAGCCACGGCCTGCGACATGGTCAGGCGGATGGTCTTTTGCATCAGGTGTTCTCCTCCCAGACGTCCACCAGTTCGCGAAATTTCTGCGCCATATCGGCGATGGCCGCCGCGTCGTCCATGTCGCCAGCAAACCACGCCTTGGCGGCATCGGCAAAGATCGTGCGGCCGACGGCGAAGCCGCGCACCGTGCGGGCGGATTTGGCCGTGACGAAGCCGGCGCGCAACTGGTCCATCGGGGCTTCGAGGCCCAGCATGACGACGCCGCGGCAATACGGATCGCGGGCCTCGATGACGGTATCGACGTTGGCCCAGGCAGCGGTTGAGGGCTGTGGCTCGAGCTTCCACCAGTCTGGCTTCAACCCGGCATCATAGAGCTCGGTGAGGGCGCGCGAGGTGGTATCGTCGACGACCGGGCCGGCTTTGGAAGCGATGATTTCGATGAGGATCTCGCGGCCGACCTTGCGGGCGGCGTCGAAGGCGGTGCGCAGGGTTTCGATCTGCTGGCGCTTCAAATCTGCCGGATCGTCGGGGTGATAGAAGCAGAGCACCTTGAGGCAATGCGTCACCGGCCATTCGGTAAGGCGGCTGCCGATGTCCTGACTGAATTCGAACTGCAGCGGACGGCTGCCCGGCAGCTCGACCGGCTTGGCGATCCAGAACTTTTCCGTTGCACCGGCGGCGAAGAGGGCATCGCGGCCCCACTTGTCGTCGAGCAGCATGCCGAAGCCCTGGCGGCCATCAGCGACCTGAAGGGCGGACTGCACGGCGAGGGCCTTGAAGGCCGGAATGCGGTCGAATTGCTCGCCGGCAATCTCTTCGATCTGCTTGCGGTGGTCGATGGCCAGCGCCATCAGCTTGGGCCAAGACCCGCGGCGGGTGGTGACCCAGTGGATGTGGTTGAGGTCGTCGTCCTTGCGCAAAGCGCGGTGGGGACTGCCGTGGTCGAGAAAGAACGAGAGTTCGGCCCAGGTGGGATATTCCGGGGCGCAGAGCAGGCGGGAGACCGCGAAGGCGCCGCAGGCATTGGCCCAAGTGGCGCAGGTTTGGAGGGGTTCGCCGGTCAGCCAGCCGCGCAGGAAGCCCGACATGAAAGCATCGCCGGCGCCGAGGACGTTATAGACCTCGATGGGGAAGCCCTTGCCGACAATGCCTTTTTCGAGATCATCGGCGATCGGGCCATCATAGACGATGCAACCCATGGCGCCGCGTTTCAGCACAATGGTCGCGCCGGTGACGGCGCGGATGGCCTTCAAGGCAGCGAGAAGATCTGACTCGCCGGCGGCGATCAGTACCTCTTCCTCGGTGCCGACGATGAGGTCGCAATCCTTGAGGATGGGCTTGATCTTGCTGGTCACGTAGTCGGATTTGACGTAGCGCGAGAAGCCGGCTTCGTGGCCGGCGAGGCCCCAGAGATTGGGGCGGTAATCGATGTCGAACACCACCTTGCGGTCGTTCGCCTTGGCGATGCGAATGGCCTTGAGCTGGGCGGCTTCGGCGTTGGCGGTGGAGAAGTGGGTACCGGTGACGAGGACGGTGCCAGCACTGGCGATGAAGGCTTCGTCGATGTCCGCTTCCGAGAGCGCCATGTCGGCGCAGTCGGTGCGTACGAAGATCATCGGCGAGACGCCCTCCTTCTCGACGGCGAGGAGGACGAGCGCGGTCAAGCGCCCAGGATCGCTGATGATTCCGGCGGTTTCGACGCCTTCGCGGGCGAGCTGCTCGGTGATGAAGCGGCCCATCTGCTCGGCGCCGACGCGGGTCACGAGCGCCGATTTCAGCCCCAGCCGGGCGGTGCCGATGGCGATGTTGGCGGGGCATCCGCCGACGGCCTTGGTGAAGCTGCCGACATCCTCCAGGCGGGTGCCGATCTGCTGGCCGTAGAGATCGACCGAGGCACGCCCGATGGTGATGACATCGAGCTGCGGCTTCGGCATGATCTCTCCCTGACGGTCGCTCTGGACAGGCATCTGGCGCCGTTGTATCCCTCGCGCGAATGAAACGTCAATTCCGAATTGGAACAATTTCGGAATGAACGTTCTAAATTCATCAAAGGGGCATTTCGGTGATCAGATTCGGTATCCTCGGCGCCGGGCGTATCGGCAAGGTGCATGCGCGGACGATTGCGGACTCGGGGAAAGCCAAAGTCGCTTTCGTCGCCGATGCAATCGCCGATGCCGCATCATCGCTCGCCCAGAGCGTGGGGGCACAGGTTTCGTCGGTCGACGAGGTGATCGCCTCGGATGTCGACGCGATCCTGATCGCGACGCCGACCGACACGCATGCGGACCTGATCGAGCAGGCGGCGCGGGCCGGCAAGGCCATCCTCTGCGAAAAACCGGTGTCGCTGAGCGTCGAGCGCATCGAGCAGTGCCTGCCCGTGGTTGAGAGGGCTGGCGTGCCGCTGATGATCGGCTTCAACCGCCGGTTCGACCCGAACTTCCAGGCGCTGCAGCGGCGGGTGCGCGATGGCGAGGTGGGTGAGGTCGAACTGGTGACGATCATCTCGCGCGATCCGGCGCCACCGCCGGTTTCCTACATCGCCCGTTCGGGCGGGCTCTATCGCGATATGATGATCCACGATTTCGACATGGCACGCTTCCTCGTCGGCGAGGATTTCGTCTCGGTGTCGGCCGTGGGCGGGGCGCTGGTGGACAAAGGCATCGGTGAGGCGGGCGACGTCGATACGGCCGCGGTGCAGATGCAGACGGCATCCGGCAAGATCGCGGTTATCACCAATTCCCGCCGCGCCACCTATGGATATGACCAGCGCATCGAGGTGCACGGATCCAAAGGCCTGCTGCGTGCCGGGAATGTGCATATGACGACGCTGGAGCGGGCCGATGGCGCCGGCTTCACTTCGGATGTGATCCAGAACTTCTTCATCGACCGCTATGTGGCGGCCTACGCGAACGAGGTCACGACCTTTATCGAAGCAATGACCACGGGTACCAAGCCGACGCCGTCGGGCTATGACGGGCTGCAGGCGCAAAAGCTGGCCGAGGCGGCGACGGAGAGTTCGAAGACGGGCAAGGTGGTGCGGGTTTCCTAAACTCCCAGTCGGATCTCGCTCCTCACAAAGGGCAACACACACCGGCCGGGGATCTTGGCGCACCAATCTATGCACTTGGCACTTGGCTTACGTGCCGTGAATTTCATAGTGTCGCGCGGCATTTCTGCCTTCTGCGAGTCTCCCCATGTCCGATGCCTATTCGTCTTCGTCCCTCGAGGGGAAAATTGCTGTCGTCACCGGGGCGGCGCAGGGGATAGGCGAGGCGACGGCGCGGCTCTTCATCGAGCGCGGTGCAGCGGGGGTCGTGCTGGTGGATCGCAATGCCGAAAAGGGCAGGGCGGTAGCGGCGTCGATCGGCGACAAGGCTCTGTTCGTCGAGACTGACCTGGCCGATCCGGCGGCTGTGGCGAAGGTGATGCCGGCGGCCGATGAGCGGTTCGGCCGGGTCGACATCCTGGCCAACGTGGCCGGCATGACCGATCGTGGCTCGATCTTCGACACCGATCTCGCGCTCTTCGACACCATGTTCGCCATCAATGTTCGGGCACCCTTCTTCCTGACCCAGGACGCGCTGAAGCTGATGCAGCGCGAGGGCAATGGCGGCGCGATCGTCAACATCCTGTCGGTCAATGCCTATGTGGGCGGGCCGCAGCTCGCCGCCTATTCGGCCAGCAAGGGGGCGCTGCAGACACTGACCAAGAATGTCGCCAATGCGGTCAACCGCATGCGCATCCGCTGCAATGGCATTCTGCTCGGCTGGGTGGATACGCCGGGCGAGCATGTGATCCTGAAAAAGTACCACGATGCAGAGGACAACTGGCTGGAGACCGCAGAAGCGGCGCGTCCGTTCGGCCGGCTGCTCAAGCCCGAGGACGTGGCGCGGGTGATCGGGTTCCTGGCGAGCGACGAGTCGTTCCCGATGACAGGGGCGACAGTGGACTTCGAGCAGTCGGTGTTCGGCGGCGGCGGTGGGGGACCGTCAGCGTATCCGCAGAAGAAGTAAGTTCCTGGGGCTTCGGTTCGACCGGCTTTCCATGAGATCGCCGGGGAACTGCTTCAGCCCTTCTCCGACCGCCGGCTTGCCACAGCCACGGTGAGCGTCATCGCGAGGGCCAAGGTCGCGGCCATGGAGCGGAAGCCTTCGAAGTTGGCTTCGACGACTTCGAGCCAGACGTCGGCGTTGGGGGCGATGGGGGAGAAGATGGAGTCGGTCAGGGAGACGACCCTGGCGCCGCGGGCTTTGGCGGCGTTGGTGAGGCTGACGGTTTCCTGCGAGTAGGGCGTGAAACTCACCGACAGCATGGTGTCGCGGGCGGAGATGAAGTTGGTCTGTTCCGAGCCCAGGCCGGCGATACCGTCGACCAGGATGTGGCGGATGCCCAGCTTGCCCATGGCGTAGGCCATGTAGCTGGTGACCGGAAAAGATCTCCGTAAACCAACGAGATAGATGGTTTCGGCGTCAGCCAGCAGGGTGATGGCGCGCTCGAGGGCAGCGGGGTCGGCCTTGGAGCGAAAGTCGGCGACGGAGCGCTCTGCGGCTTCGGCGAAGCCATCGAGGAGGAGGCCGGCTTTGCTCGCAGCGAGGCCGTGCTCGCGCAGCTGCTTCAACCGCTCGTCGTAACTCGGGACCTTGTCGCGGAGGCGCGAGCGGAAGACGTCCTGCAGGTCGGAAAAGCCTTGGTAACCAAGGGCCTGGCTGAAGCGGACGAGGGTCGAGGGCTGCACGCCGGCATGGGCTGCGATGGAAGCGGCGGTGCCGAAGGCGATCTCGTCCGGGTTCTGCAGGGCATAGGTAGCGACCTGGGTCAGGCGGCGCGGCAGGGTAGAGGCGCGCTCGCCGATAAGGGTGCGCAAGGCGGTGAAATCGCGCGGGGCGACGTCGTCCAAAGTGGCGCTGATATCGTCCGGGGTCACAACAAAGCCGCTCCGATGAACGCAATATGAACCGAACAAATCCAGCAGTCGTGCGTCGTTTGGACCATGAACTTCTGTCGTTTGATGGTGGCCAGTCTGTGACCACCCTACCTCTTGACGGTTCATTCTGGAATAGAATAAACATTCTATCGACAAGTTAGAAAGGTCCAATCGTTCCATCAAGAGAACGGAGACCGGCGACTTGCCGCCCTGGGGAGGGATCAGACTGATGAGCACGATGCTGCTCGAGGCGAGGGGAATCTCGAAATTCTTCGGCGCGATCACGGCGCTGCGGGACGTGAACTTTCATGTCGCGCCGGGCGAAGTGCTGGGCGTTGTCGGCGACAATGGTGCCGGCAAGTCGACGCTGATGAAGATCCTCTCCGGCCTATTCGTACCCAGCGAGGGCGAGCTGATTTTCAACGGCCAGCCGGTGAAGTTCTCGAGCCCCAAGGACGCGCAGAGGCTCGGTATCGAGATGGTGTACCAGGACTTCGCGCTGGCCGGGAACATGCCGATCTACGAAAATATCTATCTGGGGCGTGAGCCGGGCACGAAGTTCGGGCCGCTGACGGTGGTGGACCACGGCCGGGCGCGGCAGATGGCGGCGGAGCATCTCGAACGGCTCAAAATCCACGTCAAATCGATTGACCAGAATACCGAGGACCTATCGGGCGGGCAGCGGCAGGCGGTCGCAATCGCCCGGGCCACGGCGTTCGACGGCAAGCTGGTGATCATGGACGAGCCGACGGCGGCGCTGGCGATCAAGGAGGTCGGCAAGGTGCTCGACCTGATCCGCTCGCTGAAAGAGCACGGGGTGGCGGTGATCATCATCAGCCATCGCATGGACGACATCTTCTACTGCTGCGACCGGGTGATGGCCCTCTACCAGGGCACCAATTTCGCCGAGGCGCGGCTGGAGGAGACGAGCCGGAACGAGGTGATCGGCTGGATCATGGGGACCAAGGGGCACACCGAAGCCCTGGCCCATGACAAGGTGCATTGATGACCGAGACCACTGCTCCGGTCAGCCGGAAGGCCAATCCGACGCTGAGCAAGTTCCTCGAGGTCTACGGGATCATTCTCGTGGTCGTGGTGATGATGCTGGCGCTGGCGGCGATCAAGCCGGAGGTGTTTCTCACCGCGCAGAACCTTACCAACATCCTCAAGCAGAATGCGTCGCTGGCGCTGCTGGCGCTTGGTATGTACGTCGTCATCGTGACGGCCGGCATCGACCTCAGCGTAGGGTCGATCATGGCGCTGGGCATGGTGGCGCTGGCGATTGCCAGCAAGGCCGGGGTGCCGTGGCCGCTGGTGCTGCTGATTGCGCCGGCAATCGGGCTGGCGGTGGGCTGGGTGAACGGCATCGGCCTCACGGTGCTGAAGCTGCCGCATCCGTTCATCATGACGCTCGGCACGCTGAACGTGGCGCGCGGGTTGACGTACCTTATCTCCAACGGTGCGCCGATTTCCGGACTGCAGCCGGAGGTGCGCTATCTCGGCCAGGCCTACTATGATTTCGGGATCTTCCCGCCACCGGCAGGGCTGCCGGCGAGCCTGATCCTGGTGGCGGTGTGCGCCATCGGACTGTGGTTCTTCCTCGAACGGACGAATATGGGCCGGCACATCTTCGCCATCGGCGGCAATCCGCATGCGGCGCGGGTGTCGGGCATCAATGTCGATGGCACGCTGGTGGTGGTCTACATGATCTCGGGGTTCTTCGCCGGGCTCTCGGGGCTGCTGCTGGCCGGGCGAACGGACTCGGGGTTCCCCAATGCGGGGCTGGGCATCGAACTCGACGCGATCGCGGCGGTGATCATCGGGGGCGCGTCGTTCTTCGGCGGGCGCGGGACAGTGATCGGCGTGCTGGCCGGGGTGCTGATTATGGGCATCCTGCGCAACGGGCTCAACATCAACAATGTGAGTGCCTTCTGGCAGCAGATCCTGATCGGACTGGTGATCATCGTGGCGGTTTATATCGACGTGCTGCGGCGGAGGGCGGCGGTGCGGACATAGGTTCTGTGCCCCCTCCACCGGCTGCGCCGATCCCCCTCCCCCGCTTCGCAGGGGAGGATCAAGAGAAGAAATACGCCGTACGCATTTCCGTCTCCGGCGATGCGGCGAGGAGGAACTGGAGACTGGGAGGACGTCCGATGAAAAAGCTTCTGTTGGCCAGCGTGGCGCTGGCGGCGATGACGAGCATGATGGGCAGCGCAAACGCAGCTTATGCGCTGGTGATGAAGGGTCCAGGTGCGGGCAATCCGTTCTGGGCGGCGGTGGAAAAGGGCGCCAAGGACAAGGGCGCCGAACTCGGCGTCGAGGTGATCGTGGTGGCGCCGCCGGCCGAGACCGACGTGCAGGCTCAGGTGACGCAGGTCGAAGACCTGATCGCCCAGAAGGTGGAAGGCATTGCGCTGGCCCCGACCGATCCGGGTGCGCTGGCACCGGTGGTCGACGCCGCCAAGGCTGCCGGCATTCCGGTGGTGTTCGTGGACACGCTGGGCTCGAACGAGGGCGTGACCTTCATCGGTACCAACAATGAAGTCGGCGCGGCGCTGGCGGCGAAATACATGTGCGACAACCTGCCGACCGGTTCGGAAGTCGCGATCCTGCAGGGCGTGATGGCGCACTCGACGGCGCAGTTCCGCGCCAATGGCGCCAAGGCTGGGCTTGAAGGTTGCGGCCTCAAGGTCGTTGCCGAGCAGACGGCCGAGTGGGACCGCGCCAAGGGCCTCTCGGTGACGGAGAACATTCTCGCCGGCAACCCGAACATCAAGGGCATCTTCGGCTCGAACGACAACATGGCGCTCGGCGCCGTGGAAGCGCTGAAGGCCGCGGCCAAGACCGACGTGATGGTGGTGGGCTACGACGCCAACCCCGACGCCGCTGCGGCGGTGATCGCCGGCGACATGGCGGCTACCGTGGCGCAGGCCCCGGCCAATATGGGCGGCTTCGGCATCCAGGCCTTGGTCGACCTCAAGGCCGGCAAGACCATCGACCCCGTCATCGATACTGGCACGGTGCTGGTGACCAAGGAGAATGCCGAGAGCTACAAGTAAGGTCGTTTCGGTTTCAGGATTTCCTCCTGAGCGATGCGCCCGGGGCCTTGCGGGGCTCCGGGCGTTTTTGTTGGGTGAAGCGAGTAGCGAGTGGTGAGTAGAGGCTGGGGGCAGAGATGAACACCATCGGCGTGGGGCTGATCGGGACGGGGTATATGGGCAAGTGCCATGCGCTGGCCTGGAATGGGGTCAAGCCGGTGTTCGGAGATGGGCCCAGGGTGCGGCTGGTGCATCTGGCGGAGGTGAGCGCGGAGCTGGCGGCGCGGCGGGCGGAGGAGTTCGGGTTCGAAAAATCCACCAGCGACTGGCAGGCGCTAATCGCGGACCCGGAGGTCGAAGTGGTGTCGGTGACGACGCCGAACGCCTTCCATGCCGAGATGGCAATCGCGGCGCTGCAGGCGGGTAAGCATGTCTGGTGCGAGAAGCCGATGGCGGTGGCGCTGGCCGATGCCGAGCGGATGGAGGCGGCGGCGCGGGCGAGCGGACGCGTGGCGGTGCTGGGCTACAACTACATCCAGAACCCGGTGATCCGGCATATCGAGACGCTGATCAGGGAGGGGGCAATCGGGGCGGTGAACCATGTGCGCTTCGAGATGGACGAGGACTTCATGGCCGACCCGGAAGCGCTGTTCTATTGGAAGAGCGAGGCCTCGTCCGGGTATGGCGCACTCGACGATTTCGGGGTGCATCCGCTGAGCCTGATGCAGCAGCTCTTCGGCGGGGTGGAGGCGGTGATGGCGCAGCTTTCGATGCCCTACGCCGACCGGCCGACCGCCGAGGGCATGCGGCGGCGGGTAGAGACGTACGATGTCGCTTCGGTGCTGATGCGGTTGCGCGGCGGCATCTCGGGCGTAATGGCGCTCAACCGGTCGGCGTGGGGGCGCAAGGGGCGGATCGCGATGCAGATCTTCGGCTCGCGCGGGACGATCACCTATGACCAGGAACGGATGAACGAATTCCAGCTCTACACGGTCGACGACCGGGCGACGGAGCAGGGGTTCCGCACGGTGCTGACCGGACCGCAACATGCGCCCTACGAGCGGTTCATCCCGGCGCCGGGGCATGGCTTGGGTTTCAACGAACTCAAGATCATCGAGTGCCACGAACTGCTGCGGGCGGTTCGGGGCGAGCCGGCTCGGGTCGTCGATTTCAGCAAGGGGCTGGAGATAGAGCGGGCGGTGCATGCGATGGGGCGAAGTCATCGCGACGGGACGTGGGTGGAGGTGTAGGCATGCCGAAAGTCGATATCGAGGTTGTGGAAAAGCATCTGGGCTCCGGCTACCCGGCGCCGTTCGACCAACCGTGCCGGGGGCGAGTCCGCCGGCGCCTGGGCGATGCTGGAGGGCTTACCGATTTCGGGCTCAACATTATGCGGCTGCCGCCGGGCAATTGGTCGAGCCAGCGCCACTGGCACTCGCACGAAGATGAGTTCGTCTACATCTTGTCTGGTGAGGTGGTGCTGATCGAGGACGGTGGCGAGACGATCCTCACGGCCGGTGACTGCGCTGCCTTCCCAAAGAACAGCGGCAACGGTCACCATATGATCAACCGCTCAGACGACGTCGCGGCCTATCTGGAGGTCGGATCGCGCCACCCCGACGACGTTACGACCTGCTCCGACATCGACCTAGTGAGCGCCAACGCGGACGGGACGTGGCGGCACAAGGACGGAACGCCGTACGAGGGGTGAGGGGGGGCGCCAGCTGGGTCGCGCCCCCTCCACCACCCTGCGGGTGGTCCCCCTCCC
>JAEZKB010000272.1 GCA_023415605.1 Pseudomonadota bacterium
GGGAGGGGGACCACCCGCAGGGTGGTGGAGGGGGCGCATGATCCGCCCCTAAAACCGCACCCGCGGCCCCGGACCCGTCAACAGCAGCTCCGTTACCCCCCAGACCAGCGCATCCACGCGGTCGGGCGAATGCCCCGCACTCCGTCCATCCGCACCGAAGGCGCACATCTCGTCTTCCAGCGCCGTTAGCCCGAGCCGGTGCGACACGCGCCCCTGCGCGTAAAGCGTCGCCACCGGTTCGGCGCGCAGCCATTTGCCGCGCATCGCCCGCACCGCCCGCACGGGCACGTTGGCGTCCACCTGGCCGATCACGGTCCTGACCATGTCGCCGCCCTGGTTGACCTCGACCACGATGCAGTCGGCGCCATGGGTGTGGAATGCCGCCACGGCGCGCCGGGCCCAGCCCATCGGGCTTGCCGGCTGCAGCGTGAGGTCCTCGAGCACCACCGCGCCCGCTTCGGTCCGGCCGGCGACGATGATGCCGCAGGCGTCCGACTTCAGCCCGCCCGTCACCGGCGGATCGACGGCCACAACCACGCGCTGCACCGGCTCGTCGCCGGCGCGCCGAAACATGCTTCGCTGCCACAGCGCATCCGGCGAATCCTCGATCAGCTCCCCATCGAGCTCCTGCCGCCCCAGCACCGAGCCGCGATAGCGGCCGACCACGGCGTCGAGGAATTTCGGCGCCAGGAACTCCGCGTTCTGATCGGTCCGCATCCGCGTCACCGCCGTGTGCTCATCGGCCAGCAGGCGCTTCAGCAGCGGGATCGGCCGCGGCGTCGTGGTCGCCACCTGCCGTGGCCGCTCCCCCAGTCGAAGGGCAAACTGCAGCATGTCCCATGCGGCCTCTGCATCGGGCCACTTCGCCACCTCGTCGCACCAGGCGGCGGCGAACTGCGGACCGCGAAACCGGTCGGGGTCGCTCGCCGACATCACCATGGCCTCGACGCCATTGTCCCAACTCAGCGTCTGCCCGCGCAGTTTGCCGCGATGCCTGCGCATTATCCGCTGGAGACCGCTCTCGCCATGCACCATTACGGCGAGCGCCTCGGTCATCGTCTGCCCCACCAGCGCAATCGGCGTCACGCCCTGCCGCACCAAGTTGGCAACCCACTCGGCGCCGGCGCGGGTCTTGCCCGAACCGCGACCGCCGAGCATCAGCCAGGTGGTCCAGTCGCCCGCCGGTGCCAACTGGTCCGTCCGTGCCCAGGTGACCCAGTGCTTGCCCAGGTCGATGACACCGCTCCGCGACAGCGTCTGGACAGCCGCTGCGCTGTCTTCGCTAACCTCGCTTGAGCTGATCAAGTCGCTTCGCCAGCTTGACTCGCATCTCGGCCACTTCCTGGTCGGTGTAGCCGTCGTCCTTTTCCGGTCGCGCCGTCGCCGTCTCCAGTTTGGTCAGTCGCTCGAGGTTGGCAGCAAGCTTACCGAGCAGTTCGATCTCTCGCTCGCCGCTGCGCGTTTCCCTCCTGGTCATCTCGTCCATCTCCATTTCCAGATGCATCACCTGCATCTCCAGTACCCGGAACAGCCGCTTGATGATCGTCGCGCGATCCGCTCCGGCCTGCGTCCTGTTCCGTCGCTTCCATAGGTCACGTTTCGCGCGCCACTGGAGGCCACTGCGGCTGATGCCGAACGCCGCGGCGACCTCGGTTACGGACATTTCCCCGGCTTCGTACGCAACCCGCACGCGCCGCCACAGTGCCACCTCGTCCGGTCCCTCGACCGCCCGCTGAAACGTCATCGCTGTCCCTTGCTGCAACCGGCGCAACGGCGCGCCGTTCTCCCCGCGAGGAGACCGCCATGCCGTCCAAAGCTGTGCGCGATATCAAGTACGACCCATCGAGCGAAACGCTCTGGGTCACCTTCGTCCTTACGGCCAAGCGCTATGCCTACCGCTTGGTGCCCGTGAGCGTGTACGAGGAGTTCATCCACGCCTTCTCCAAAGGCACCTTCTTCAACCGCTTCATCCGCGACCGCTACGACTACGCCGAGGTGGACGCTGAGGGGTAGCGGCAACGGCCAGCCCCACTACTCCGACCATACCCAAACTCTACCAGACCAGCGTCACGCGGGGATAAGCTTTGCAAACTTTCTTACAAGTCCTTGCTGTGCCGCGTTATTTATCGTCGTCCGACTCCACGCGCTCGGGGAACAACCGCCCGGCCGCCGGCTGCCATGGCTTGCGCAGCCACCCCATAATTCGCAGGCCCCGCTTGGGGCTGCCGCCCTTGAACGCATCTTCCTGGGTCCGCGCCGCCTGCCGATCGTGGACGACGTCCACCCGCTCGTGTTTTCGGGGCCCCGCCCCTGGCTGGTTCTGCATGATTGGTCCTCCTCAGGAGGAAAAACCATCGAGACGCGATTGCGTTCACCGAGCCCGCTTCCAGCCGCAGCCAGACAAGAAAAACCCCGCGCCTGGCGGAAGGGCGCGGGGTCGCAGTTTGGCAGTTCTTGGGGGCTGCCTATATCAAGCAGCGCCTCAAGTGCGGCTTAGTCGTACGGTCTGGCAGAAGACGCCCTGGCAACCATTGACCTTGAGGCTGTCCTCGCCGGTCATGACCATGGTGCCCGAATAGGTGTCGCCGGCATGCTTGACCGTGCCGGTCCACTTGTTGGCGGACGATTGCGTGCCCTGCACGATGACCTGGTTCAGGTACTGGCGGTTCACGTCATCCTTGTCGCGCAGCCAGATCAGGCGCGCACAGAGTGAGTCGGGACCACAGGCGGTGATCTTGTAGCGGCTCTTGCCGTCATCGGCCTGCCAGGTGCCGGTCGGGTCAGCTGCGAGAGCCAGCGCGGGCGCAGATGCGAGGCCCAGCGCGAGAGCGGCGGCAGCGAGTTTTTTTGCGAGGTGCATAAGCATGCGTCTCCGGAGTTCAGATCAGGTGATGTCGTCGGTGTTGCGCCCCATAAGTGGAGACTTTGTCTGAATCTTGAATAACAGGTCCGTTCATCTGGCGTTCAGGAACAGGGCCAAGATGCGGCCCCGACACGGCAGCCATGCTGACGCATTCCTGAACGGCCCACTCAGCCTCAGTTCACCACGCCACATTTGAGACGGTGCCGAGGACTCGAACGGGCGCAACTTTTCCCGATCACAAAGTCGTGGGAGGGGCGATCCCGGCCTAAATCTCTTCTGGCGGCTCCCAATTGGGCCACTCGGCGACGTGGTCTTCCCATTCGCCGGGTTTGACCTTGGTCTCGCTGATGGTGCGGCCGCGCACCGAAACCCCGACCGCGGCGACGGTTTCGGGGTCGCCTGAAATCAGCGGGTGCCACCAGGCGAGGCCTTTGCCTTCGGCGATGCGTCGATAGGCACAGGTCGTCGGAATCCAGGAGATCGTCCGCACATTCTGCGGGTTCAGCTTGATGCAGTCGGGCACCATGCTCAGCCGGTTAGGATAATCCGAACACTTGCAGCTTTCGCCGTCGAGGAGGCGGCAATGCACGTCAGAGGTGTAGATTTCTCCCGAATCCTCGTCCTCGAGCTTCATCAGGCAGCAGCGGCCGCAGCCATCGCAGAGGGCTTCCCACTCGGTGGTGGACATCTCCTCGAGCGTCTTTTCTTCCCAGAATGCCAATTGCTGCCTTTCGTTACCGCTTTGCACTTGCGGGAAACTCGTCCCGATCATAATCCAGCGATGCTCTTGCGCCGCGGGCCCGAAACGGGAAGACTCCGATGTGCGCCAGCCTCCGGAGAACACGGTGCAGGATCCGTTCTACCACAAAGAGAAGCGCAAGAAGAAAGCCCGCATGTTGGATGCGGATGCCTGGCTCGACTCGCTGCTCTACGAGACCTGGCAGTCGCTGGGCCGCGGCTATACGCGGGTGCAGGATTTCTTCTCGATCTTCCATGTCTCCGGCTTCAAGCGCTTTTTCGTCGAGATCTTTTCGGACGGGTTGAGCTTCCTCGCCATCGGCGCGGTCATCATGACGGCCTTGGCGCTCCCCGCCTTCGATGCCACCGCTTCAGGGAAGTTCAACAAGGCCGAGGACTATTCGGTCCTCTTCCTCGATCGCTACGGCAACGAGATCGGCCGCCGCGGCATCCGCTCGGACGATTCCTATCCGCTCGACAAGCTGCCGGATTATTTCGTCAAGGCTGCTTTGGCCACGGAAGACCGGCGTTTCTATGACCACTGGGGTATCGATATCGTCGGCACACTGCGCGCGCTGATGAGCAACGCCTCGGGCGACGCGTCGCTGCAGGGCGGTTCGTCCATCACCCAGCAGCTGGCAAAACTTCTCTTTTTGTCGTCCGAGCGCACGCTCGAGCGCAAGATCCGCGAGGCCTTCCTTTCGATCTGGCTCGAGTGGCACTACAGCAAGGACGATATTCTCAAGCTCTATTTCGACCGTGCCTATATGGGCGGCGGCAATTTCGGCGCCGCGGCCGCGGCTGAGTACTACTTCGGGAAGAAAATCACCGATGTGAACCTCGCCGAGGCGGCGATGCTCGCAGGCCTCTTCAAGGCGCCGGGGCGTTGGGCGCCGCATGTCGACCTCGCCGCTGCCCGTGGCCGCGCCAATGTCGTGCTCTCCAACCTCGTCGATGCCGGCTTCCTCACCGAGGGCCAGGTCACCGCTGCCCGCCGCAACCCGGCGGTGCCGGTCGATCGATCGCACGAGGCCTCCTCGCCCAACTACTTCCTCGACTACGCTTTCGAGGAGGCCAAGAAGGTCATCGAGGCCTCCAACACCACCTCGAACAGTTTTGTCGTCCGCACCACCATCGATCCGGTGCTCCAGTCCTATGCCGAAGACGCGGTGACCTCGGTGGTGCGCGAACAGGGCGAGCAGTATCGCGTCAAGGAAGCCGCGATGGTGGTAACCGAGCCCAACGGCGCCATGCGCGCCATGGTCGGCGGCATGGACTACGGCAAGAGCCAGTTCAACCGCGCCATCGTCTCCAACCGCCAGCCGGGCTCGTCGTTCAAGCCATTCGTCTATTCGACGGCCTTCGAGATGATCCCCGACTATTCGCCCTCCACCACCATTTCGGACCGCCCGGTCTGCATCGGCGACTGGTGCCCGGTGAACTACGGCCGCAACTACAAGGGCTCGATCACGCTCGAAAGCGCCTTCGCGCAGTCGATCAACACCGTGCCGGTGACGCTCTCGATCAAGACCGGCCGCGATCCCATTGCGCAGATGGCGCACAAGATGGGCATCACCAACGATTTCCCGGTCACCCGTTCGCTGGCGCTGGGCGTCGCCTCGGTCAGCGTGCTCGACATGACCTCGGCCTACACGGTCTTCGCCAATCGTGGCCTCAAGACCCCGGCATACGGCATCACCCGCATCACGACGCTGAGCGGCGAACCGATCTATGAGCTCGACACCACCACGCCGCACGAACGTGTCCTCTCGGAACACACCGTGGCGTATATGAACCAGATGATGCGCGCCGTGGTCGAACGAGGCACCGGCACCCGCGCCAAGATTGAAGGCGTCCCCGCATTGGGCAAGACGGGTACGACGACCTCCTATCGCGACGCCTGGTTCGTCGGCTTCACCGGCAACTATGTGGCGGCCGTCTGGTTCGGCAATGACGACTACCAGACCACCAACAACCTCACTGGTGGCACACTGCCTACCATCGCGTGGCAGAAGTTCAAGGCCTACGCTCACACCAACATTGAGATCAAACCAGTGTTCGGTGTGGACTTTCAGCCGGCTCCGTTCGTCATCGCCAATGCCGATGGCACGACGCCGGTCGAGCAGCAAGCCGAGCGACCGCCGACGCTCAAGCCCGCAGCAGCGCAGAAATTGCTCGACGTGGCGGCCCGGCTCAGCGCCACGCTCAAGTCCGCGCGGCCCACCGATACCGCCGCCCTTACCGTGGCTCCGTCGAACAAGGCCTTGTAGTCCTTGCGCTTTCTCACCCACCTGTTGCTGGCCATCGGGGTCGCGCTGGCGTTCGGCTTCGGCTTGTCGTGGTTCGCCATCACCGACGGCCGCTTCTTCGGCGTCACCCAGGTCGGCCCCTGGACCACGTGGCGGGAGGCCGGCGCCCCTACGCCCGATCCCTATACCCGCGCCTACATCGCCCGCGCCGCTTCGCTGCAGCTGGGCGCGAGCGAGGGCCAGCACTACCTGGCCAATGTCGACAGTGAAGGCCGGGCGTTAAACCGTTCCTGTCGCTATAGAATTGACGGCACCACGCCGGTCGCGACGTTCTGGACGCTGACCGCGGTGGACGATGCTGGCGCTCTCATCACCCGCGAAGGTGGTCCGAAAACGCTATCCTCGACCCGCATCGCCCGCGCCAATGACGGCTCGATGGAACTCTATGTCAGCCGCACCCTGGCGCCGCGCAACTGGCTTGAGATCGCCGGAGACGGCTCGTTCTCGCTGAGCCTCAACCTCTACGACACCTCGAGTATCGGCGGGGTCGGCACGGCGGCGGTCACTCTGCCCTCGATCATCCGCGAGGCCTGCGCATGATCCGCACGGCACTCTGGATCTTCGCCGGCCTCGTTCTCGGCGGCATCATCCATCTGACCGTCATCCTGGCACTGCCGGCGCTCACCGGCGGTGGGGTCTGGTCGCAGGTCGCCGCCATGGGCGCGCTCAACAAAGCCGTAGTGCTGCCGGCGGTGGAAGCCGGCCAGCCTAATCCTCTAAAGCTCGATCCAGAACTGAGCTACGCCGTCTGCCAGATCGATCTGCGCCGCGGCCCGGGGGTGGTCTCCGGCACACTGCCGCAGGCCTTCTGGTCGGTGGCCGTCTACAGCCATGCCGGCGTCGTGCTGTATTCGACGACCAATCGCGACAGCGTCGGCCTTAACCTCGACCTCGGCATCTTCAACCAGGCGCAGACGCGCCTTCTCGCCGAACAGAAGCTCGATGTCGCCGAAGGCCTCCTGATTGTCGAAAGCCGCGACGACGACGTCTACATCGTCGTTCGCCTTGCTCCCGCCCACCAAGTCATGCGCGCCCGCTACGAGGCCCAGCTCCAAACCCTGCGCTGCGGCAATATCCCGACCTAGGCGCTACTTTTTGTAGACGTTGCCGTCGCCCATGAGGACGCGGCCGGGGACCCGGTCGTCCTCGCCGTCGGCGTAGATGCCGATACCACTGCAGAAGTCGTCGCGTTCGCCCTGCTCCACCCAGGTCAGCATCTGACTCAGCAGCCCGTCCACTTGCACCGCTTCCTCGTGCGGGGTTTCCACGAGCAAATGCTCCATGGCGTAGTTGTAGCTCTCGTAGCGATAGCGGATGGCGCGGACGAACCAGGCGATGGTCTCACCGTTTTCGGCGGCGCGGTCGCGTTGCTCCTGGCGCATTGCCGGCTCGATACCGTTAAGGCCACCGGCAGCAACGCTGCGCTGGCGGTCGACTTCGATTACCGCGCAAATGGACCGAAAGGTCGACGGCATCAGATCGATATCGATGGAGAGATGATCGGCCATCGTCGCATAGCGCACACGCGAGGAGGCGTAGCGGTCCGATGATATGATCTTGTAGTAGCGATCGATCTTGAACTTGTGGTCCGTCACGCCGATGCGGGTGCGTTGGAATTCGACCGAGGTGTCAAACGACCAGTCCTTGGCATGGGCCGCCGTAAGGTAGCGCCAGACGCGGTCATGCATCTCGCGTTCCTGGTCGGTCTGGTTGAACTTGCTAACCGGCTTCTTGTCGATGAATTCGCGCTTGGCGTTGCCCACCGCCGGCATCACGGTGTCGTTGAGCACGCTCTCACGGGCGCGGCCGAAATCACCCGTCGGCCGAGTTGTACTGCAGCCAGCCACGATCAGCAGCAGCGCGGATGCGGCCACTCCCCGGAACAATGCACGGCTCAGTTTACCCACGTTTGCGCTTCGGCCGATTCAGAGGTTTCCCTGGCACCGGCGTTCCGTCGCGCTCATAGCGCACCCCGGTGAAGAAAACGATCTGGGCGACACCTGCGGTGAGGGGCCGCGCCTTCGGATGGCGTCCGCGCTTGTCGAATTGGACCAGCTTACCCAAAGCCTGACTCCGGTCTTGGCGCCGCACCATTACAGCCGCCAAATCGAGGTGACGCTACCCCGAGTGAGCCCCATTAAGAGTTCGTCAAGGTTAACAGTTCGCTAACGATTATCCGGAAATATCCGGAGTGCGTGGTTTGGGGCCTGAGTCTGCAGTGCGGACGGGCCATTCAGGGCGAATTATGATCGGTTTCCAGCCTTACGAGACGTTCCAGTTGCTCATCGAGACGGGCGGAATCGACCGTACAAACACTTTGCTTGTCGCTGCCTGCGATGCTTTCGCCCGGCGCGGGACGCCCACTCATGCCGAAATGGAACAGTTCGCCGCGCTCGCACAGCGCCTGTTCCCCACCGCCGCTCCCTCTGCTCGAGCCAAGGCGGCGGCGACGCTCGGACGTTCCGATTCTTTGTCGCCTGAACTCGAAGAGTTAGTGATCGCGCATCTTGGCGAAGACCTCGCTGATTTTCTCGTCAGCGCACCAAAACTCTCCGAGCAGACTATGCTCAAAATTGTCGCCGCCAACGACGTGCCAACGGCTGCCGCGCTCGCCCGCCGCAGTGACCTCACCAATGTAGTGCTGGCCAAGCTCTTCCAGCTCAACAGCCGCAAGGTCTACCGGGCGCTGGCCACAAATACCTCGATCACGCCGCGCGGTGCTTTTCTCTCGGCCCTCGCCCGATCTGCGCAGATGGATCATCAGGTCGCCTGGTCACTTGCCGCCCGGAGCGATTTCGATTGCGCCCTGCTCGCGCCTGCCTTCTTCGATCTGGGAGAACCCGACCGGATCAAGGTCATCACCGCGTTTGCCAATCGGCAGACGCCGGCCGCGCCGATCAAGAAGACGCTCGAACAGCTTTCGGTCGCCACGGCCGAACTCACCAAGGCGCTGATGAAGCTCTTTTCGGAGAACCGCCGTCCAGAGGTGACGCGGCTCCTGCATCAGATCACCGGCCTCGACGAAGTCCGCTGCGGGCAGATCGCGCACGATACGTCTGGCGCGGCCCTCTTCGTGGTGCTGCGCGCCTTCGGCTGCAACGAGTATGACGGCCTCAAGGTGCTGATTCACGCCACCTCGCATGACGAGGACCGATCCAAGGCGCTGGCGCAGTTCTCAACCCTGTTCCAGACGGTGAGCGTGGACTCGACTGCTTTCCTGATGAGCGCCTGGCGCGGTGAGGTGAACCTCCTCGACCTCGCCAAGCCCGAATACAAGCCATTCACCCAGGAAAGCCGCCGCACCCCCGCTCCGTTCAAGCGCGAACGCGACCCGGTGGTCGATCAGGCGATCGAGGCGCTCGCCCGTATCGGCGTGCGACAGGCGAGCTAGGCCTTCACCACGAGAATTCCGAGATCGCCCGAGCGCATCTCCAGCGCCAACACCCAGAGATCGGGATCGAAATTGGCTTCCTGCGTGATACGTTCGGCGACCTTCGACGGCTCCACGTGATCGAAACGCAGCTGAAAGACGCGGTCCTCGCCATCGTCGGTGCGCAGCCCCGACGGAGCCGGCACGTAGAGCGACTTGCTGCCGTTGAGGTGGTCGAGCTCGATGAAGATCTGGCCGGCAATGGGGTCACCGCGCCGTTCAACGACGCAGAAGTGACCAAGGTCGTTGTGCCGCCGCACGAAGGCGGCGGTCCAGAGATCGGTGCGCAGCATACAAGCTGACTAGAGCGTTGCGCCGGCCTTCACAAGCAGATCGGGCAATTCCGCAGTAATTCGGCCTGTCCGCTCATAGTTGTAAAAGGTCTCGAAGCTGCGGATGGCCTTAGCGGTGGCTTCACCAGCGACGCCGTCCACCGGACCATGGAGGAAGCCGAGCGACGCCAGGCCGCGCTGCACTTTCGAGACGGTGGCCGGGTCGGTGACCGAGAATCCTTGCAGATCTTCGGGCTTGGCATCGGTGTCGAGCACCGGCACTTCCTGCGGCTTCACCCGCACTTCAGTTGTGGCTGCGGCGCGGGGCGCGACCACAGGCACAGCGGCGACGCTGGCCGTGACGATCGGCTCGACGATTGGCGTTTCGGCCGGCTGAGACGCGAGTTGCAACGGCGCCGGCGCAGCCTGCCCCTTGGCCTTCGGTTCGACCTTGGGCTCAGGCTTCTTGGTCATGGCGAGGGTCTGAACGCCATTGATGATGGTGTCGATGGCGTCGCCCGCCGTCTCGACAGCAATATTCACAGCTTCCTGAGGCGTCTCAGGCAGTTCGCGGGTCAGCGGCTTGTTTGCGGCCAGCGGCTTCACCTCGAAGCGCGGCTCTTCCGTCACCGGTGGCGCGGACTCGACCACTGCCTGCACCTGCGGGAGCGGCTTTGGCATCGGCTCGGTGGCAACCACTGGCTCCACCATCACCTTGGGCAGCGGATCGGCGGCAGGGACCGGCTCGACCGTCGGCAGTGGTTTCGGTTCCGGTTCGGCCGAGATCATTGGCGCATCCATGATGGCCTTGACGACTTCGGGCGTCAGTTGGCCCATCGGCTTGAGGCCCGCCTTCTGTTCAAAAGCGCGGATAGCGCCGGCTGTCTTGGGACCGTAGTAGCCGTCCACCGTGCCATTGAAAAGCTTCATGGCCTCGAGCTTGCGCTGCAACTCGAACACCTCGGCATTGCCGATCGGCTTGTCGTTGGCCGGTACGCTGGCAGTGGTTTCCACCTTGGGCAGCACCACCTTGGGCGTCACCGCGGCCTTCTTGGTCACGGGACGCGGCGCCGGCACCACCGGGGCGACGTTCGGGTCAATACTGCCGTCGTTCACCGAAAACAGGGGCGCGGGGTGGCGCGTGTGCTGGAAATAGAGGGCGTTGCTTGTCGCCATCAGGCTCAGCGTCAGCATGGCGGCAACGCCGGTCGAGGCCAGCGGCGCCTTGCGGTAATGGGCCCATCCCCATGCCAAAGCCGAATGCACCGCGCGGCCAGTCACGGCCAGCACGGCGCCACCCGCCTCGAGAGGCAGGCGCGTCAAAATTGCTGCGGTCATAGCGCTCTTCTTTTTTCGTCTTCTTGCCATTCAGGCATCTGCTGCGGTGCCGGGTCCCTGTGAAGGGGGGTGATGGAAGCAGTTTCCTCCACCTTTATTGCCGGACCGTTTATAGGCAGCAGGACGGTCACCGTTGTCCCCTGACCAGGCGACGAGGTGACATGGAGCTGGCCGTCGTGGAGATCCACGAGACCCTTGACTATCGAGAGGCCGAGGCCGGTCCCCTCGTAACGGCGGTTGAGACCATCATTGGCCTGGAAGAACGGTTCGCCGACGCGCTTGATGGCTTCCGAGCCCATGCCGATGCCGAGGTCGGCAACCGACATGTTGAGGAACCGCCCCTGCCGCTTCATCGACACCGTCACCACCGAATGCTCGTGGCTGAACTTGATGGCGTTCGACAGCAGGTTGATCAGAATCTGGCGGCAGGCGCGTTCATCGGCCGTTACCGGCGGGAGCAGCCGAGAGGTCTCGGTCATCAGCCGCACATGCTTTTCGCGCGCCAGCGTATCGACGATCTTGAGGCAAGGCTCGATCAGCGCGTCCGGCTGGAACGTCTCGGTCTGTAGCTCGAATTTGCCCGCTTCGAGCCGGCTCATGTCGAGCAGCATCTGCACCACTTCGATGAGGTGCTTGCCAGAGCCGTGGATCAGCGTTGCATATTCCTTATGCTGCGGGCTCAGCTCGCCCACCACGCCCGAAGTCATCATCTCGGAAAAGCCGACAATCGCGTTGAGCGGCGTGCGCAGTTCGTGCCCGATGGTGGCGAGAAAGCGCGACTTGGCGCTCGACGCCTCTTCGGCGATCTTGCGGGCGTTGTTCATCTCGTTTTCGTGGTCGTGCCGCTCGGTGATGTCGCGGAACAGCGCCACCACCTCGTGCCGGCCATCGGCTCCGGCATTGTCGAGCACCGGCGAGAGGCTGGCTTCGACCCAAAAGAACTGCGGCGCAGCAGAGGGTGCGTCTTCGACCTCGCGGCGCATGCGCATTTCGACCCGGCGCGTCTGCCCGTCGCGGTTGGCGTCGGCGAAGGCGGTCATGTAGGCAGGGCGGTCGAGCACGTGAATGCGCTCGACGAGTCCATTGCCGCTCAGTTCATAGCGACGGCAGCCGAGGAGCCTTTCCGACGATAGCGACGAGAACAGCAGGGTGCCGTCGGGCGCAAAGCGCATCACCGCGTCCTGCACGTGTTCGATCAGGTGACGGTAGGCATTGATCTGCGCCTTCTCATAGACCTCGAACACCGAGTTCAGCCGGTTGGCCGAATGCGCCACCACCACCGCGGTAATGGCGAAGGCAAAGCCGGCAACCAGCGCATATTCGGTGTGGAACTGCTCGGGCCAGACCACGAGGCCGCTCGAACCAAACGAGGCGAAGGCAACAACGACTACAAGGCCGACCCACGCCTTCTTCTTGACTGGCGTGCGGGCCAGCAGCGAGGCATGCACCGGCGCCAGCAACGCAACGGCCAGACCGAAATCGGCGATCGCCGGATCGGCCATGGCGAGGAGGAAACCGGTGAGCAGCGTGCCATAGACCTGGCCGGCCGCGGCGCGCTCGTACTGGCCGCGCTGATGCAGGGCCAGCGTCAGCACACCCACCGTGAGGCCGAGAATACAGAGCACGAACGGCAGCATCGCGCCCTGGACCAGCGCATAGAGACCGGCTGGCAAAGCCAGCGCACTCGCCACCATGATGATCTTGGAATTGACCGCAAGCGTACGTCTGCGCAGCAGTTCCGGACGGCCCGAACCGTCACGGCCTTCAGCCGCTCGGGCCGCCATGGCACTGTCTTTCCCGAACATGTGGGAGAAGAGGCTACGCATTACTCAAGCTCACTTCGGAGACGCCTTTTTGTTGCGGCCAACCCTCCACTGGAGACCCTAAAGGGGGTTTAAGGAAAACGCCCCGGAGGCCGTTCCGCACGCTTTGCACGGGCTTGTGCGGTGGCTTTCCGGGATTAGCGTAAACAGTGCCTTACCCGAGCCGCCGATGGCGATCCGCGCAAGTTGCATCGAATTTTATCGATCCGCCAAAAGCCCCTTTAAGCCGGGGGGCATAGCGTTGGGATGAACGAGGCGGAGGCCAATTCCGCCCATCCTGGGGGTTCCAGCTTCATGTTTCTTCTGCGCTCGGCATTCTGGCTCACGGTGGCGTTCATGCTGATCGCCCCCAAGGACGTTGACCTTGGTCAGCGTGCGCAAGAGCTTTCCGCGCAGGCTGTCGCCGCTGGCCAGAAGGTCGTCGTTTCCCAGATCCTGTCGAGCGACTGCTCGACCATCGAATGTGCTGGCGGCAAGGCAGTTCTTGCCGCTGTGACTACCAATTTCCCGTCCGTCGAACTTCCCATGCAGGACAATTCGAACACTCCGGTCCCTTTCCCCCGACCGAGACCGGATTGGATGGGCTAAGCCAGGGGTCGCGTCACTTCCCCCGACGCTACTCTAGTCAGCGACCCTTGGTCCGGCCGGAAGCACGCTGCCC
>JAEZKB010000188.1 GCA_023415605.1 Pseudomonadota bacterium
TATCGGAGGCGTTCTTGCCGCTGTGGAACTGGTGCCGGAGTTCAATGCCCTCGCGATGCGCCACCTCCTGCCAACCCGGATGCGGCCAGGAGAAGAAATCGCCATGCAGCTGCCAGACTACCGGCGCGCCGATCGCCTCCACCTTCTCCCTGAGCGGCTCGAACAGGGTCGACGAGATGTTCTCCGCATCGATGAGAACGGCCAAAGGCACGCGCATGTGAGGCTCCGGACTTCTGGCCGGACCATGTCATCGCTGTTTTGAAGAAGATTGCAGACTTTATCTGCAATTGTACCGGTCAGGGCGTCAGCAGCGGCGGCCCGTCTTCCGAAAAGCCACTGAAGCGGGCTTCCATCCTGGTCTCGAAATTGGCTAACCGACCCATCAGTTCGGACCGGATCATCAGCTCCATGTCGTCCTTGGTTTCGACGATCCGGCGTTCCAGTTCGTCGAACCGTCGCTCATGCCGCTGCGCCTTTTCGATCAGTTGCAGCAAGGCACGGCGCATGTCGGCAATCTCGCCACGCATCTCACGCTGCTCGGCGTTGTTGCGCTCGATGAGGCGCGCGAGGAAGTTGAGATCGACAGTTTCCGGTTCGGCCATGGTTTCACCTTACTGACATAAGATGAGCGTCCGCTCCGATACTGTCAAATACTATGCCTTCTTCGGCAAAAGGCCGTGCAGGAACAGGTTCTCGAGATAGCGTGCGGCGTCTTCGAAGCGGCCTTCGCCGCCGCGTTCGGGGCCAAGCACGGCGCGGACCTGGACGTCGAAATCGGCATAGTGCTGGGTCGTCGCCCAGATCGAAAAGATCAGATGATAGGGGTCGGTGCGGTTGATCTTGCCCTGCGCCATCCAGGTCTCGAGAATCTTGACCTTCTCGTCGACCAACGCCTTGAGGTCGACCTCGAGCATATCGAGGATGCGCGGCGCGCCCTGTAGCACCTCGTTGGCAAAGAGCCGGCTTTGGCGCGGAAAGTCGCGGCTCATTTCGATCTTGCGGCGAATGTAGGAGCGGATCTCGGGCACCGGGTCGCCGTCCGCCGAGAACTCCTTGAGCGGCATCAGCCAGATTTCCAGCATCTCGGCGATGAGCCGCTTATGAATCTCTTCCTTGCGGGGGAAATAGTAGAGCAGGTTCGGCTTGCTCATGCCGGCAGCCTCGGCGATCTGATCGATCGTGGCGCCGCGGAAACCATGCACCGAGAACACATCGAGCGCGGCTTCGAGGATGATGTCCTGCTTCTCGCGCTGGATGCGCGTCAGCGGCCGTCCGTTCTTGCCGAGCTTCTTCGGCTTCTCGTCGGCCGTCATCGGCGACACTCCGGATGGAGCCGCGGACAGAGCATTTTCATCTTGATCGGCGGCATGGGAGTGCTAACATTTTTTCCAATTGGTCAAATTTCTGAAGAACGCGACCATCCGTCAAGCCCAAAGCGGCCGGACGAAAAAATCAATAGCTGCTCCGGGGGAGTCCCAAGGTGTCCAACCGCCTCAATGTCACGCCGAACGACCTTAATGCGTTCTGGATGCCCTATACCGCCAACCGGCAGTTCAAGAAGGCGCCGCGCATGTTCGTGGGTGCCAAGGACATGCACTACACCACCTCGGACGGCCGCCAGGTGCTCGACGGTACTGCTGGTCTCTGGTGCGTGAACGCCGGCCACTGCCGGCCTCGTATTTCCGAAGCTATCGCCGAACAGGCGGCCGAACTCGACTACGCGCCGGCCTTCCAGATGGGCCATCCCAAGGCATTCGAACTGGCCAATGCGCTGGTGCAGATCGCGCCCGAGGGCATGAACCATGTGCTCTACACCAACTCAGGCTCCGAATCGGTCGAGACGGCGCTCAAGGTGGCGCTCGCCTATCACCGCGTGAAGGGCGACGGCAGCCGCTTCCGCCTTATCGGCCGCGAGCGCGGCTATCACGGCGTCAATTTCGGCGGCATTTCGGTGGGCGGCATCGTCACCAACCGCAAGATGTTCGGCACGCTGCTGACCGGCGTCGACCACATGCCGCACACCCATACACCGGGGCAGAACCAGTTTACCCGCGGCGAGCGCGAGAACGGCGGCGAGGACCTCGCCAACGAACTCGAACGCATCATCACGCTGCATGACGCCTCGACCATCGCGGCAGTGATCGTCGAGCCGGTGGCTGGGTCGACCGGCGTGCTGATCCCGCCCAAGGGCTATCTCAAGAAGCTTCGCGAGATCACCAAGAAGCACGGCATCCTGCTGATCTTTGACGAAGTCATCACCGGCTTCGGCCGCGTCGGCGCCCCGTTTGCTGCCGACTATTTCGACGTCATCCCCGATATGATCGTCTCCGCCAAGGGCCTCACCAATGGCGTCATCCCGATGGGTGCCGTGCTCGTCACTTCGGAGATCCACGACGCCTTCATGCAAGGCCCCGAGCACATGATCGAGTTCTTCCACGGCTATACCTATTCGGGAAACCCGATCGCCTCGGCTGCCGGCCTCGCCACGCTCGAGACCTACAAGGAAGAGGGCCTCCTCACCCGCGGCGCCGAACTGGCCAAATACTGGGAGGATGCGCTGCATTCCTTGAAGGGCCTCCCGCATGTCATCGACATCCGCAATCTGGGGCTCATTGGCGCGGTGGAACTCGAGCCGATCGCCGGCTCGCCCACCAAGCGCGCCTTCTCCGCTTTCGTAAAGGCCTTCGAAAGCGGCATCCTGATCCGCACCACCGGCGACATCATCGCCATGTCGCCCCCGCTGATTATCGAGAAGAGCCACATCGACGAACTGATCGGCAAGCTCGGGGAGATTCTGAAGACGCTGGAATAGGCTGAAACGGACGTTCTATTGCATCGAAAATGGAATGTATGTTCTAAGCCGGGCAACCTAGCGGAGATCCCAAGATGACCACCATCCAGAACGCCATTGGCGGCAAGCTCGTCACCTCGAGCAGCACCCGCACCCAGCCCGTCTTCAATCCGGCCACCGGCGAAGCCATCGCCACGCTGCCGCTCTCGACTGTCGAAGAGATCAACGCGGCCGTCGCTGCGGCCAAGAAGGCGCTGCCCGGCTGGGCCAACACCACGCCGATGAAGCGCGCTCGCGTGCTCTTCAAGTTCAAGGAATTGCTCGAAAAGCACGCCGACGAACTGGCCCGCCTGATCAGCCTCGAGCATGGCAAGGTGCATGACGATGCGCTCGGCGAACTGGCCCGCGGCATCGACTGCGTCGATTTCGCCTGCGGCATCCCGCATCTCCTCAAGGGCGAGTTCAGCCGCAATGTCGGCCCCTCGATCGACTCCTATTCCGACCGCCAGCCGCTCGGCGTCGTTGCCGGCATCACGCCGTTCAACTTCCCCGCCATGGTGCCGATGTGGATGTATCCCAACGCCATTGCTTGCGGGAACACCTTCATTTTGAAGCCCTCCGAGCGCGACCCGTCGGCGCCGATGTTCGCCTGGCAACTGATGATGGATGCCGGCCTGCCCGAGGGCGTGCTCAACGTTGTTCACGGCGACAAGGAAGCGGTCGACACCATTCTCGACCACCCCGACATCAAGGCCGTGTCCTTCGTCGGTTCGACGCCGATCGCGGAATATGTCTACCGCCGCGGCACCCAGGCCGGCAAGCGCGTGCAGGCGCTCGGCGGCGCCAAGAACCACATGATCATCATGCCCGATGCCGACATGAACCAGGCCGCCGATGCCCTGATGGGCGCCGGCTTCGGTTCGGCCGGCGAGCGCTGCATGGCCATCTCGGTCGCCGTGCCGGTGGGCGAAAAGACCGCCGACCGGCTGGTGGAAATTTTGAAGCCCCGCGTCGAGGCCCTCAAAATCGGTCCCGCAACCGACAAGGACGCGCAGATGGGCCCGATCGTCTCCAAAGCCCAGCGCGACAAGATCGTGGGCTATATCGATGCCGGCGTCGAAGCCGGCGCCGAGCTCGTCGTCGATGGCCGCGGCTTCTCGCTCCAGGGCTACGAGAACGGCTTCTTCGTCGGCGGCACGCTGTTCGACCACGTCAAGCCGGACATGAAGATCTACCGCGAGGAGATCTTCGGGCCGGTACTCTCCGTGGTCCGCGCCGGCTCCTACCAGGATGCCGTCGACCTGATCCATGGCCACGAATATGCGAACGGCACCGCCATCTTCACCCGCGACGGTGACGCCGCCCGTGAGTTCGCCGACAAGATCGAAGTGGGCATGGTCGGCATCAACGTGCCGATCCCGGTGCCGGTCGCCTATCACTCCTTCGGTGGCTGGAAGCGCTCCCTCTTCGGCGACCACTCCATCTACGGCCCCGAAGGCGTCCACTTCTACACCCGCCTCAAGACGGTGACGACCCGCTGGCCCGCCGGCATCAAGGAAGGCGCCGAATTCACCTTCCCGAGCATGAAGTAAGAAAGAGAGCATGAATGGCAGCTCCCGGCGAAAATCTTCGGATCAATCCTGATCGCCTTTGGGGCTCCATTCATGAATTGGCCGAGATCGGGCCGGGCATTGCCGGCGGCTCCAACCGGCAGACCCTGACCGATGACGATGCCAAGGGCCGCGCGCTGTTCCAGAAATGGTGCGAGGCCGCCGGCATGAGCATGGGCGTCGATCAGATGGGGACCATGTTCGCCACCCGTCCGGGCACCGATCCCGATGCGCTGCCGGTCTATGTCGGCAGCCATCTCGACACCCAGCCCACCGGCGGCCGCTACGACGGCGTGCTCGGCGTGCTGGCCGGGCTCGAAGTGGTCCGGTCGATGAATGACCTCGGCATCAAGACCAGGCACCCGATCGTCGTCACCAACTGGACCAACGAGGAAGGCGCGCGCTTCGCCCCGGCCATGCTGGCGTCGGGTGTCTTCGCCGGCATCCATACGCTCGACTACGCCTATGGCCGCAAGGACCAGGAGGGCAAAACCTTCGGCGAGGAGCTCAAGCGCATCGGCTGGGTCGGCGACGAGCCGGTCGGCGCGCGCAAGATGCACGCCTATCTCGAATATCACATCGAGCAGGGGCCCATCCTCGAAGCCGAAGGCAAGCAGATCGGTGTCGTTACCCATGGCCAGGGCCTCTGGTGGCTGGAGTTCACCTTGACCGGCAAGGAAGCCCATACCGGATCCACCCCGATGAACATGCGGGTCAATGCCGGCCTCGCCATGGCCCGCATCCTCGAAATGGTGCAGACCGTCGCCATGGATGCACAGCCCGGTGCGGTGGGTGGCGTGGGGCAGATGAAGTTCTCGCCCAATTCGCGCAACGTGCTGCCCGGCACGGTGGTGTTTACCATCGATATCCGCTCGCCCGATCAGGCCAAACTCGACGGCATGCGCGCCCGCATCGAGGCAGAAGCGCCGAAAATTTGCGAAGCTTTGGGCGTCGGCTGCGCGGTCGAGGCCGTCGGCCATTTCGATCCGGTCGCCTTCGACCCGCCCCTCG
>JAEZKB010000189.1 GCA_023415605.1 Pseudomonadota bacterium
TCAACAAGCTGATGAAGCAGCACCGCCAGATGGCGGACATGATGAAGAAGGTTTCAAAGGGCGGCCTCGGCTCGCTGGCCGGCATGTTCGGCGGCAAGATGGGCGGCATGATGCCGAACCTGGGCAATATGCCCAGCCCCGAGAATATGGACCCCAAGGAACTCGAACGGCTGGCGCGCCAGATGGGCATCGATCCCAATTCGATCCCGCAGCAGGCTGCGCCCCAGGCCGGTCTATCCGACAAGCTGCCGACCGATGTCGGCAAGCTTTTGAAATCCGGCGGCCCGGGGCTGCCGGGCCTGGGAGGCGCGCCGCGCTTCCCTGGCCTGCCCGGGCTCGGCGGCGGCTTCGTGCCGAAGAAAAAGTAGCAAATCCAGAAACTCCAGAACTCAACGTAAGGACTGCACCATGTCTCTCAAGATCCGCCTCGCCCGCGCCGGCACCAAGAAGCGCCCCTACTACCATGTCGTCGTGGCCGACGCCCGTTCGCCGCGCGATGGCCGCTTCATCGAGCGCATCGGCACCTATGATCCGAAGCTCGAGGACAAGACCGCCCGCGTGAAGCTCGTCACCGAGTGCGTCCAGCATTGGCTGTGCGTCGGCGCCCAGCCGACCGACCGCGTCGCCCGTTTCGTCGACACCGCCGGTCTCAAGACCCGTGAGCCGCGCAACAATCCGGAAAAGGCCAAGCCGGGCAAGAAGGCCACCGAGCGCGCCGAGGCCAAGGCCAAGGCTGCCGCCGACGCCGCTGCTGCCGCCAACGCTCCGGCTGAAGAAGCGCCGGCCGCCGAGTAAGCATGGCTGCGGACGCAACCTCGCAGAAACTGCTCATGGGTCGCATCGGTGCGGCCCATGGGATCAAGGGCGAGGTGCGGATCCAGTCCTTCACCGAGGACCCGCTGGCGATTATGGATTATGGTCCGCTCGCCACCAACCGTCCCGGTTTGACCATCGAAATCACCGATGCGCGCACGACTACCAATGTGCTGGTGGCGCGCATCAAGGGCGTGCCGGACCGCAATGCGGCCGAAAAGCTCAACGGCGTCGAACTCTATATCGACCGGGACCTGCTTCCCGAGATCGAGGACGAGGACGACTATTACCACGCCGACCTGATCGGTCTCGACGCCCGGCTCGAGGACGGCACCAGCCTGGGCGAAGTGGTCACCGTCCCAAATTTCGGGGCCGGCGACATGCTCGAGATCCGCGACAAGGCGAGCGGCGACACCCGCTTCATTCCCTTCACCAAGGCTGCGGTACCGGAAGTCCACATCGCCGCCGGCTATGTGGTGGTGGTGCCGCCGATCGAGGTCGAGGGCGAAGAGCCGGGGTCCGATGAGGACGACGCGGACGCCCGATGAGCTGGCGCGCCGACGTCATCACGCTCTTTCCTGATCTCTTCCCCGGTCCGCTCGGCGCCTCGGTGCTGGGCCGCGGCATGGCGGATGGTATCTGGTCGCTCGGCACCACGCAGTTGCGCGATTTCGCCACCGACCGGCACCGCACCGTCGACGATACGCCTTCGGGCGGCGGCGCCGGCATGGTGCTGAAACCCGACATCCTCGCTGCCGCCATCGACTCGCTGCCGGCCGACCGCCCCCGTATCCTGATGTCGCCCCGCGGTAGGCCGCTGACGCAGGCACGGGTGCGCGAACTCGCGGCCGGGCCCGGCGTCATCGTCATCTGCGGCCGCTTCGAGGGCGTGGATCAGCGGGTTATCGAGGCGCGCGATCTCGAGGAAATCTCCGTTGGCGACTACGTGCTCGCCGGAGGGGAAGTCGCCGCCATGGTGATGATCGAGGCCATCGTCCGGCTGCTGCCCGGCGTTCTCGGCGCGGCCGAGAGCCATGCCGACGAGAGTTTCGAGAATGGACTGCTGGAGTATCCCCAGTACACCCGCCCGCAGGTCTTTGAAGGACGCGAAATCCCCGCCGTGCTGACCTCGGGCGACCACGCCAAGGTGGACAAGTGGCGCCGGGAGCAAAGCGAGAGCCTCACCCGCACCCGGCGGCCGGATCTGTTGAAGTAACTAGTGGTGCGCGTGCCCTTCGGGCGCCACCTTGGCGTCCGGGGCTCCGATATTGAGCATCACCGGCAGATCGCCGGCCTTCTCGAACGTGAGGATCACCTCGACGCAGGCGTTCTCGGCCAGTGGCTGCACCAGCCCCATCATCATGACGTGATAGCCGCCCGGCGCCAGCTCCACTGTGCCGCCAGCAGGGATTTCGACACCCTCGGGGAGGGCGCGCATCTTCATCATGTCGCCCTCCATCTTCATTTCGTGAATCTGCGTGGTCTTGGCCGTCTTGGTGCTGGCACCGACGAGGCGGTCGGCCTCGGCGCCGGCATTGACGATGGTCATGAAGCCGCCGGCACTCTTGGCGCCGGGCAGGGTGGCGCGAGTGAAGGCGCCGCTGACGGCGATGTCGCCGGCGGAAAAAGCCTTGCCGGCTTCACAGCCATTGTGGACGACGCCGGCATGAGCGAAGGCGGAGGTGGTGGCGCCAATAGGCGCAATGCTGAGCGCGGCGACGGCCGCAAGCATGAGGGTTTTCATCATCTGATCTCTAGTGGTCCGGAACGGGTTCAACAGACGATCAGGCGATCGGTGGGGCCCTCGCTCCAGCGGGGCGAACAGCATGCCGCTCTACCGGTAGCGGTGCTGGCTCCCCCTCGAGCCGCAGGGCTACGGTCACCGGCGCGCAGGGGAGTTTAGTGACCGGCGGCAGGTCAGCGCCCGAGCCGATGCGGCAGGCGTGGCAAGGGGCGTGCCCGTCTTCGTCGACCATGGGCGCGCCGCAGAAGCTCTGACTCGCGACGGCGGTCATCACATCATGCGATGATGCCAGCGCGATCGCCGGCTGATGCGCGAAATTGAGGAAGATCAGCGCCAGCACCAGCAGGGCGCGCATCGTTTCCGCAAATGTCCGCTCAACGGTCATGGCGATCTCATAGTCCGGTCCGGCGGTTTCGTCATGCGGCAAATGTTCGGAACGCTCATTGATCTCGGGCAATGTTCCTGACACTACTGATGGCGAAGATGGTGCGCGGGGGCAGCAAACCCTCCGCGTGAAACGGGAAGCAGGCGAACACCCTGCGCCGCCCCCGCGACTGTAACGGGTAGCTCCTCCAGCGTGCCACTGGTTTGCGACTGGGAAGGCGGAGTGAGCATGAAACCCGGAGCCAGGAGACCGGCCGTCTCGTAACGCAACCCGGATTGCGGGACGGTGGGTCCCGCAAGGAGAAAACATATGCGCCTCAAGCTGGCTCTCGCCGCTCTTCTCGCTATTGCCCCGACTGCCGCCCTCGCTCATACGGGCGCAGGCATCGAACACGACCTGATGCACGGCTTCCTGCATCCGATGGGTGGGCTCGACCATATCCTCGCCATGGTGGCGGTCGGCGTCTTCGCCTTCGTGCTGGGCGGCCGCGCCCTCTATCTCGTCCCCCTCGCCTTCGTGGGCATGATGGCTCTGGGCTTCGTCCTCGGCGTGGCACAGATCGATGTGCCTTTCGTGGAACTGGGCATCGCCCTCTCGTCGGTCGTCATCGGCGGTGTCGCGGCGCTCGGCAGGCCGATGCCGGTGGTCGCCGCCTCGGCGCTGGTCGGTGTCTTCGCCGTCTTCCACGGCGTGGCGCATGGCGCCGAAATGCCGCTGGGCTCGACGGGCTGGCAGTATGCCCTCGGCTTCGTCGCCGCTACCGCGCTGCTTCACTTCGCTGGCATCACCGCCGCCATGGGCGTCTCGACGCTCATCGGCCGCTTCGGTAAGCCCGTCGCACAGGTTGCCGGCGGCCTCTTCGCTCTCGGTGGCGTCGGCGTTCTGGCCGGCTGGCTCTGATCGCATCGGCAACGCCCGCGGGACCCCGCGAGCCGGCGCCTCTGCCGCGCCGGCCGCTCTTCCACTGGACTCCGCTGCGTTTCTCCTCTATACGCGCGCTCGCTCCCACCCTCCGGGGTGGCGGGCCAATAAGCGCATACAACAATCCGTGCAACCAAGACCGGGCGGCCTGTCCCACAAAGACCGGCGAAACGCTCCATTGAAAAGATCAACGGAAGACTGACAGATGAACATCATCGAGCAGCTCAACAAAGAGCAGTATGACGCGCTCGCCGCTAAGGCGCAGCGTCCCGATTTTACCCATGGCGACACCGTCAAGGTTTGGGTGAAGATCCGCGAAGGCGACAAAGAGCGCCTGCAGGCCTATGAGGGCGTCGTGATCGCCCGCTCCGGCCACGGCATTGAAGAGAGCTTCACCGTCCGCAAGATTTCCTATGGCGAAGGCGTGGAACGCGTGTTCCCGGTCCTGTCGCCGAACATCGACCGCATCGAGGTCCTTAAGCGCGGTAAGGTCCGTCGCGCCAAGCTCTACTACCTGCGCGACCGTCGCGGTAAGTCGGCCCGTATTTTCGAGTCGACCTCTTCGCGTACCCGCAAGATCGAAGCCGGCGAGCGCGATGCCGCCCTCGAGGCCAAGAACGCCCGCGAGGCAGAGAAGATCGCTGCCGCCGAGGCGCTGGCCAAGGAGCTCGCCGAGAAGGACGCTGCCGAGGCTGCTGCGGCGGCCGCTGCCGAACAGGCTGCCGCTGCTGAGGCGCCCGCCGAAGGCAAGACCGAATAAGCAAAGGCGCATAATCCGCCCTTGCCGCTGAATTTCAGCAGAAGCCTGGCCCTCGCAAGGGGCCAGGCTTTTTGATTTCGGAGGAGTGTTTTTATGATTTCAACGGCCGAGGACCGTGCCGAAACTGCGCGTTCGCTTCTGGTGGAAGCGGGAACCCTGTTGAGGCAATCCGGCCTCCACGCCTTGCTCACCGAGCGCTTCGGCAAGGTCAAGATCACCGGCAGCGCCGGCTACGACTTGATGGTCTGGCGCGACATCGACATCCATATGCCGGTCGAAGCCGGCAAATGGGCCGAGTGGGCCTATCTCGCCTCCGAGATCGCCCGACAGTTTCAGGATGTCGGCCTTGTCCTCCACAAGGCGAGCTACATCAACGACTACGTCGATCCGCATCCGCTCGGCGCCGGCCTCTACTGGGGCATCGAGTTCCGCGATTTTTCCGGCAATCCCTGGAAGTGCGATATCTGGGGCTGGGATCCGTTCGATTTCGAAATCCGCGATTCTCGCGACACCAACCTCCGCCTCGACCTCGCCTCCGCCGATCGCGACCTGATCCTGCGGCTCAAGACCCAAGCCCGTGCGCTACCGGACTACTACGGCCAGGTCGTCACCAGCTTCGATATCTACCAATTCGCTATCGACCGCGCCGGCGAGTCGCTGGAAGAGCTGGAAGCCTGGAAGGCAGCGAGGCTGTGACGCTGGAGGGTCTCGCCTTTCACACCATTCTCATTCCCGGCTAGGCTTTGGCACGAACCAAGAGAGGATCCCGATGACGTCCTATTTCTGCGCCACCTGCAGCACCGGCTTTCCACCGTCCGATGCCCCGCCGGCCGAGTGCCCGATCTGCCTCGACGAGCGGCAGTACCTTCCGCCGGGTGGGCAGCGCTGGACGACGCAGGCCGATCTCTGGAAAAACCACCAGAGCGATGTGCGCGAACTCGAGCCGAACCTTCTCGGTGTCGGCGCCACGCCCGGTATCGGCATCGCCCAGCGGGCGCTCGTGATCACGCAGCCGGGTGGCGGCGTGATGTGGGATTGCACCCCGCTCGTCACCGATGAGGCCGTCAATCGCATTAAGGCGCAGGGCGGGCTCCGCGCCATTGCCATCAGTCACCCGCACTTCTTCACTGCCATGAACGACTGGAGCGAAGCACTGGGTGGGGTACCGATCGTGCTGCACCAGAAATTGCAGCGGCACGTGGTCAACGAAGGGCCCAACGTCACCTACTGGAGCGGTGAGACGCATGACCTGGGGCAAGGCGTTACCCTCGTCCGCGGCGGCGGCCATTTCACCGGCAGTACCTGGCTGCACTGGGCCGGCGGCGCCGGCGGCAAGGGCGCCATCTTCACCGCAGATACCATCATGGTCGTGCCCGACACCCGTTGGGTCAGCTTCATGTATTCCTACCCCAACCTCATCCCGTTGCCGGCGCGCGAAGTCCGACGCATCGCGGCGACAACCGAGCCCTTCGCTTTCGACCGCATCTACTCTGCCTGGTGGGACCGCGTCCTCGAACAGGACGCAAAGGCAAGATTGGCGGCATCCGTGAAACGCTATGTGGCGGCGGTGGAGCGGTAACTCCGGTGGGCACATTCTCTGCCACCCATAGGCGCCAAAAGACCTACGCCGTGACGACGACGGCATGTGGAGATGGCTGAGCGAGTGTAGCGCGCTACACTCCTAACCCATCGATATCCTCTGCCAGGTCCACGTCCTTCTCGGTCACGCCGCCGGCGGTGTGGGTGGAGAGTGCAATATGGACCTTGTTGTAGACATTGGTCCATTCAGGGTGGTGATCGGCAGCTTCGGCGAGCAGGGCGACTTTGGTCATGAAGGCGAAGGCGTCGGTGAAGTTGTGGAACTTGAAGTCGCGGACGATCGCATTGGCATCGGAGTCGAAGCGCCAGTCGGGCAGGCGGGCCAAAGCCTGGTCGCGCTCGGCGTCGGTAAGCTTGGTTGCCATCTGAACCTCCTCGGAATGAGACATAACCCAAGCGCGGGCGCTTGGGTTGCCGCCGTGCCATGCGGCACCGAGGCGCAGGAGTTGGCCTAGCCGATGGTGCCCATGGTGGACTCGCGGATCACCAGGTCAGGGTCGATCTGGGTCACACGTGGGGCGGGGAGGTGGTCGCCGGCGGAAATCAGTCGCATCAGGCGATCGACCGCCATGCGGGTCACCGTCTCCACGGCATAGTTGACGCTCGAGAGCGGTACCGTGGCGTATTCGCCGAACTCGATATTGTCCATGCCCACGATGGCGACGTCCTCGGGAACACGCAGCTTGTGCTTCTGGCACCAGCGCAGCGCGCCGAGCGCCAGGGAATCGTTGGAGGCGAAGATGGCGGTCGGCTTCTTCTCCCCATTCATCAGCGCATCGACCGCCCAATAGCCGCTTTCAAGGGAATGACCACGGGCGACGGCGTGGAGACTGAGGTCCAGCTCCAGTCCGGCTTCAGCCAGCGCCTGTCGATGGCCTTCGCGCTTTTCGAGGTGGCCGAGCGGATTGGCGCCGTTGATGACGCCGATCGTCCGGTGCCCCAGGTCGAGAAGGTGCCGGGTGGCCTTGTAGGCGCCGCGGCTCTCGTCCATGCAGACCGCGTCGATGGTGGCCTCGGGGTCGGCAATCAGCAGCACGATGGGATAGTTGCTGCGTCGCAGCGGCCGCAGGTGGTCGAGCTGCCGGTGGCTGGTGGGGTAGACCAGGATGCCGTCGACCTGCCGGGCGCGCACCATTTCGATGGCCCGGATTTCCTCGCTCAGCGTGTTGTTGGAGGTGGCGAATAGCGTGCCGTAGCCGCGCTCGGCCAGCGCGATCTCGATGGCCTGAGCGGTGTGGGTGAGGGTGGGGTTGGTGATGTCGGTGAGGACGAGGCCGATAGTCTTGGTTTCGCGGCTGACCAGCGATTTGGCGATCTGGTTGGGCAGGTAGTTGAGTTCGTCGGCGGCGCGGCGGATCAGCTCGCGCGTCTGCAGTGGAATGCGCGGGCTCTCGCGCAGAGCCAGCGATACCGTGTTGGTGGAAAAGCCGGTCTTGTCGGCAATATCTTTCAGTCGAACGATGGCTTTGCCCATGGCAGCGATCATCTATCCCCAAGTCGACCCTCCGATAGCGCATTTCCGGGCAATTGTGGTTCAGAAATGTGCATCCCGACGACTTGCGCGAGAAACGGGCGTTATTTTCGCCGAAACCTATCAGAACGGCCGTTCATCTGACGTTCACCGCGCGGGCGGAAAAGCGGCGGAAGTCCGACATATCCTCGGATCGTGCGAACGCTAATACGGTGAATCCCACTTTGGCGACCAGGCCGGATTGATCTGGCGGCCGTTGCGATCGAGGGCTTCGATCGCCGCAACTTCATCGGCCGAGAGCTTGATGTCCTGGGCCGCGAAGTTCTCTTCGACCCGCTCACGCTTCCCAGAGGTCGGGATCACCACGTGGCCCTGTGCCAGCGAAAAGGCGAGGGCGATCTGGTGGGGCGTCGCATCGTGCTTCCCGGCAATGGCCTCGACGACCGGGTCCCCGGCCGATGCGCCGCGCGCCAGCGGCAGGTAACAGGTGACGGTGATGCCGTTAGTCCTGCAGTAGTCCACCAGCTTGCGGTTCTGCAGGTAGAGATGCCGCTCGAACTGGTTGGTCGCCAACTTAACATTGCCAAGCAAGGGCTTGGTCTCTTCGAGATCGGCGATGGTGAAGTTGGAGACGCCGATCAGCCGGGTCAGCCCGCGTGACTGTGCGTCGAGCAACTGGTCGAACATGCTCGACTTGTCGAACGATCCGGAGGGGCCGACCGGCCAATGTATCAGGGTCAGGTCGATGCGATCGACGCCGAGATTGTCACGGCTCTTTTCCAGCGACGTCACCATACGGCCGGGCTGGCAGTTCTCGCCGGTGACCTTGGTGGTGAAGAATACCTCGCTGCGCTTTAGGCCCGAGCGCTGCAGCGCCGCCCCACACTCGCTCTCGGTACCGTAGCTCTGGGCGGTGTCGATGTGGCGGTAGCCGGTTTCGAGCGCGTGCAAAATGATCGCCGTGCCGGCCTCGCCGGTGCGGTCGAAGGTGCCGAACCCCATCCGCGGAATAAGGTCTTGATCGTTCACGTCATTTCCCTCCACGCGGCTCTTGCGGCCGCTCCGTCTTGCACAGCGCCCTCCCCGGCAGCGTTTTGCCAGTTGACGACCAGCTCAGAATGATCTTAGTTTAACGATAATACAAGCCGCGAAAAGCGGTCAGGGGCCAAATCGGCGACCGACGCACACGCTGCGCCGCGTCGGCCGGCGGGAGGATAGATTGAACATTCGGTGGAGCCGATGGTCGCCGCAGCTCGCGCTGACGCCAGCCGTCGCGATCACGCTGGTCGCGTTCATCGGGGCGATCATCTGGACGATCTACATGTCGTTCACCGAATCCAAGGCCTTCGCCACCTACGGTATCGACTGGTCGGAATGGACAAAGCAATACGAGCGCCTGTTCCGCGACAAGGGCTGGAGCATTTCGCTCCGAAATATGCTGGTGCTGGGCATCGGCAGCTTTCTCGCCATCGTCTTCGGCTTCATCCTCGCGGCGATGATCGACCGCGAAAAGCGCGGCGAGGGCTTTTTCCGCACCGTCTTCCTCTATCCCTTGGCTGTGTCGCTGATTGTTACCGGCGTCGCCTGGCGATGGATGTTCAATCCAAGCTTCGGGCTGCAGGCGGCGCTGCATTCAATCGGCATGACCTGGGTCAACTTCGACTGGCTCAGCAAGCCCGAGACGGCCATGTACGGCATCATCCTCGCGATGGTCTGGCAAGGCGCCGGCTTCTACATGGCGCTGATGCTTTCGGGCCTGAAATCCATCAACCCTGAGATTTGGAGCGCCGCGCGCCTCGATGGCGTCAGCTTCTGGCGCGTCTATCTCGAAATCATCATTCCCATGATGAAGTTCACCTTCCTCACCTGCGCCATCCTGCTCTCGCTTGGCGTGGTCAAGGCCTACGACATCGTCGTAGCCATGACCAATGGCGGGCCGGGGCAGGCGACGTGGGTACCGGGCTACTTCACCATCAATGCCTACTGGGCGCGTTCCAACCTCGCCTATGCGTCGGCGGCGGCCGTGATCATGCTCGGCATCACTGCCCTTATCTTCCTGCCACTGGTGCTGCTCACCGCCTGGCAGCGCCGCACCAGCGAAGCGAGAGCCTCATGACCATCGCAGAAACCTCCCTCGCGCGAGGCGAAGTCGGTGTTGACCGCGCCCCGCTGTTCCCGCGCCGGAAGAAGGGCATCAGCGGCCGCTCAATCGCGGTGCTCGTGTTCCTCACCATCTGTGCGGCGTTCTTCTGCGTGCCGCTCTATGTGATCATCACCACGTCGTTCAAGACCATGCCGCAGATCCGCGAAGGCGCGATCTTCTCGCTGCCGGCGCCGTTCACTATCGAACCCTGGATCAACGCCTGGGACAACGCCTGCTCCGGCATCCGCTGCGACGGACTCAAGGTGGGCTTCTGGAACTCGGTCTTCATCCTCATCCCGAGCCTCGTGCTGTCGATGACGCTGTCCTCGGTGACCGGCTACGCGCTGGCGCTCTGGAACGTCAAATGGGCGAACACTTTCCTCTTCATTCTCTTCATCTGCGCCTTCGTGCCGTTCCAGATCATCATGATCCCGCTGATCATCCTGAGCTCGGGGCTCAAGGTCTACGGGACCATCTGGGGCATCGCCATCATCCATGCGGTGCTTTCCATGCCCTTCCTGACGCTGGTGTTCCGCAATTACTACAAGGGTATCCCGCAGGAAATCATGAGTGCGGCCATGATGGATTCCGGATCTTTCTGGAAGATCTTCTGGGAAATCACCGTGCCGATGAGCGGCAACATCTTCATCGTGGTGCTCATCCTTCAGGTGACCTCGATCTGGAACGACTTCCTGCTCGGCCTCACCTTCGGCGGCCTGGGCACGCAGCCGATGAGCGTGGTGCTGGCCAATGTGGTGATCACCACCACCGGCGAGGCTGCCTACAACGAGAACATGGCGGCGGCGCTGCTCACGGCGATCCCGCCGCTCGTCATCTATTTCGTGCTTGGGAAATTCTTCGTGCAAGGCATCACCGCCGGCGCGATCAAGGGGTAAAGGCGCATGCCACGCGTTCAGTTTGAAGACATCATCAAGACCTATGGCCGGGTGACCGTCCTCAAAAATCTCGACCTTGCGATCGAAGACGGCGAGTTCCTGGTGCTGCTCGGGCCGTCGGGATGCGGCAAGACCACGCTGCTCAATCTCCTGGCGGGACTGCTCGACGTCACGGCCGGCCGCATTACCATTGGCGAGCGCGACGTCACCGACCTCGATCCAAAGGATCGCGGGCTCGCCATGGTGTTCCAGTCTTACGCGCTCTATCCAACCAAAACCGTGCGCGGGAACCTCAAGTTCGGGCTCTCGTCGTTCAAGCTCGACAAGGCGGAAGTGGACCGCCGCATCGCCTGGGCGGCCAAGCTCCTGCAGATCGAGCCGTTGCTCGACCGCAAGCCGGCGCAGCTCTCGGGCGGGCAGCGCCAGCGCGTCGCCATCGGCCGGGCGCTGGTCAAGAATGTCGGGCTTTTCCTCTTCGACGAACCGCTCTCGAACCTCGACGCCAAGCTCCGTACCGAGATGCGGCTCGAGATCAAGAAGCTCCACGACGAACTGCACTCGACCATCGTCTACGTGACCCACGACCAGATCGAGGCCATGACCATGGCGACCAAGATCGCCGTGATGGATGGCGGGGTGATCCAGCAGTTCGGCACGCCGGACGAAATCTACAGCCACCCGAGAAACCTGTTCGTCGCCGGCTTCATCGGCTCGCCGGCGATGAACCTGCGGCCGGGCAAGATCGTGCTCAGCGGAGGCAAGGCCGGAGCGGTGGTCGACGGCGTATCGCTCGACCTCAGTCAGTATGCGTTCGAGAGTGCCCCGACGGATGGCCAGCCGATCGTCGTTGGCCTGCGGCCCGAGCATTTTGGCCAGCCCGGCGAGGCCGTGGCCAATTCCGCCGGCACGTTCAGCCTGCCGGTTCAGTACACCGAAAAGACCGGTGGCGACGCCACCGCCTATCTCAAATTCGGCGACGCCCTCGTCGCGACGCGGGTCGATCCGGAGAAGATCGGCGGCCTCAAGCAGGGCGATGCCGTCAGCATCGCCTTCCCGCAGGGGAAGGTTCACGTCTTCGACGCCCAGTCCGGGCGCCGGATGTAGGCCGGGGCACCGGCCGATAACGCATAACAGTTCGAGGAGTCTGGCCCTGCCTCCAGCGGGCCAACAAGGGAGAGAGAAGATGCGTATCAAGTCACTGGCCGTCCTGTCGGCCGCGCTCATGATCGGCGCTGCGCCACTGGCCAATGCCGAAGAACTGATCGTCTACCACGGCTGGTCGTCTAAGGCCGAAGTCGCGGCGCTGAACATCCTGCAGGCGGGGCTCAACGAGAAGGGCCACACCTGGAAGGACCTGGCGATCCCGCACAATTCGGGCGTCAATGTCTCGATCGTCAACATGGTCACCGGCGGCGATCCGCCGAACGCCTTCGTGACTTCCGATCCGCACATCTTCCGCGACCTCGCCGGTCTCGGCCTTGAGCGCGATCTGACCGACTATTACAACCAGATCGGCGCCACCGAAAACTTCTACCCGATCGTCCGCGAGCTCTCGACGGTCGATGGCAAGATGGTCAAGGTGCCGCTGTTCCTCCATGTGGACGGCATGGTTTACTGGAACAAGGAAGTTGCCGCCAAGGCCGGCGTCGATCCCGCCGCCTGGAAGAGCGTCGACGAGATGCTCGCCGACTTCCCCAAGATCAAGGAAGCCGGCTTTGTGCCTGCCGCGGTGGGCGGCCAGGCCTTCCAGGTCGGCTACCTGTTCCACGCCATGGTCGCGGCCTTGGCGGGTCCGGATATCTACAACCGCATCTATTCGGAAGAGCCCGATCCGACGGCGTTCGATGAACCGGCGGTGCGCAAGGCTATCGAGGTGGTCCGCGCCTTCTCGAACGAAGCCACACCGGAGGCCGAGAACCGTCCGTGGAACGAGACCACCAATACGGTGATCTCGGGCCAGGCGCTGTTCCATATCATGGGCGACTGGATGAAGGGCGAGTGGCTGGCGGCCGGCAAGGTGCCGGGCGTGGACTTCGGCTGCCAGGTGATCCCCGGCGCTCTCGCCATTCCGGTGACCTCCGACGCCATGGGCATCCTCGGCGGCCAGCCGGAAGCCAAAGACAAGGCCGAGCTCGACCTCGTGGCTGCCTTCGTCGATCCGGTCATCTCCGGCAAGGCCAACCAGCAGAAGGGCTCGACCAGCCCGCGCTCGGATGCCCCGGCGGAGTATCTCGATGCCTGCAACCAGGTTGCCATGGATGCCATGAACAAGCCGAACGGCTCGGTGAAGAACCCCTTCAACGTGATCACCGGCGACTGGAACAACGGCATCTGGACCGCGATGTACAACTTCTGGTCCGACAAGAACCAGACTACGGAGGACGCGGTGGCGGCCCTCAAGGACGCCTACGACCAGA
>JAEZKB010000079.1 GCA_023415605.1 Pseudomonadota bacterium
ACGCCGACTACGTGAAGAACATGATCACCGGTGCTGCCCAGATGGACGGCGCGATCCTGGTCGTGTCGGCTGCCGACGGCCCGATGCCGCAGACCCGCGAGCACATCCTGCTCGCCCGTCAGGTCGGCGTGCCGGCGCTCGTCGTGTTCCTGAACAAGTGCGACATGGTCGACGATCCGGAACTGCTCGAGCTCGTGGAACTCGAAGTTCGCGAACTGCTCTCGTCCTATGAATTCCCGGGCGACGACGTTCCGATCATCAAGGGCTCGGCCACCGAAGCGCTCAACGATGGCAACAAGGCCCTCGGCCATGACGCCATCCTCGAGCTGATGCGCGCTGTCGACGAGTACATCCCGCAGCCGGCCCGTCCGGTTGACCAGCCGTTCCTGATGCCGATCGAAGACGTGTTCTCGATCTCGGGTCGCGGCACCGTGGTGACCGGCCGTGTCGAGCGCGGCATCGTGAAGGTGGGCGAGGAAGTCGAGATCGTCGGTATCAAGGCGACCCAGAAGACCACCGTGACCGGCGTCGAAATGTTCCGCAAGCTGCTCGATCAGGGCCAGGCCGGCGACAACATCGGTGCTCTCTTCCGCGGTATCGACCGTACGCAGGTCGAGCGTGGCCAGGTTCTCTGCAAGCCGGGTTCGGTTACGCCGCACACCGACTTCGTGGCCGAAGCCTACATCCTGACCAAGGAAGAGGGTGGCCGTCACACGCCGTTCTTCGCCAACTACCGTCCGCAGTTCTACTTCCGCACCACCGACGTGACCGGCGTCGTGACCCTGCCGGAAGGCACCGAAATGGTGATGCCGGGCGACAACGTGAACATCTCGGTCCAGCTGATCGTGCCGATCGCCATGGAAGAGAAGCTCCGCTTCGCTATCCGTGAAGGCGGCCGTACCGTTGGTTCGGGCGTCGTTGCCAAGATCCTGAAGTAAGTACCGGGGTTCCGGGGCGCGGCGCGCTGTTTGGTGCGCCGCGATCCATTTTTCGCTAGGAAAACAAGATGAACGGTCAAAACATTCGCATTCGGCTTAAGGCGTTTGACCATCGTGTCCTGGACACCTCGACCCGCGAAATCGTCAATACGGCGAAGCGTACGGGTGCGCAGGTCCGCGGCCCGATCCCGCTGCCGACGCGAATTGAGAAGTTTACGGTGAACCGCTCGCCGCACATCGACAAGAAGTCGCGCGAACAGTTCGAAATCCGGACCCACAAGCGCCTGCTGGATATCGTCGACCCGACGCCGCAGACGGTTGATGCACTGATGAAGCTCGATCTCGCCGCCGGCGTCGACGTCGAAATCAAGCTCTAAACGAGATTTTCGCGCTGACCATCAAAAGGGTCCTCTTCACAGGAATGACCCGGTCAGTCGCCAAGGAGAAAAGGTAACAACCGATGCGTTCTGGTTTGATCGCACAGAAGCTGGGCATGACCCGGATCTTCACCGAGGACGGCACGCACGTCCCGGTGACCGTCCTGGGCCTGCAGAACTGCCAGGTGGTGGGTCAGCGCACTCAGGAGAAGGATGGCTACACCGCCCTCCAGCTCGGCGCCGGCACCGTCAAGGCAAAGAACACGACCAAGGCTGAACGCGGCCAGTTCGCCGTCGCCAAGGTTGAGCCCAAGCGTCAGGTAACAGAGTTTCGTGTCGATCCTGCGAACCTCATCGAAGTCGGTGCCACGATGCAGGCCGACCACTTCGTCGAGGGCCAGCTGGTCGACGTGACCGGAACGTCCATCGGTAAGGGCTTTGCCGGCGGCATGAAGCGCTGGAACTTCGGCGGTCTGCGTGCCACGCACGGCGTGTCCGTGTCGCACCGTTCGCACGGTTCGACCGGTCAGCGCCAGGACCCCGGCAAGGTGTTCAAGGGCAAGAAGATGGCCGGCCACATGGGCGACCGTCGGGTGACCACCCAGAATCTGCGAGTCGTGCGCACCGATGTGGAGCGCGGTCTCATCATGATCGAGGGTGCGGTCCCGGGCGCCAAGGGCGGCTGGATCATGATCAAGGACGCCGTCAAGAAGCCGGCTCCGAAGGGTGCGCAGACCCCCGGCTCGTTCAAGGCCGCGGCTGCTGCTGGGGAGACGAAGTAATGGAACTCCAGATCACCTCTCTGGATGGCAAGGCCGGCGGTTCGGTCACTCTCAAGGACGAGATCTTCGGCCTCGAAGTGCGCCAGGACATCCTGCACCGCATGGTTCGCTACCAGCAGCTCAAGGCCATGGCCGGCACGCATGACGTGAAGAACCGGTCGGAAGGCGTGCGGACGGGCAAGAAGTTCGTCAAGCAGAAGGGTTCGGGCGGCGCTCGTCACGGCGACCGCAAGGCGCCGCAGTTCCGTGGTGGTGGCCGTGCATTCGGTCCGACCCCGCGCAGCCATGCGATCGATCTTCCCAAGAAGGTCCGCCAGCTCGCCTTGAAGCATGCCCTGTCTGCCAAGGCCAAGGCCGGCGAGATCGCCATCGTCGATACGCTGGCGACCAAGGAAGCCAAGACCGCGGCGCTCCGCACCCAGTTCGGCAAGCTCGAGTGGGCCAACGCGCTCATCATCGACGGCGCCGAAGTGGACGCCAAGTTCGCCCTCGCGGCGCGCAACATTCCGCAGATCGACGTTCTGCCGGTTCAGGGGATCAACGTGGTTGATATCCTCCGCCGCCAGAAGCTCGTTCTGACCAAGGCAGCGCTCGAAGCGCTGGAGGCACGGTTCGCATGAGCAAGCTCCGTCACTACGACGTCATCCGCAACCCCGTCGTGACCGAAAAGTCGACGATGGCGTCCGAGCACGGCCAGGTCGTGTTCGACGTGGCGATCGACGCCACCAAGACCGAGATCAAGGCCGCCGTCGAGGCGCTCTTTTCGGTCAAGGTGAAGGCGGTCAACACCTCGATCCGCAAGGGTAAGGTGAAGCGCTTCCGCCAGGAACTTGGCACCCGCAAGGATGTCAAGAAGGCAGTTGTAACCCTGGTCGATGGCCAGTCGATCGACATTTCGACCGGCATCTAAGGGGAGAGAGAACAATGGGTCTTAAAACTTACAATCCGACCTCTCCAGGCCGCCGCCAGCTCATCACGACCGATCGGTCGGAGCTCTGGAATGGCGCGCCGGTCAAGGCGCTGACCGTCGGTCTCAGCTCTAAGGGTGGCCGTAACAACGCCGGTCGCATCACTGCGTACCACCGTGGCGGCGGGCACAAGCGCTCGTACCGCATTGTCGATTTCAAGCGCACCAAGTGGGACGCTGTCGGCACCGTGGAACGGCTCGAATACGATCCGAACCGTACCGCCTGGATCGCTCTGGTGAAGTACGAGGACGGCGAGCAGGCCTACATCGTTGCGCCCCAGCGTCTGGCGGCCGGCGACAAGGTCGTCTCCTCGATGCAGACCGTCGACGTGAAGCCGGGCAATGCCATGCCGCTCGAGCGCATGCCGGTCGGCACCATCGTCCACAACGTCGAGATGAAGCCCCGCAAGGGCGGTCAGATCGCCCGCTCCGCCGGCACCTACGCCCAGTATGTGGGCCGCGACAGCGGTTGGGCCATCCTGCGCCTCAACTCGGGCGAGCAGCGCAAGGTTCACGGCTCGTGCCTCGCCACTGTTGGCGCGGTGTCGAACCAGGACCACGGCAACACCTCGATCGGTAAGGCCGGTCGTGCCCGCTGGCTCGGTCACAAGCCGGTCAACCGCGGCGTCACCATGAACCCGGTCGATCACCCGCATGGCGGCGGCGAAGGCCGTACCTCGGGTGGCCGTCACCCGGTGTCTCCGTGGGGCAAGCCGACCAAGGGCAAGAAGACCCGCAGCAACAAGTCGACGGACCAGTTTATCGTCCGCTCGCGTCACGTGAAGAAGGGCCGTTAAGCCATGACTCGCTCAGTTTGGAAGGGTCCGTTCGTCGACGGTTACCTGCTCAAGAAGGCAG
>JAEZKB010000195.1 GCA_023415605.1 Pseudomonadota bacterium
ATTGTAGTCTGCTCCTTGTAGCGACCGATTGGCGACGCTCACCGCCGCCTCACTGTGAACCGGTCTGGGATTAATGCGACGGATGGATCGCATCATTGATGTACATCGAGGTCAGCACGGCAAACACATAGGCCTGCAGCGCCGCCACGAGGAATTCGAGAGCCGTGATCGCCACCGTCATGGCCAGCGGCAACAGGGCGCCGAGCCACCCGAGGAAACCCAGCGAGCCGAGCGTCACGATGAAGCCGGCGAACACCTTGAGGGTAATGTGACCCGCGAGGATGTTGGCGAACAGACGAACCGAGAGCGAGATGGGACGCGAGAGGAAGGAAACAACCTCAATCGGCACCACGATGGGCAGCACATAGCCCGGCACGCCCGCCGGCACGAACAGCTTGAGGAACTTGGGGCCGTTCTTCCAGAAGCCGTAGATAATGACGGTGATGAACACCAGCATCGCCAGCGCGAAGGTGATGATGATGTGGCTGGTCACCGTGAAGAAGAACGGGATCATGCCGAACATGTTGGCGACCAGCACGAACATGAACAACGAGAACACGAATGGGAAGAACTTCATGCCCTCCTTGCCCGCCGAACTCCTGACCATGTTGGCCACGAATTCGTAGAGCATCTCGCTCACCGCCTGCCAGCGGTTCGGGATGATGGAGCGCCCGCGCGTCGATAGCAGCAGGTAGGCGGCAATGAGGCCAACCGTCAGCACCATGAAGAGGGAAGAGTTGGTGAAGGCGAAGCCGCCGTCTCCAAAGGAAAAAATGTCGGTAATCACGAACTGGTGGATCGGGTCGACTTTGTTCGGATCGGCCAAGACTGAGGTCCCCTGGGACTAGAGAATTATGCGTCGTCGTCTTCGTCTTTGCCCGGACCGAGGTCCGAGCCGGGCGGCGGTGGTGACGCCCTGTTCATTTCGGCCGCCGCGCGGGCGACGTTCAAGACGCCCGCCGCGAAACCGACCAGCACAAACACCAGGAGCAGCCAGGGTCCGGTTTTGAGCCAGATATCCAGCAGCCATCCGATGCCGGCGCCCACCAGGATCGCCGCGATGAACTCCGAACCGAGCCGCAGACCGCGGTTCCACCCGGACATATCCTTCGCGGCATTGGCCTGAGAGGCTTGCCCGACTTTTTCGGTCTCCCGCGCACGGCGAATACGCGCTGCCAGATCGGAGGTCAAACCCCCCGGTTTGTCAGTGCGACCGGGACGCTGCGTCTCACGCGGATCTACCATCCGGCTTCCTCGTCACGTGCCCGGGCCAAAACGCATAGCGGAGCCCTGAAAGTCGCGCGCACCATAGTGTTGCCCCCTTGCAGTGTCAAGGCTGTGAATGACGATGTAAGTTGTTGATATTTCATAGAAATCCCCCGTCCGCAATGGGTGTGACATTGAGTCATGAGCCCCCGATGGAGATTCCCTTAACTCATGAGTGCCCGGATGCCCCGCCAGACCGGCGACAGAAACCCGGAGCCGATGAGCAGTCCGGCGATGATCAGCACCAGGTCGAGGCGGTGCGCGGGGTCGATGGTCGCCCGCCACATGCCTTGCCGCAACGCCCGTTGCTCCTCGAACGTGAGCGCCGAACCATCTGCGTGACGCTTTACCAGCCCTTTCGTCCCGCGCCGCCACGCCCGCACCCCGCCAATCACGAACATGATGCCGCCGAGCGTCGCGATCGTGATGGTGACAATCCGGTCCACCTCATCCATCCGTTATCCTCCTCGCGGGTTGAACGCGACGACGAGCGAGATGTTTCAGATGGCTGATAGACTGGAGTGAAGGCTTACTCCGCCGCCACGACGTGCTGAGCGGTGGTCAAGTCAACCGAGACCAGCTGGCTCACGCCGCGCTCGGCCATGGTCACCCCGAATAGCCGGTCGACCCGGCTCATGGTGATGGGGTTGTGAGTGATGACGAGGAACCGCGTCTCGGTCCGCGTCCGCATCATATCGAGCAGATTGCAGAACCGCTCCACATTGGCGTCGTCGAGCGGCGCGTCGACTTCGTCGAGCACACAGATCGGCGCCGGGTTCGTGAGAAACACGGCAAAGATGAGCGACATCGCTGTCAACGCCTGCTCGCCACCCGAGAGCAGCGTCATCGTCGAGGGCTTCTTGCCCGGCGGCCGGGCGATGATCTCGAGACCGGCTTCCAGCGGATCGTCGCTTTCGACGAACTGCAGTTCCGCCGTGCCGCCGCCGAACAGCGTCGTGAACAACTCCTGGAAATGCGCATTGACCTTGTAGAAGGCCTCGCTGAGCCGCTGCCGGCCCTCTCGGTTGAGGCTCTGGATGCCACCGCGCAGCTTGGCGATCGCTGCGATCAGGTCGTCACGGTTCTTGACCATGATGTCGAGCTTCTCGCGAACCTCTTCGCTTTCCTTCTCGGCCGTGAGGTTCACCCCGCCCAGTCGCTCGCGCTCCGCCTTGAGCCGTTCGACCTGGTTTTCGACTTGCGTCTCTTGCGGCAGCGCCTGCTCCGGCTTGATGCCGGCGGCCTGCGCCGTCTGGCTGGCCTGGATCTGCAGCGTTTCCTGCACCTGCCGCTCGATCTGGTGGCGTTGGGCGATGAGGCCCTTCATCCGCTCTTCGACACGGCCCAACTGTTCGCGCACGCCGGAGAGGCCTTCGGCTGCGAGACGCTGCGCCTTGTCGGCATCGCGATGCCGCGTCTGCGCTTGGCTGAGCTTGTCGGTGGCCTGCTGATGCGCAGTCTTGGCCGTGGCGATTTCCGCGGCGATTGCATCTTGCCGCTGTGCGAAACTGTCCGGCGTCTCCGAAGCCGCCTCGAACTGCGCCGCGACTTCGGCCTTGCGTGTTTCGAGCGTCGCCAACTGACCGGCTGCGCTATCGCGACGACGCTGCCAGTTGGTGGTCTCGGTGGCGATCTGCCCCAGCCGCGCAGTGCGCATCCGTGCAGCAGTCTCGAATGTCCCGAGCTTGAGCCGCGCCTGGTCGGCCCTTTCGCGCGCGCCGGTCAGCACCGCCTGTTTGGCGGCCGCCGCCTGCGCCGCAGCCGCTTCGTCGCCGGCTTCCGCCAGCGCCTTCTCGGCCTCGGCCTGCGCTGCTTCCGCTTCGCTCAAACTCGTGCCCAACCGCACACGCGCTTCTTCGAGCGCGCTCTGGCGCGCCGTCAGGTCGCCAATGGCGCGCTGCGCCTTGTCGACCGCCGCCTGCGCAACGCCAATCTCGTGCTGCGCCCGGCGCCAGCCCTCGCGCTTGTCGCGCTCGACGCTGCGCGCCGAGTCCAGCGCCTCCCCAAGAGCGGAAAGGTCCGCGCGCTTGGAATTGCGGATCTGGCGTAGCTCGGTGAGTTCGGCATCGAGTTCGGCCAGCCGGTTCTTCTGCGCCAGTCGCTCCGCCGCGGCACTCGGTGCATCGGCGGCCGCGACGAGGCCATCCCAACGCCACAGCGCGCCATCCTTGGTCACGAGCCGCTGCCCGGGCTTAAGCTGCTTTTGCAGCCGCGCGCCATCGGCGCGGTCAATAAGCCCGATCTGATCGAGCCGGCGCTTCAGCAGGTCCGACCCCGAGACGAATTTTGATAGTGGTTCTACGCCATCGGGAAGCGCCGGGTCGCCCGCCGCATCGATCGGCCCACTCCAATGGATCGGCGCGCCGTCGTCCGACGAGGCATCAAGATCGTCACCCAGCGCCGCGCCAAGCGCGGTTTCGTAGCCGGAGGCTACCTTCAGCGCATCGACGATGGCCGGCCAGAGACTGGCGCCACCGCGCTTCAAGAGCCGGTCGAGCGTCTGTGCTTCGGCCTCGAGACCGGAGAGGGTCCTTTCCAGGTCTTGGAGGCCGGGGCGAGCCGCGTCGACCGCCGCCTGCGCCTGCTGCGTGGCAAGTTCCGCCGCGACCGCCGCTCGCTCTGCTTCGCCAGTTGCCGCCTGAGCCGATGCCAGCGCCTCGCGCTGCCGCGTCAGCGTTTCATCCGCCGCCAGCGACTGGGCCACGCCATCGGCTTCGCGCGCGACGTCGGCAATCTGCTGCTTCAGCCGCTCGACACGCACCCGCGCATCCTCGGCTGAGCGCACCGCCTGCGCTCGCCTGGCGCGCACCTGCGCCTGTACGTCAGCTGCTGCTCGCGCCTCAGCTTCTGCCGCGGACACGGCCTGCTGTGCCGCCTCGGTCGCCTGCCGGGCGAGGTCATAGGCATCCTTTTCACCCGCCGCTTCCGCTTCGAGCCGCGCCTTTTCCTCGGTATAGGTCTTGAGCGTTTCGTCGCTTTCGGTGGCCAGCGCCCGCTCGCGCACGGCATCCGACTCAAGCTGCTTCAACCGGTCGGAGAGTTCCTCGCGCCGCGCCTGGGCCCGACGGGCCTCGTCGGCCAACTGCTCGGCCAGAATGGTGAGGCGCTGCAGCGCCGCGCCCTTGGAGGCCTCCTCGTCGCGTAGCGGCTGCACCGCCTTGTCGGCGAGAAACAGCACCTTTTGTGCTTCGAGTTCGAGGTGCTGTGCTTGGGCGAGCTGGTTGATCAGCCGCCCCTGCTCGGCCTCGGTTTCCTTCTCGGCTGCCCGGGCATGCACCCAGCGGATATGAAAGAGCGTGGCCTCCGCCCGGCGGATGTCACCCGAAAGCGCCCGGTAGCGCACCGCGAGCCGCGCCTGGCGCTTCAGCTGTTCGAGCTGCTGCTCCACCTGCGCAATGATGTCATCGACGCGCTCGAGGTTTTGCTCGGCGGCCCGCAGACGCAGCTCGGCCTCGTGCCGCCGCGAATGCAGCCCCGATATGCCTGCCGCTTCCTCGAGCAGTGCTCGCCGCTGCTGCGGCTTGGCCGCGATCAGCTCCCCGATTTGCCCCTGCCGCACCAATGCCGGCGAATGCGCGCCCGTCGAGGCGTCCGCGAACAAGAGCTGGACGTCGCGCGCCCGGACTTCCTTGCCATTGACCCGGTAGACCGAGCCTTCCTCGCGCTCGATGCGGCGTGTGACTTCGAGGACATCGGCATTGTTGAGCGGGGCAGGGGCGGTGCGGTCGGAATTGTCGAGCACCAGTGTGACCTCGGCGGAGTTCCGCGCCGGCCGGTTGCCCGAACCGGAAAAGATCACGTCGTCCATGCCCGATGCGCGCATGGCCTTGTACGAGCTTTCGCCCATCACCCAGCGCAGCGCCTCGACGAGGTTCGACTTGCCGCAGCCATTCGGCCCCACAACGCCCGAAAGACCGGGCTCCAGGTGGAGCTCGGTCGGATCGCTGAACGATTTGAAACCGTGGAGCTTGAGACGCGAGAACTTCATCTCGCGTCCTTTAGCAGAACGAGGCTTAGGCTAGGAGGGGATCGATGACCGCCTTGAGCTCTTCGAGCGACTTATCCCCGGTCAATTGCTTGCCGTTGACGTAGAAAGTCGGGGTACCCTCGAGCTTGAACTCGTTGGCAGCCTGCTCCTGCATGGTCTTCATCTTCTCGAACAGCTCCTGGTCGGCCAGAGCCTTATCGAAGCTTTCTTCGGTGAAACCGAGCTGCTTGGCGACTTCGAGCAAAGCTGTGCGCGGCTTTTCGGCCACGCCCCAGGTGCCCTGGGTCTGGAAGAAGGTGTCGACAACCTGGTGGAACTTCTCTTCACCTGCCGAATACGCCAGGAGGAACACCACCGCATCCTGCAGGTTGCGGATGAACGGCCGCATGATGAACTTCACCTTGCCGGTATCGACATATTCGGTCTTGAACGCCGGGTAGACGTTCACAGCGAAGGCCGCGCAGTGCGGGCAGGTCGGCGATGCATATTCGATCACCGTCACTTTGGCGTCGGCCGCACCCTCGACGATGTCGGGAATGGCAACATTCGCCAGCGCATTGACGTCCTTGGTGGTGCCTTCCTGCGCCTGCGCTGAGCCGAGCCCGAAAGTGCTGGCGATCGAGGCCGAAGCGGCGAGGATCAGCGTATCGCGGCGGTTGAATTTCACTGGTTTGCTCCGAGTTTTTGGAAGGCTTTGAATTGTGGCGGCACACTACACACCGCCAAGGTGGCGGCAAGGGGGCAGGTGCATCAAGACGCGGTGAACGGAAAGTGTCCGGTTCTCAGGCCTTTCGCCGCGCATGCAGCGCGTGGCCCAAGGTCCGTAGAGCTTCTTTGACGCCATCGTCTGCGACCTTGTCCACCGCCTCGCCCACCTGCTGGCGCGCCGCGTCCGGTACCGTGACAGGCTTGGCCTTTTCTTCTGAATGGGTGCTGAACGGCTCGGCCGATATTCGGCAGTTGGCTACCAGCAGGTAGCCGAAATAGCGGTTAATGGATCGGGCGATCATCTGCCCTTCATGCTGCAGCGCCAGCGCATGCCCGGGTGCACAGCGGAGGTAAAGCGTTGCCCCATCCGCACCCTTTTCGCCGCGCGGCCACACCAGCCGGTCCGGTACCGTCACCTGGTCATAGGGTTTCGGCGCCATCGCGGCCCAATGCGTGATGATATCCCGGCTGGCAAAGCCGCGCTTCTGCATCGCCGGATCGAGCGCATGCTTCAAGGCTTCGGCGATCTCGACGGTGCGGTTGAGCCGCTTGGGCTCGGCATCCGCCTTTGGCTTGGGTGCCATTCGGTTGACAACTCGGGTCAGGAACGGGTTTCTCGTCCCCCGATCATGCCAAAATCCACCAGTCTTCGTAACCCCGCGCCGGACACTCTCCGCCCCATCGACGCAGAGGCCGTCCTCGCCTGGTACGATCTGCACGCTCGCGACCTGCCCTGGCGCGTCTCGCCCGCTGACCGCCAAGCTGGGGTTAAGCCTGACCCTTACAAGATCTGGCTCAGCGAAGTCATGCTGCAGCAGACTACAGTCGCTGCGGTGCAAAAATACTTCCGGCGGTTCACCGCGCTCTGGCCCACCGTCGCCGACCTCGCCGCAGCTCCTCTCGACTCAGTGCTCAAGGAGTGGGCGGGTCTGGGGTACTACGCCCGGGCCAGGAACCTCCACGCCTGCGCGGTGGCAGTCAGCCAACGTGCGGACGGCAGATTTCCATCAGACGCGGTGACGCTCACCTCACTGCCAGGTGTTGGACTTTATACATCTGCGGCGGTAGCGGCGATCGCCAGCGACGAGCGTATTGCCGTCGTCGACGGCAATGTCGATCGCGTGATGGCCCGATACCTGGCGCTGGAAAAACCTGTCCGCGACGAAAAAGACTTGATCCGTCAGACAGTTCAGGCCGCCGTTCCCGAACGCGCCGGCGATTTCGCCCAGGCCCTCATGGATATCGGCGCCACCATCTGCACCCCCCGCGCTGCCCTCTGCATGCTCTGCCCGCTGCAGCCCAACTGCCTGGGAACAAAGGGGAATCCGCTGCTCTATCCGGTCAAGCCCGCCAAGCCCGAGCGCCCGGTCCGCTACGGCCACGCTTTCGTCCTGCGCGACGCGGCCGGCGATGTCTACCTGCAGACCCGCGCCGAGAAGGGCCTCCTCGCCCAGATGACGGAAGTCCCTGTTTCCGAATGGCTTTCCGAGAGGAGAGTGGTGGAGTTTCCCACGGAGGCCGATTGGCGCCCTCTCGGCCAGGTCGTCCACGTCTTCACCCACTTTCGCCTCGAACTCGACGTCTGGACCGCAACCATCGATCCTGCCACCCTCGACAACGGATGGTGGACCTCGCCCCGCGACCTGAAGGGCGAGGCGCTGCCGACCCTGTTCAAGAAAGTCTTAGCGACCGCAGGACTTTAGCCGAAAACGACACCGCCGGCCCTTGCATGTGACCGGCGGCGTTATGCCCAGAGATTGGAGGTCTCGGAAGTCAGGCTGAAAGTCGCTCGAGATCCATCTGCGCTCGGACATCGGCGCGGAAGATGTCGATCGGGGCGAGCCGCCCCTGATGTTCGGTGTGCCAGAAAGTCCAGCCATTACAGGCCTCTGCGCCCTGCACCAGGGCGCCTACCTTGTGGATCGAGCCCGAATGCGAACCCGACAGCAGTGTGCCGTCGGCGCGGACCATCGCCGTGTACCGCATGCGCTCGTCATGCAGGAACGAGCCCGGCTGGATCAGGCCCATCTCGATCAGCGACCCGAATGGCACCCGCGGCGCGCTGCGCTTGGTGGCCACCGGCTCGATCGCCTCGGCGCTGAACGGTTTAGTCGCGGCGATCCGCTTGAGCGCGGCCGCGATATAGCTGTCCTCGCGCTCGATGCCGATGAAATGCCGCCCCAGCTTCTTGGCCACGGCCCCGGTCGTGCCGGTGCCGAAGAACGGATCGAGCACCACGTCGCCCGGCTTGGTCGTCGCGCTCAGCACGCGATAGAGCAGGGCTTCCGGCTTCTGCGTCGGATGCACCTTCTCGCCGTCCGTATCGGTGAGCCGCTCGGCTCCGGTGCAGATCGGGAACAGCCAGTCGGACCGCATCTGCGTGTCGTCATTGGCTTGTTTCAAGGCCTCGTAGTTGAAGGTTACGCGGCTCTTCTGGCTGCGCGCCGCCCAGATCAGCGTCTCATGCGCATTGGTGAAGCGCGTGCCGCGGAAATTTGGCATCGGGTTGGCCTTGCGCCAAACGACGTCGTTGAGCAGCCAGTAGTCGAGATCCTGCAGCGCCGCGCCGACACGGAAAATGTTGTGGTACGAGCCGATTACCCAGAGCGCGCCATCGGGCTTCAGGAGCCGGCGCGCTGCCTGCAGCCAGGCGCGGGTGAAGACGTCGTAGTGCCCAAAGCTCTCGAACTTGTCCCAGTCGTCGTCGACGGCATCGACCCTGGATTGGTCCGGGCGGGTGAGCCCCTGCTCGAGCTGGAGATTATAAGGCGGGTCGGCGAAGATGAGGTCCACCGAACCCGCCGGCAGGGCATTCATGTGCCGAATGCAGTCGCCGACCAGAATGGTGTCGATCGGCAGGGCAGTCTCTTCCGCAACGGAGGTGTGGTCCGTTTGACGCGCGGTACGCAACATACTGATAACCCTAACGCAGCACTAACCATTCGGTTATGAGCCGCGCACGGTTAAAGCTGAGCTAAGTCTTAGGGTTAGCGAAAGGTTACGGGCTTGGCGGGACGCCGCGAGCGCGTCAGGCCACCGACTTGAGGCGCAGAGCCTCGGCGCATGGCGCAAAGTCCATCCGGTGATGACGACCGGGGCCATGCGTGGTCAATGCGTCGAGATGTGCAGGCGCCGAATAGCCCTTGTGGCTGGCAAAGCCGAAATGCGGTTCCTCGCAGTCCATCACGGCGCACATCCGGTCGCGCGTCACCTTGGCGATGATCGAGGCCGCGGCGATCGAAACGCTCTTGGCGTCGCCGCCGATAATCGTCTCAGTCGGGCAGGGCATCTCCTTGGGTGACCGGTTGCCATCTATGAGCACATGGTCCGGTGTCAGCGAGAGGTTGATAACGGCCTGCCGCATGGCCCACATCGTTGCCCAGAGGATGTTCAGCCGCTCGATGATCTTCGGCGGTGCCATCACAACCGAAACCGCATGCGCCGAACCCATGATCTTTTGGTAGAGGTCCTCGCGTTCTTCCGCAGTCAGCTTCTTGGAGTCGTCGAGGCCTTTGGGGACCTTCTTGTGGTTGAGCACCACGGCGCTCACCACCACCGGCCCTGCCAGCGGCCCACGACCGGCCTCATCAACGCCGGCAACGATGGTCGCCCCGCGCTTGATCGCCCGCCGCTCGAACTTGAGCGTCGGCGCTTCGATGATGATTTCTGCCGAATCGCTGGCCATATCCCAGCATGCGAACACCGGCGTCGAAGGCAAGATGAGAAAATCACGGCTGCTGACGCGCCTGCTGGCACTCCGGTGCCCTGGTCGCGAAGGCGAATAATCCCGCGCCGCCTGCTCACCAGCAGCGTGGGGTTCGCCTTCGCGGCCGCGGCACCGGAGTGCCAACGGTCTCAAAATAGGTTGAGTTGCGCGTCCTCGAGCCGCGGCGGCGTGAAAAGATCGGTGCGAAGCGGCGGCTGCGCCTGATTGAGCCCATGCCGCTCACGCGCCTTTTCAAGCCGCTGCTGCATTAGCACTGCAAACGGGCCTTCGCCAACGAAGCGGGTGCCGAAGTTCGGGTCGTTGTCCTTACCCCCGCGCACGTCGCGGACAAGGCTCATCACGTGCCGCACACGGTCGGGAAAATGCCGCAGCAGCCACTCGCGGAAGATGTCGCGCACTTCGCCGGGCAGCCGGACCATGATGGCATGGGCGCTCTTCACCCCCTGTGCCGCTGCCGCATCGATGATCCGCTCGAGTTCCATATCGTTGATCGCCGGCACAATCGGTGCCGCCATCACCATGGTCGGGACGCCGGCCTCCGAGAGCAACCGCAGCGCTTCGAGCCGCTTTTCCGGCGTCGAGGCGCGCGGCTCCATCTTGCGGCTGAGCTTGTGGTCCATGCTGGTGATCGACAGGCCCACCCGCACTAGGCCCAGTTCCGCCATCGGCTGCAGAATGTCGAGATCGCGCACCACAAGTGCCGACTTGGTGGTGATCGTCGCGGGATGCCGCGTTTCCAGCAGCACCTTGAGGATCTCGCGCGTCAGCTTGTGCTTGCGTTCCGACGGCTGGTACGGGTCGGTATTGGTTCCCATGGCGATGGGCTTGACCCGATAGCGCCTGTCCGCAAGTTCCTTTCGCAACTGCTCGACCGCGTTCACCTTCACATAGATGTCGCGCTCGAAATCGATCCCCGCCGAGTGCCCCAGATAGGCATGCGTAGGCCGTGCGAAGCAATATGAGCAACCATGCTCACAGCCGCGATAGGCGTTGATAGAGCGGTCGAAGCCTATATCGGGGCTGTCGTTGCGGGTGATGATCGTCCGTGCCCGCTCGACGTGCTCGATGGTCTCGAACGGCTTGAGCTCCTCGACCTGGCCCCAGCCGTCATCGAACTCTTCCCGGCTCTGGGTGTCGAAGCGGCTGCCCCGGTTGGTCTGCGCGCCACGGCCGCGATTGGTCCGCGCGTCCACCATCTTGCGGCTGATCAGATCCGCGTCGCGGGTCTGGCTCAGCTTTTCGAGCGCCTCGAAACTGGGGGCAACATGCATTGCCATTGTCCGTCTCCAACCACCGCCGAGTCCACCGGCATCATGGGAGCGAACCTAATCTGAAAAAGAGAACAAAGGAAGAACAAAAACGAGAACGGAGGCTATCTTTCCGCTAGCCGGGGCATCAGTTCGACGAAGTTGCAGGGCAGGTGGCGATTGTCGAGCTGGGCTCGGAGGATGCCTTCCCAGGCGTCGCGGCAGGCGCCGCGCGAGCCGGGCAACACGAAGACGAAGGTTTCGCCGATCAGCCCGCCCGTCGCGCGCGATTGCAGCGTGCTGGTGCCCACCGTGGTCGCCGAATACTGGTGGAACAGCACCGAAAAGCCTTCCATCCGCTTCTGGAACAAAGGCTCGAGGGCCTCCGGCGTCACGTCGCGGCCCGAAAAGCCGGTGCCGCCGGTGGTGATTACCGCGTCGATCTCGGGGTCGATCACCCAGCGCATCACTGTCGCACGGATCTGCTGGATGTCGTCGCGCACCACGGCGCGCTCGGCGCAGATGTGCCCATCCGTTTCCATCAGCGATTTGAGCAGCGCCCCAGCCGTATCCGTCTCCAGCGTGCGCGTGTCCGACACCGCCAGCACGGCGATCTTCAGCGGCACGAAGGCTTTGCTCTGGTCGAGCTCACTCTTGAACATCTGCGTCGGTGTTCTTTTTGGGGCCGGTCTTGGAGGGGTTGGGCTGCACGACGGGGGCCTCGGGCGTAGCCGGGGACGCCGGTGTCTCCGGGGTGTCGGGGCTAGAGGCTTCCGGTTCCTCGATCGTCTTTGGTCTGTCCTGCACCAGCACGGTCGGATTGAGTGGCTCGGGGACGAGGATATCGGCTTCGTGCGGCTTAGACGTCGCGGCGGAGCGCGGCAGGTTCTCCTGGCTTTCTTCGGCGCGCGGATCGAGTTCGACGGTACCGGGGCTCACACCCTTTTCGGCATTCATGGCACGGAATCGCACGCGTCCCTTGGCGTCGCGCACCGGTCGCACCTTCATGCGCAGGAACGCGGTCACCGCCAGCGCGCCGTGGAAGGTCGCGGTGACGATAAACAGCCCCACCGGCGCCACGTTCTGCATCACCCAGGAGGCGAGAACCGGCCCGATGGCGAGGCCGGTGCCGAGGATCAGCAGCATGCCCCCGGCTACGGCGGCGAACTGTCCCTCCTTGGCGAAGTCGTTCGCATGCGCGACGGCAATGGCATAGAGCGGGTTAGCTGCAAAACCGTAGAGGGCGAAGAACACAAAGGTCAGCACGCTGCCGCCAGAGAGCAGGCCCACGGAACTCGCCAGCACCGTCAGAAGGCCGATCACCGCCGCGGCGCCGCTGAGGAAGACAATCACGAGGCGTCGGTCGATCTTGTCCGATAGTCGTCCGGCGGGGATCTGCGCCACCGCACCCAGAATTGCGGTTACCGCAAACAACAGCGCGATGCCTGCCGCATCAAGGCCCGTTTGATAGCCATAGACCGGCGCCAGCGTACCGAAACTGCCGTTCGCCATGCCGCAGGCAAAGCTCGCGATCACTGCCAATGGCGAGGTCTTGTAAAGCAGCTTGATGTCGAGCCGCGCCGACTTGAGCGGTCGCGGCTGCGGTGTCGAAGTCATCGCGCTCGGCAAGAGCGCGCAGATAAAGGCGATGGCCCCCACGACGAACGGCACATAGCCGTGCGTGCCGGTCACCGACATGGCGAGCTGCCCGATCGTCGAAGCCGCCATGTTGATCGTGACATAAATCGAGAAGATGGTGCCGCGGCTGCGGTTGTCTGCCACTTCGTTCAGCCAGCTTTCGACGATCATCGCCGCGCCGGCAAAGCAGAAACCCGAAAAGGCGCGCAGCGTGATCCAGCCGATGTCCTGCACCCAGAGCAGGTTGAGGAGGATGGTGATCGTGCCGATCGCCGCCATGATCGAAAAGGCGCGGATATGCCCGACACGCTGCACCAGCATCGGTACGGTGATCGATCCAGCGACAAAGCCCACGGACCAGCCTGTGCCGATAAGGCCAAGCGCCAGCAGCGAAAATCCTTCTTCGGCGCCGCGCACCGAAAGCAGCAGCCCCTGCAGTCCGCCGCCAAACATCAGCAAAGCCGAACCGATGAACAGGGCGTAGATTTTCAAGGCGGACGACATGGCGCTCGTATGTTCCGTTGACGCGACGGGCAGTCTCAGCCGCTTGGCCGTCAACTCAGACCAAATTCAGGCAGTTCCTTCAACCCGCATGGCTATTTTTCTGCCACGGGTGGTTGAGCGGACGTGACGACCTCAGCCGATCCCATGCTCCGTCATGGCCGCTTTGAGGCTCAGCATGTCTTGCCAGGCCATCGCTTTGCTGGCGGGCGTGCGGAGGAGATAGGCCGGGTGCAGCGTCGGCAGGGCCGGCAGTGTCAGCGAGTTGACTGTAAGCGTTTTCCACTGGCCGCGCATGCGGGTGATGCCGAGGCTCGTGGCGAACAACGCCTGGGTCGGCACATTGCCGAGCGTCACCAGCAGTTTGGGCGCGACGAGTTCCACCTGCCGGTGCAAGAAAGGTGAGCAGAGCGCCAGCTCTTCCGGCGTCGGATTACGGTTTCCCGGCGGTCGCCAGGGGACCATGTTGGCGATATAGACCTTGGTGCGGTCGAGGCCGATCGCCGCCAGCATGCGGTCGAGCAACTGCCCGGCGCGGCCGACGAAGGGCTTGCCCTGAAGATCTTCCTGCTCGCCCGGGCCTTCGCCCACCAACATGATGTCGGCTTCTGGATTGCCGTCGGCAAAGCAGAGCTGTGTCGCCCGCTTTTTGAGCAGGCACCCGTCATAGGCATCCATCACCGCCCGCAATTCATCGAGCGTATTGGCGGTCGCGGCGAGCGCACGTGTCTCCGACGGGTCGGCATTGAGCGAAACGGCAATGGCTGGCGCGGCCAGATCGGCGACCGGTGGAGGGGCCATGATCTTCGCGGCGCCCGGCTGCACCGGCAAGCCCGCCGGCACTCGCGCCCGCGCCGCCGGCACCGACGCTGCGAAACGATCGACCGGCGCTTCGACCTGCGCCAGGTCGACACCCGCCGCCCGATACCAGTCGAGCGCCGCAAGCGCCTCGGCGTCATTTAGCGGTCGATTTTCAGCCATGCGTTCTGTTATGTCACAGCGCCCCGCGTGCTGCCAGCGCGCCCGCTCCGAATGTTGAGGACCCGCATTGGCCGAGGCCGGTGATCGCGAAACGCTCCCTACCGATGTGGTGATCGTCGGCGCCGGGCCGGCAGGCCTCGCCGCGGCGATCCGCTTGAAGCAGAAGCATCCCGATATCGCTGTCACGGTGGTGGAAAAGTCGGCCGAGATCGGCGGTCACATCCTCTCGGGCGCGGTGATGAACCCGGTCGGGCTAGATGAATTGATCCCCGATTGGCGCCAGAAGGGCGCACCCGTCGGCCCTGACGTCACCGCTGACACCTTCCACTGGCTGACGGCCACCGGCGACATTGCGCTGCCGCATTTCATGATCCCGCCGCAGATGCGGACCGACAAGGCGGTGATCATCAGCCTCGGCAATCTCTGCCGCTGGCTGGGTGAACAGGCGCAGGCGCTGGGCGTCGACATCTTCCCGATGACCGCCGCCGTCGATGTGCTCACCGGCCCGAGCGGCGAAGTACGCGGCATCATCACCGGCGACCTCGGCGTCGACAGGGACGGTCAGCCGAAATCGAGCTTCGCCCGGGGCATCGCGCTCGAGGCCAAGTACACGCTGATTGGCGAGGGTGCCCGCGGGTCCCTCGCAAAGGTGCTGACAGCAAGCTTCGGACTTGCCGGCCGAAGTCCGCAGAAATACGGCCTCGGCATCAAGGAAATTTGGGAAATCGCGCCGGAGAAGCATCAGCCCGGCCGCGTCGATCACTATCTCGGCCACCCGCTCGACCTTTCGACTGCCGGCGGTGGCTTTTGCTACCATGCCGGCGGCAACCAGATCTATCTCGGCTTCGTCACCCATCTCGACTACGCCAACCCGACATTGTCGCCCTTCGACGAGTTCCAGCGCTTCAAAGCGCATCCGTCCATCGCCAAGCTGCTCGACGGCGCCCGCCGCATCTCCTACGGCGCCCGCAGCATGACCTCGGGCGGACTACAGTCGATCCCGACGCTCGCCTTCCCGGGCGGGGCGCTGATCGGCTGCGCCGCCGGCTTCATGAACATGCCAGCGCTCAAGGCCATCCACAGCGCCATCCGCTCCGGCATCGCGACCGCCGACGCTGTAGGCGAGGCCATCGCCGCCGGCCGTGCCAACGACGTACTCGACGATCTCAACGAGCGCGTCCTCGCCACTGGCATCGGTGCGGAGCTGACCAAGGTCCGCAACGTCAAGCCGCTCTGGGGCCGATTCGGCCTTCTGTTTGGGGTAATGCTCGGTGGATTCGACATGTGGTGCCAGGCTCTCTTCGGCCTCTCCCCCTTTGGCACACTTCAGCATCGCAAGGCTGATGCCGATACGCTGAAACCACTCGCGGAGGTGACGCCGATCACCTATGACCGCCCTGACGGCAAGACCCGCTTCGACCGCACATCGTCCGTTTTCCTGGCCAATATCGCCCACGACGAAGACCAGCCGGTGCACCTCCGTCTCGCCGATCCAGCCGTGCCGGTGCGCGACAACCTACCGAGATATGGTGAGCCCGCGCCGCTCTATTGTCCGGCCGGCGTCTACGAACTCGACACCGCTGGCGGCGCTCCCGTCTTTCGCATCAACGCTGCCAACTGCGTCCACTGCAAGACCTGCGACATCAAGGATCCGGCACGCAACATCACCTGGGTTCCGCCCGAAGGCGGCTCCGGTCCCAACTACACCGGCATGTGAGCCGGTTTCACTTGCGGCGCAGCCGCAAAATGGCCCATCTTTGTGTTCATCGCACAGTCCCGAATTTGCGGAGTCTTTGAGCCTGTGACCCTGATCGCGCGCCTGTTGTCCACCAGCATGCTGGTGACGGTTCTCGCCACCACTGGCGCGGCCAACGCCACCACCATGTTCGACCCGCGCCAGCCCAGCCCGACCGGCAGCTATCTCGCAGGCCAAGCCGCTCTTTCGGGCATGGAGACCGCTGCTGCTGCCCGTTACCTGCGCGATGCGCTTGAGGGCGATTACGATCATCCGCAGGTAGTGCAGACTGCCGTCATCGCGTTTGCCTCCAACGGGCAGATTCGGGAAGCTGCCGACGCCGCCCGCCACATGCTGGAAGTCGATCCGGGCAATGAGCTCGCGCACCTGCTGATCGCCACCGAGGAGCTGAAGCAGGGAGACTTTCCTGGCGTCGCCGAAGAACTCGATGGTTTGGGCGCCGACAGTTTCGCCGCAATCACCGGCTCCATTCTCCGCGCCTGGGCGCTGGTCGGCGAAGGCAAGCTCGACGATGCGCTCAAAAGTCTTGATCCGGTTGCCGCCAATGGCCTCGACGATTTCCTCGTCTTCCACCGTGCCCTGATGGCCGATGTGGCAGGCGACCGCGCTCGCGCCATCGATTTCGCCAAGAAGGCCTATGAGGTCGATCCGTATGTCGCCCGTATCGTCGAGGCCTATGCCCGAATGCTTGGCAATGCTGGCCGCTTCGATGAGGCGGAGACCATCCTTGAGAGCTTCGCCAACGAGGGCTTGACCCATCCGCTGGTCACCGCCGTTGCCGCCGACATCAAAGCCAAAGAAGCACCCGGCCCCTTTGCCGACTCGGTCCAGACCGGCGCGTCCGAAATGTTCCACGGGATCGGCGTGGCGTTGGCCCGCGAGGGCAACAGCGAGCTGGCGCTGGTCTTCCTCCGCCTCGGCCTCTATCTCGATCCCAAAGCCGACGTCATCGCTCTGGTTCTTGGCCAGTTCCTCGATGGCGCCGGCCAGCACACCGCTGCCAATTCCCTCTACGACGCCATCCCGGCCGCTTCGCCCATGAAGCCCACCGCCGTCGTGCGCGTCGCCGAAAATCTCGACGCGGTTGGTAATCGCCAGGAGGCGCTGCGCCGGCTTGGCAATATCGTCGCCGCCAACCCGACCGATGTCGATGCCATCTCGGTCCTTGGTGACCTGCAGCGCACCGACAAGCAGTATGCCGAGGCCGCCGCGAGCTACACCCGCGCCATCGACGCGGTCCCTGGCGACGTTCCGGGCGACTGGCGCTACTACTATGTCCGCGGCATCGCCTACGAGCGCAACAAGGATTGGCCCAAGGCCGAGGCCGACTTCAAGCGCGCCCTCGAACTCCGCCCCGACCAGCCGCAGGTGCTGAATTACCTCGGCTATAGCTGGGTCGATCAGGGCCTCAATCTCAACGAAGCCCTCGAGATGATCGAGAAGGCCGTCGCGGCCGCTCCGAATGATGGCTACATCGTCGATAGCCTCGGATGGGCGTTCTATCGCCTCGGGCGCTTCGACGAAGCCGTCGCCACGCTTGAGCAGGCCGTTATGCTCCGTCCCAACGATCCCGAGATCAACGATCACCTCGGCGACGCCTACTGGCGTGTCGGCCGCAAGCTCGAAGCCAACTTCCAGTACAATGTCGCGAGTTCGGTCGACACCGAAGGCAACGTCAAGGAACGCATTGCGCGCAAGCTTGCTGAGGGCAATGGCCCGCTGGATCCGGCAACGCAGGACGATGAGGAAGCGGCTGCCGTAACTCCCGCTGCGACCGGGGCCGCGCCGCCGGCTCCGCCCGCTGCCGCCAAACCGTGATCTGACGGTCCGCCTTGGTCGTCGATTATCCCGTCACCGAGACGGCCCCGGCAAAGGTCAACCTCGCGCTGCACGTCACTGGCCGCCGTGATGACGGCTACCACGAGCTCGAAAGTCTTGTCGTTTTCGCCGACGTTGCCGACGAGATTGTCGTCACCCCGGCCAAGAAAGACAGCCTGCGCGTCACCGGCCCCTTTGCCGAAGCTGCCGGTAGCGGCGACGGCAATCTTGTCTCGCGCGCACTCGGCGCTTTCCGGGCCCGCTGGCCTGAGCGTATCGGCACTGGACTTGCCATCGAACTACGCAAAAACCTGCCCGTCGCCGCCGGGCTCGGCGGCGGTTCCGCGGATGCCGCCGCTGCCCTCCGCCTCTTCGCGGCGCTCGATGCGCCGCCGCTGCCTTTGGCAGACCTCAGCCACATCGCTTTGGCGCTCGGTGCCGACGTCCCTGCCTGCTTGCTTTCCCGCCCCTGCGAGATACGCGGCGTCGGCGAGATCATCCATCCGCTGCAAAGTTTTCCCGACCTGCACCTGGTGCTGGTCAACCCGCTGCAGCCCGTCGTTACCGCCGACGTGTTCCGCCGCTTGCAGAGCCGCGACAATCCCGGCATGCCGCCCTTGCAGCAGCCGCTGACCCGCCCCGCTCAGCTCGGCTTGTGGCTCTCCGAAACCCGCAACGACCTCGAACCGCCTGCCATCGCGCTGCTCCCGGTCATCGGCGATCTCATCGTGCGCATGGGCAAGATAGACGGCTGCATCCTCGCCCGTATGTCCGGCTCCGGCGGCACTGTCTTCGGTCTCTTCGGCTCCAGCGCCCAAGCCCACCAGGCCGCCCACGAACTGCGCGCCGTTTGGCCCGGCCACTGGGTTGCCGCCGCCCCGGTGATCTGAGCAGTCTAGTCAGCGAAATTCTGGTGGATGAACTCGAACTGTGGGGCGGCTGTCACAAAGACGTCGACCAAAGCGGGGTCGAAGTGCTTGCCGCGTTCGCCGATGATGATCTTGACCGCGGCAGCATGCGGGATCGGCGCCTTGTAAACGCGCTTGGAGACCAGCGCGTCATAGACGTCGGCGATCGCCATCAGCCGGCCCGATAGCGGGATTTCCTCACCCTTTAGGCCACGTGGATAGCCCGAGCCGTCCCACTTCTCGTGGTGCGTGAAGGCAATTTCCTCGGCCAGTCGCAGGAACGGCGTGCGGCCCATATGCTCGGCGGCCATCGCGATGGCCTTGCGGCCGATCTCGGCGTGCGTGCGCATCACGTCGAACTCGTCGTGCGTCAACCGGCCGGGCTTGAGCAGGATCTTGTCGGGGATGCCGATCTTGCCCACGTCGTGCAGCGGCGCGGTCTTGAACAACAGCTCGATGGCCTCGGATGTCAGCGTATCCGGATGCAGCGGCTGCGCCGCCTCGGCTAGCGCCTTGATGAAATACTGGGTGCGCCGGATGTGATTGCCAGTCTCGTTGTCGCGCGCCTCGGCTAGGTTCGCCATGGCGAAGACGATGGCATCCTTGGCACGGATCGCTTCGTCGCGGCTCTGTTCGAGCTGCTGGTAGAGCGCAACATTGGTCATCGCCACCGCTGCGCTGTTGGCGATGCGGGTGAGAGCGGCGATCTGCCGTACGGTCGGGCGCTCGCGCCGCGCCCAGTAGGCGCCGATCGCGCCGACCGGATCATCCTGGCGCACCGGCGCCATGGCCAGGCTTTTGACAAAGGTCGGGCGATAGGCCGCATGCGGAATGCGATCGTCGGCATAGATGTCTTCGATCACCACCACCTGCCGGTTGAGCATGGCCCAGCCGGAGATGCAGGTATCGAGGGGGAATTTCTGGCCCTTCCACAGCGGGCTGATCGCGTCTTCATCGGCATAGTGACACTTGTCGCCGTCGCGCAGAACGAAGGTGATGCCGTCCGCGCCGATCAGTGCCCGTGCCCCGGTGCGCACCACCGCCATGACTTCGTCCATGCCGCGGGCCATCGACAAGCGCAGCACCAGATCGTCGATGTCGCCGATAGTCTGGGCAGGCCGAAACGGTGCGATGGCGGCTGTCGTCATTCTATCCCTCGAAAGAAAGACTCGCTCAAGACTTGGCGGAATGCCGCAGAGTAACAGGGCAATTCGTTTTAAGTCGATGAACAATCGGCCGAAAAGCCGAAGCCATTCCTTCGAAATAGGCTCAAATGCTGTCGAAAGTACCGGGTAGAAAACGGCTGCGCCTATAGGGTTCCGAGGACTTCTTCGGACGGCGATGCGGCCGCGAGCTCTAGTAAGCCCGGCTTACATAGAAGTCGGCGATATCGCTGAGCAGCGTCTTCATCGCCGATTCGGGCAGGGGTGCCAGTGCCGCCCGGGCCCGTCGCACATGCTCGTCGGCCTGTTCCACGGTGCGGTCAAGGCTGCCATGGCGGTTGAAGATGGCGACGACCTGCGTCAGCACGCCGTCCGGCGTTTCGTCCTTGCCCAGGGCCGCGGTGATGATTTCACGCTCGGCCGGGTTGGCGGCGGCCAATGCCAGGATCACAGGCAGCGTCATCTTGCCTTCGCGAAGGTCATCGCCGGTATTCTTGCCCAGCGTGCCGGCCTCGCCCCGATAGTCGAGCACATCGTCCACCAGCTGAAACGCCAGGCCGAGCTCTTCGCCATAGACACGCAGAGCCTCCCGGCCGGCCGCGTCGGCACCGCCCGCCATGGCGCCCACTTCCGCTGCTGCGGCGAACAATGTCGCGGTCTTGGCGTGGATCACCTGGCGGTACTCGTCGGGCGTTGTGTCGAGGTCCTTGGCCTTGGCGAGCTGGAACACCTCGCCTTCGGCAATGATGGTGGCGGCGCGAGACAGCACGCCAAGTGCATTGATGTCGCCGGCCTCGACCATCATCATGAAGGCCTGCCCAAGTAGGAAATCGCCCACCAGTACGCTGGCCTGGTTGCCCCAGATCATCCGCGCCGCCGGGCGGCCGCGCCTGAGGTCGCTCTCGTCGACGACATCGTCATGCAGCAGCGTGGCGTTGTGCATGAATTCGACCGCGGCGGCGTAGTTCACTTCGGCGCCGGTGGCCTGGCCGAAGAGCTGGGCCGCCGCTACCGTCAGCATCGGCCGCAGCCGCTTGCCGCCGGCTTCGATCAGGTAGCGCGCCAGTTGCGGCACCATCTCGACATGCGATTCCGCCCGACTGAGGATCAGGGCATTCACCCGCTCCATGTCGGCCTGCGTTGCCGCAAGCAGCCGGTCCAGCGCACCCGCGCCGGTCGTCTGCCTGGTCGCCGCTGCTGACGAAGCTGCCATGAAATCCTCGTTTGAGTACCGTTGCTTGGGCTTCTATGATGCCTGCACAACCGGCCATTTTGGGTGCGATGTCCCTAGAACACCCCACCGATTTTGTAAAACAACAAACGCTGACACGCGACGCCTTTCTGGGCGGGCGGCTCAATCTGTCGCAACCCCGCAACGGCTTTCGGGCCGGTCTCGATTCGGTGCTGCTGGGGGCCGCTGTTGATAGGGCAGGGGCCAGTCTCCTCGATCTCGGCGCTGGCGTCGGCACGGCCGGGCTCGTGGCCTTGACCCTCAACCACGCTATGGTCGGGACCCTTGCCGAGCTCGATCCGAGCACCGCGGCGTTGGCGGCGGAAAACATCGACGGCAACGGCCTTTCCGCCCGTGCCCGCGTCGTGCAGGTCGATGTGACCGCCCCTGGTCTGGAGCGTGTCGATGCCGGCCTCACGCCCGATACCTTCACATCGGTCATCGCCAACCCGCCCTTCTTCGATCCCGCGCGGGGAACGGCCCCATCGGCCGAGCGCAGCGCCGCCCGGCATATGACGCCCGAAACGCTCGACGTCTGGATCCGCACCGCTGCGTCCACTGCAGCGCCGGGCGGCGAGATCATCTTCATCTACCCGGCCGAAGGCCTCTCGACCCTGCTCGGCGGCTTCTCCTCCCGCTTCGGCGCCGTGTCGGTGCTGCCATTGGTGCCGCGCGAAGGTGAGGCAGCGTCCCGTGTGCTGATCCGCGGCATCAAGGGCTCGCGCGCCCCAACGAAACTGCTGGCTTCGCGGGTGCTGCACCTGCCCGATGGCCGCGATTTCCAGCCCGCCTTCGATGCCATCTTCCGCGGCAGCGGGCGGCTCGACTGGTAATTCCCCGCCAGCCTGCCTAAATCCATCTCGCACGTGTCCGAGGGGAAGATTTTGGCAAACAGGTTCATAGGCTGGTTCAAGCGGCTCTTCGGCAAGGGCGCACCGGTCATTCCGGTCGTCCGCCTGCAGGGCGTCATCGCCGCCGACCAGCGCCCCGGCCGCCTGAACATTGCCGGCGTCGCACCGCTCCTCAAACGCGCCTTCGCCATAAAGACCGCCCCGGCCGTGGCCATCGTGATCAATTCGCCCGGCGGCTCGCCAGTGCAGTCGCGCCTCATCGCAAAGCGCATCCGCGATCTCGCCGACGAGAACAACAAGCCCGTGCTGGTGTTCGTCGAGGACGCCGCGGCTTCGGGCGGCTACTTTATCGCCACTGCCGGCGACGAGATCATCGCCGATCCCTCGTCCATTGTTGGCTCGGTCGGCGTCATCATGGCCGGCTTCGGCTTCGTCGAGGCCATCGACAAGCTCGGGGTCGAGCGCCGCGTCCACACCTCGGGCAAGAACAAATCCACCCTCGATCCCTTCCTTCCAGAGAAGAAGGAAGACGTGGAACGCATCAAGCAGCTCGAGAACGACATCCATCTGGTGTTTATCGACTGGGTGAAGATGCGGCGCGGGGCCAAATTGACCCGCCCTGACGATGAGCTCTTTACCGGCGAATTCTGGGCTGGCGTCCGTGGTCTGGAACTGGGCCTCGTTGACGCCATCGGCGACCTGCACCAGACCCTACGCGACCGCTATGGTGCTGATATTCAAACCAAAGTCATCGAGACCAAGCGCGGTCTCTTCACCCTGCCGCCGCTCGGCTTCTCGCTGACCGCCGACGCCGTCGCGGCTCTCGAGGACCGCACCGTCTGGTCCCGCATCGGGCTCTGATCCATGACCTATGCCATTCTGCGCATTGTGATTTTCGTCGCCATCGGCCTGGCCATCTTCTTCGGCGTCCGCCGCATCTGGCGCGACTGGACCGGCGAGTTCAAAGCCGTCGACAAGGCCAAGCGCGAACGCGACCTCGCCGAACGCGCCCGCCCAGACGTGATCACCTTGAAGCGCGACAAGGACGGCACGTTCCGACCGGGGGATGACCCGGACAAGCGGTGAGGGGAGGGCAGGGCGCCCCCACCACCACCCTGCGGGTGGTCCAAGCCATTCGGGCATAGCCCTCATGGCCTTCTCCCCTAAAATCGCTCCACTGGAGCGATTTTTGCCTTCGGCCGGCTCGAAGTCCCCCGTAAACGGGGGAGGGATCCGCTGTGGCGCGATCTCTCCTTGATCCTCCCCCGCC
>JAEZKB010000149.1 GCA_023415605.1 Pseudomonadota bacterium
GCTCCGCCCGTAGTATGAACGGTCCGGGCGGCGCTTGCCGGATCGATTGTCGTATCGATCTTCGGCGGCACCATCTCGCGAGCGGACTCGGGGTCGTATCCCAATTCGTCAACGAGATGCTTGACAAACTCCTGCTGCCACATTGCGACTGTCCGGCGCTTGGGCTTCGGGTCCGGCGCGGCGGTCTCCTGAACCGGAGCTGAGGGAATCGGTGCCGGTGCTGATGAGCCGCCATCAACGCGAGCGATCTGCTCCTTGATGCGGGTCCACTGCTTGCCGGATGGGGCGTTCTCGATGTTCTCCGAGAAGCCCTCGAACCAGATTTGGAAGTCTCGCCAACAGAAGGCTGTCATCACTTCGCCCTCGCCTTCTGACGGTTCAACGCCGTGATGATCTTCTCCAGCTCAGGCTGGGCCTTCTTGTACGCATCTTCATCGGTGTGCATCAGACCCATGATCTCGTCTTTGCGCTTCTGGAGGCTGTCACCTCCCTGCATCTCGCCTTCGATGATGCTGTCATCGCCGATCGGGTCGGCACCGTTCTTCGCCAGATCGATGATCCAGTTGACGAAAGGCACGTAGTTGCCGATCCGCGTGCCGTCCTGCAGCCGCATGTTGAGGAAATCGGCCCGCTCGGACTTGTCCGACATGTACTTGCCCAGGCTCTCCGAGAGCAGCCGATTGGCGAGCTCCACGTTGGGCTTGTACTCACGCAGGTATTGCGAGCGCAGCGTCTCGTCTGCCTCGTCGTCCATCTTTGCGGCGCGCTCTTCCATCTGGCGTTTGACGACCATCTGGGCTCGATCGAACGCCTTGAGCGCAGCATCCACCTGACGCTGTGAGTAGTGCGCGGCGTGGAAGTCCTTCAGGGCTTCACCGATGATCTCCTTATCGACATCGGAGCGCTCACCCAACTCTGCCGGCGGCTCGGGAAGTGCGTACTTCTCCGGTGCGTCCGGCACGCCCCATGCCTTCTTGAATGCCTCGACGTCTTTGGGGTCGTCCTTCTTTCCGCTCGGGAGCTTGACCCGATCCTTGAGCTGCTGGGAGACCTCGGTGATCTTGCTGGCGGCCGACATGACCCGACGCAGCAGCTCAGCCGGAGTTGTTGCCCGCTTGGCAATCTCCAGGGCTTTCTTCTGTGCATCGCCGGTCAGCCCGAGGCGAGCGACTTCCTTGTCGCGCCAGTCGGGTGGCAGATAGTCGGCCGGATTGTCGCCTTCACCCTTCTTGCCTTCATCGGTCTCAGCGCCGGCCCCATCTCCCGGCGCTTTGGTGTCCTCGCCAGTATCGCCGCCTTCGGCGCCCTTTGCCGCGTCCTCTTCGCCTTCCTCCTCGCGAAGGTGAGCGAGATCGTCGGCGGTAAAGTCCTGCTTATCCTCTTCGGGTGGCATGTGTCCCTCGTCTTCCGTTTCAGGGTTACTTCTTGTCGGCCTCGATGGCCTTCAGAGCAGTAAGCTGCTCATTGTGCATCTTCATCGCCGCGGCGTAGCGTGCCTTGTCCTTCTTGATCTTCTCGGCCTCGATCAAAGTGCGGAGGTCGGAATCGGCCCGCCATTGCTTCTCTTGTTTGTCCATCGCTGCTTTGTTCATGGATCGCGCTCCCATTGGGATTGGTGTCATGTGTCGCCCTGCTCGCCGCCCTTGGCTGAGCCGAGGGACGGAAGATCCATCAACCGCCGGATCTGCAGCCCGACGTGACGTGCGCCTTGGGCGAAGTCCGACGCGCGCTGCCCTTCGGTGCCGCCCGGTCTCCATGTCTGATCGTAGAGACCCGCGGCGAACAGCACCCACCCCAGTGCCCGCTGCTGCTGATGGGGCGATGCGGTGCCATCGCGCAAAGCCTTCAGCGCGGCTTGATCCGCCGCATCAAATGGTGCGAACAGCCAGGGTTGTGCGGCAGGCTTCGTGCCAGGTGTGCGCTCGGTCACAAAACCGGGCGGGCCACTGGATACAGCAGTCTCCCCTTCCCGCCCGTAACGGCGGGGTCCGCCTTGCTCGTCTGTCATGATGGTCCTTAAACTGCGAGGCGCTTCAACTGAGCAGCGATGTCACCAGGCGCATGGCCTGCTGCGAGGAATGCTGCCATGGCGCCGATCAGCATCGCTTCCTGCTCGTCGGCCTGCATGATCAGCGCTTCGATCTCGCGTTCTTCCTCAGCGATTCGCTCTTGCGCTATCAGGCGTTGCGCGGTGCGCTTGTCTTCTGCCTTTTGACGTGCTGCCTTGCGCCGCTCTGCTGCCGCAGCCTTGGCTGCTTCACGTCGCTTTTCCTCAGCCTCTTTGCGCGCTTCTTGCGCTTCGCGGGCCAGCCGTTCGGCTTCAGCTTGGTCCCGCTCTTGCTGTTCCCGCTCCCGGCGTCTGAGATTGACCTTCCGCCAGAAATCGTCGTCGTCATCATCTCGAAACGGGGTCGGGAGTCGCTTGGAGGGTTTGCCGTAGCCGACGTCATCGCGCGGGCGGACGAAGGCGGGAGGCGTGACGATGGCAGTCCAGGATGCCCCCCAAGCCGTGCCCCATGAACCGCCCCACGGGTCAGACATCTTAGGCTGGTCCCCATTCCGAGCCAGGCTGACCCGTACCGGCAACCGTCACGTCTGCGACCCGCTTGATATTGGCGTCGACGTGACCCGTCTCAGAGAACGTCAGTGCATCGGTCTTGGCCTTGATAGCGTCCACCACACCGTCAACGGTGTCGATCTTACCGTCAATCCCGGAGAGCTGCGTATCCAGATCGGCCGACGCGAGACCGACCGCAGAACGAACGTCAGCCTCGCTGAGATCATTCAGATCATCGACGGCACTACCGACATCGCCGACCATTTCTCCAAGGCTCGTCAGAGCGCCAGGGATCGTGGTTCCCGTGTCCTCCAGAACCGCATCGACGTTGGCATCAATGGTGCCAAGCTGAGTGTCGAGATTCGCTGTCGCAAGGCCGACCGCCGTGCGAATGTCGCCCGCGTCGAGATCGTTCAACCCCGTCACGCCAGTGCCTTTTGCGAGCACGATGTTGGTGCCGGCGGTCAGCACTCGAGTTGCGACGCTCCAAACCGCGTCGAAGGCACCAGAAGCGAACTTGGCCGCCGTCAGCGCACCGGAGGCGATCTTCGCATCAGTGATAGCATTCGATGCGATCTTCGCCGCCGTAATCGCTCCATCAATGAGCACGTTGGCAGAGGCAACAGCAGTGCCGCCCCAATGGGATGCGTTGACCTCGGCACGGCCTCCAGAGAACGTACCGTTAGAGCCGCCGAATTGCGTCACGTCTGCCTGCAGTGTGTCCGATCCTGCCACGAGCGAGTCATAGACGTTTGCCGGCACCACCTGGAATTCACACCACACCGGCAGGGCCCCGGATTCGTTCACCGCCACCACGAGCCTGCCGAGCGTGTTGGTGTCCGTCGTCGATAGGCTGACCTCATACCAGCCGCTTTCTTCATGCGAGGCATTGCCGCTGGCGGACTTCTGCCCCCAGTTGGCGTCGTTCTTTGCGAGCCTCACGTCCGATTGAGAAATCGTGAGCGATGTCATCGGCGTGACGCCATCGGTGCTATCGACAAACGGGCCGAGCTTGACGCTGACCGCCGTGGATTGTTTGAGATAGGCTACCATCCTGCGCCTTTGCCTATAGTAGTGGGCGATCTGGCCTAATGCTGACTGAGACGCCGCATCCCCAGGCAATGAGGCCAGGGGGATCTTGGCGAGTGGCCATTTGCCGATCATTGGGGCTGTGCCTTACACATATCCGTACAGCGCCCACTTGCTGCCGGAAGCGACGTTGCCGGTGTCGAATAAAAGACGAAGGGCATTTACCGTTGCGGTCGAAACGCGCCTCCCCATTCCGTTGATGTGGAAGAACCCACCTTCACCTTCGTGGACCCCCGAAATGAAGTGAAAGGCTTTGTTCGCCGGTCCGGCGTTGTCCCAAACCTCGACTACTGACTGAACGCCTGCGGCGGCCGCGTTACCCACTTCAGAGCCTATATCTATTGCCGACGCCCCGACGCTTCCGAATGGAACCGCTTCCGCGGCGTCGTCAAAGAATACCGTTACTCCCGTATAATCGTAGTCTGTCGCGCCGGAATTGAACGAACTGCCGCCATTCGAGCTCGTGCGGAGCCACAAGTTGGCGAAGTTCGTGACGGGACGGAGCTGAGCCGCCAACCTGAATCCCCGATACCCATTCGGAAGCACCATATCGATCGTGGCCTGTGCACTGCCGAGGGTGCCGCTGTTAAGCAGTATCAGCCCGCCATTCTGCCATGCCACCGCTGAGCCAGTGCTGCCGAGCACCTGTCCCGAGCTGCCGAGACCAAGTCGTGCCAGCCCGCCCGCGTCGCGTGTCAGCAGATCGCCCGTTGTCGTCAGAACGGTGGTCGCATGGTCCTCCGCTGTCGAGATGATCGACAGCTTTGCATTGCCTGATAGACTGAGCTTTGTGGTTCCGGCAGTGCCGCTGATCTTGCTGACCAGCACAGTATCGCGTGAGAGCGTCGGACCTGCGCTCGAATAGGTGCCACGCCCGATCTCGAAATCATTCCCGTCGTCAAGGCGATATGAATAGACGGTCCCGTTGACCGCCCCAGCCTCGCTGAAGCTGAGATACCCCGCCTCAGCAGCACCGAGCGTTACGGTCCCGGTGCCGGTTGTCGCCGTTGCTACCCGGACGGAGTTGAGAAGCGCGCCTGCTGCCATGATCAATCCGCCCTACGCTGCCATCCCGTGACCCGCCCACTCTTGTCACGCTTGACCTCGACCGGAGCCGTGAGAGCTTTCAGAAGATCCTGAAGTGCCGAGCTATCATCGCCCTGTGCTGGTGCTGAACGAGTGGCCCGGCCGCGGCGCGGCGATGGTGCGGGAGCCGGGGCGTCGAACTCCTCGTCCTCAATCGGATCGATGTCCTCTGCCTCGGCGAACAGCGAGCGATAATCGACGGCTTGGCCGCTCTGCTCGGGCGGCATCACCTCGGCTCCACCGCTTTGACCGCCATCCATCAGGGCTGGGAGTGATTGATTGGCTGCAGCGAGCTTCGGCACAGTTTCAGCCGCGGCGTCGATAGCTCCACCCATTGTGGCCGCCATTTCCATTGCCTGCTGCTGCTCGGCTGCCTTGGCGCGCATGGCGCGAAGCGCCTCGACCTCATCCTCTGGCACAAGCCAGTCGGGTTCGGCGCCGATGTAGCTGGCCGCATCCCGCGCTATCTTGTCGAAGCGATAGTTGTCTCTGATCTGGGGATCGACCGACATTGCCTCCACCGCGGAAGCAAGCGTCTCTTTGGCCTTCTGCAGCTTCTGCCTTTGGTACGCGAGCTGGATCGGGCCATCGAATTCAAAGACGACATCCGCGCCTTGAAGCTCTGGCGGGATCGCCTCGAGTGGGCCGAAATTTCCAATGCGAAGATTGAACGAGAACGACGCGTCGAGGAGCAATGCATTGTGCACCTCGAACGGCTCGACGGCGGGCCCTACCGAACGGATGTACTCAGAGATGCGCTCGTTGACCTCGAACGCCGTCATGTCCTTGCTGTCGGGGATCGTGAGCTTGTTGATGAACCAGCAGGCCGCCAGGATCTCTCTCGTGTCCTGCTTCATCTCGAGGCCGAGCGGGAGATTGGCCTTGGAGTCGAGCACCTGAACAGGCGAGCCGGTGCGCTGGTCGTAGTCGTAGTCGATCCAGGTCTGGCCGCCGGCATAGTTCATGACGTTGCCAAGCACCGCATCGCGCACGGCGACGGTCGGCGGATCGACCGCCCGCTCGCCCGCGTCGATGATGACACGCTCTTGGCTCTGCAGTAGGCGTGACTCGATCAGCCCGAGCATCGCAGCAGGGGAATAGGCGTAGGGCGAGCCGTCCACCAGGAACCAGCGCCTGACGGTATAGGGGAATTCCCAGAACCCGCCCTCACGCAGCGTCTCGCACAGTGTCGGGTCGAAGTAGATGGACACGAACGGGTGGCGCTTGCGCTTCTTGGCGTAGGGCTCATAGCCGTAGCGATCTGCCGGCATGACGATGTGGCGAAGCTCGATCTCGTGATGAGGGTCCTTCTCACGGATCGTCTTATAGGCTTCGGGGATCGGCTTGTTCGGGAACTCCTGTTCCCAGTTGCGCAGCGCGAGCTTGAACTTGCGGTGCATCTCGTCAACTTCGCGGTAGGCGTTTTCCGCCCATGCGCAATTAACCGGGTGCTCGCAAGTGTAAACCATCACCCCGGAGCGGTCGCGGGCCTCGTGATGCCTGACCACGCCATTGCCAAACGTGATGACGTCGTTGTCCGACGTCTGCATGGCGGTCTGGAAATTCGCCCGGCGGGAGTAAAGCAATGCCCGCTGCTTGTCGCGCGCCATCGAGAACCAGGCCTTGGCGCGCTCGGTGTTGCGCTCCTCCTCTTGGGCCTTGGGCTCGAACCAGACTTGGTTCTTCGGGCGGGTCAGAGCGCCGATGGCATAGGCGAGGTCGCGCCGCATCTGCGCGGGCAATGACGTGTAGAGGTCATCGGCGTATTCGTCGCCGTCGATGCGAGATTTCGTGAACGTGGCGCGCTCGGGATAGACCTCTTCCGCGAGCGTCTGCCACAGGCTGTCGAGCATGTGCTTCTTCGAGAACCGCCCGTCGGAGAGGCGCAGCAGCTCTTTAGCGTTGCCGTCGGCCATCAGGACCTCGCTCGGATCTCGTCCGCCACCGTCTGCGCAAGGCGCTCATCCCAGTGGGGCTCGACCAGGAACAGCATCTTGCGGCGCTGCACTTCGCAGTACACGGCCACGACGCCCTGCCGGCGTGTCGGGGTCGCATGAACCCGTTTGGCGCCGGCCTGCTCGAAAGCAGCCGCGACATCGCTGGGGCCAAGGCCATCAGGCCGCCCCTCAACACGCTTCAGCATGTGATGCTCACCCAGTCAGAACAGGCGCGGAGCCAAGGCCCTGCCGGATCTCTCCGGTGCCATAGGAGCCGAGGTTTTCCTGCGATGTCAGCGTGACAGCCCCGCGTCCCGCGCCCTTTGAGAGCCGGGAATACTCATTGAGCTTCGCGCGGCGGACGACCTCCGCATCCTCCTGAGGAATCGGAGTGGCGGGCTTGGCTTGGGGCATTTCCGGTTTCTTGAAGATATTCACGTCGCATCTCCTACGTATCGGTTTGCCTCACCCTTGCTCACGAGCAGTCGGGTAGTCGGCTTGACCAGATCCTCGCCCATGTCGGCGGTGCTTCGGGCGGTTTGGGTTGACTGACTCTGATGGGAGGCTACGGCCTCCAGACTGGCTGCGCGTGAGCTGCCGCCTGATAGCGACCTGCCCTTCAGACCAGCACATGACCACCGCATCGCCCTTGCCAGGGGAGCGGCCCAGGCGCTTGCGGATGTCTTTCTTGCTCTCAAGGAGAATGCCTCGGGCCGTGGGCTCGTAGGTCGGCGCTGCGAGGTCGGCTCTGAGTTCAGGGTCGGGCGGCAGCGCGATGATCGAGCCGCCCTCTTGATCCGGGTTCAGGGCTTCGCGGAGTTTCCACCATGCCTCAGCACGCTTGTTGGCGTAGCGCAGCGATCCGCCGATCACTTTGGCGTTGGACTCGCCTGCACCGTTGAACGGCTGCACAGGGATACCGTTGTCACGCAGCCGCATGATCGTGGTGCCGCCGAAGCCGTCGCCAGCACCGCCGCCGGCATCGACTACGACTGGAGCGGAGCCCCTGCGATGCGCGACGATCTTTGCTGCCGCCAGAGACCCATCGGCTGTATCAGATCCCGTCTCGCTGATCAGCGGAGCGAACCAGCCGCCGTGGCGCCATGCGAGCACTGCAGCATCTCGACCGCCTCCGGCCGGATCGAAAGCCATGGCCGACATGGGCTCAGCCTCGTAGCCGTTTGCCGTCCAGCGGGCCTGTGCCTCCAAAATCCATTGCGTCGGGATCACCTGCCAGTCCGCATCGGCGCGCGCAGCCATGAAGTTGCCGTCGCGTACAGCAGAGCGCACCGGCTCAGGCAGAGAGTCCAGCTTCGACTGGTAGTCCGTTCTGGCCAGAAACGGGTTATCCTTCAGAGCGGCCGGAACGAAGGAGCGTGACATGGCGACCAGCGTGCGCCCGGCTATCTCAATGACCCGCCGCCCTTTGTCGTCGCGCCCCAGGTCCTCGTCTGCGATCTCAAGATCTGTGCCGTCTGGTGCGGTCACGAACCAACGGAGTTCGTTCGGCTTGGCTGGCTTGGGATGGGTAAGGTCCAGCCACGGCCGGAACATCCCGACGATCCAGTCTCCGTCCGCATTCACCGGAGGGTTCGTCCCCAGCACCGCCCGGCACCGCTGGTTCGGGTCAACCGAGCGTAGCCAGCCAAGATGGAACCGAACCTGCTGCTCGAGGAACTGCACCGCCTCATCGAAGAACTTCAGATCGAACGGATGGCCTTGCCATGCTTGCTCGTCGCCGAGGTGCTGGTTGGCTCCGAACTGAATGTACCGGCCGTCATCCGTCCTCAGCAGCGGCGGCGGCGATCCATTGAACCCTTGCCGGCTGCCGTTGATCTCGATCGCCCTTTCCGTCAGAGCGGAGAGATTAGCGTATTGCCGGCGGAGGATGAGGGAGCGCTTGTGAGCGGTAAACGCGAGCCCGAGCCCGAGATCGCTTTTGCCTCCTCCTCCCTGTCCTCCATAGAGAAGGACATCGGCGGTCGAGTAATAGGCATCCATCTGCGGGCCAGCAGTGGGGAACCACTTGAGCCCCTTGGTCGCCTCTTCTGCCGCCTCTTCGACCTGCTTGCGCTCTTCCGGCGGGAGCGCCTGCAGACGAGCAAGGATGTCATCAAGCAGCAGCGTCATGGCCAGCCGCTTCCTTGCGGCCTACCGCACGGCCCAGCATGAATGCGATGCGGCGCGCCGTCTCGATATCTGACGTTTCCTTGGTTTCGATGGGGCCGCCATCTTTGCCCGAATGCTCATGCACCGAAGCATCACGGTAGTCTTCACGGAACCTGTTCTTCATCTGGAAGATGAACGCAGTTGCGTTGAAGCCTTTCGAGCCCAGAAGCAACCCTTCTTGACCACGATCTTCCCACCATGCTAGCGCCAATTCTCTCGCTGTTTTTATGGCGTCGGAAAACGCGGCGTGTTCTTTTGCCCAGATATCAATAGTTTCGCGCGTCACGCCAAGTGATCTTGCGATCTGCGCTTTTGACTTCCCCTCTTCTCCAAGGTTCATCACGACCTCGCACATGGCAGGATCGTACTTGGTCGGGCGCCCGATCTTCGGCTTGACTTCGGATGGGTTAAGAGGACCAGCGATCACGCTTTCCTCTACGGGCTCGCCCTTTGCCCTTGCCTCTGCCCTATCTGCAGCTGCTTTTACTGCAGCACTGCTCTTCTTCGGAGGGCGACGCGACTTAGCCATGTGAATTCTCTCAGTCCAAGAGATAGATCAGATCACCGTTATCTGCCGTGATCGTTGCACCGCGCTCGTGCTGCGCGATCAATTCCGGGTCCATTCCCAGTAGTCTGACCAGCTCGCTGC
>JAEZKB010000172.1 GCA_023415605.1 Pseudomonadota bacterium
AATGCCGCGCCCGGAACAGTGATTCCGCCGCGGCCGCCTGCGTTGCGTCGTAAACGCATTGGAGGTCGTCATGAAAGGCGAAGCACAGGTCATCGAGCGGCTTAACGAGGCCCTCTTCCTCGAACTCGGTGCAGTCAACCAGTACTGGGTGCATTTCCGCATCCTGGACGACTGGGGCTTCAAGAAGCTCGCCGCCAAGGAGCGTGCCGAATCCATCGAAGAGATGCACCACGCCGATAAGCTCATCGAGCGCATTATCTTCCTCGAAGGCCACCCCAATCTGCAGCGTGTCGCGCCGCTCCGCATCGGCCAGACGATCAAGGAAGTACTCGAGGCCGACCTCGCCGGCGAGTACGACGCCCGCAAGGCCTATAAGGCCAGCCGCGAGCTCTGCGAGTCGCTCGGCGACTACGTCTCCAAGAACCTCTTCGAAGAGCTGCTCGCCGACGAAGAAGGCCACATCGATTTTCTCGAGACGCAGCTGCAGCTCCTCAACACCATCGGTGTTGAGAAATACGGCCAACTCAACTCGGAATCGGCCGACAAGGCGGAGTAAGCTCCGTTCAGGATCGCAAGTTCGGGCCGGTCGCAACCACTGCGGCCGGCCTTTCGTTTCGTCTCCGCATTGACTCGTCGTTCATGTTTCGTTCATGTAGCGGGCGAAACTGTGGAGGAGACCCGAAATGACCTGGCACACCGGCCGCCTGATCGACCACGTGCACCTCCGCGCCCGCGACTTTCCCAAGGCCAGAACCTTCTACCAAGCCGTCGCCGAAGCTCTTGGATTCACGATTGAATCCCAAGGCGAGGACTGGCTCCAGCTCGACGAACTCTACGTCGATGCCGCTGCTCGCGAGCCCGCCGCTTCAACCCCGACCCATGTCCATTTGGCCTTTCAGGCCAAGGACATAGAAATGGTCCACGCCTTCTACGACGCCGCCCTCGCCGCCGGCGGCACCGATAACGGCGCGCCGGGCGAGCGTCCTTACCACCCCGGTTACTACGGCGCCTTCGTCCTTGATCCCGACGGCAACAATATCGAGGCGGTCTACCACGGCCCCTCCACCCGCTCCGCCGCCTCCGTCGAGATCGAGCCAGCATGAGCCGCAGCGCCCACCTGAGCATCCGCGGCCGCGTGCAAGGTGTCGGCTACCGTGACTGGACCGTCCGAAAGGCCCGGGAACTGGGGGTTTCCGGCTGGGTCCGCAACCGCCTCGATGGCTCGGTCGAAGCCGTGATTTCCGGTACCGACACCCTCGTTGCCGGCATGATCGCCGAGTGCCACGAAGGCCCATCCGGCGCTCGCGTCGACGCGATCGACGTCACCGAATGGACCGATCCCGTCGAGCGCGGCTTCGAGTTCCGGAAGACGGGCTAGAAGCCCTTGACGCCCGTAGCGCGGTACGGCGCTTCCAGCGCCGCAATTTCCTCAGGCGTCAACACCACATCCACCGCTGCCACGGCGTCGCTGATATGGTTGAGCTTGGTAGCCCCGACTATCGGGGCGGTCACCGGCTGCTTCTGCAGCACCCAGGCAAGCGCGACCTGCACCATCGGGATGCCGCGGGCTTTGGCGATCTTCTCAACCGCCGCGTTGATCGCCGCATTCGCCTCTCCGCCGCCTTCATAGAGGGTGCGGCCAAACTCGTCGCCTTCGGTGCGGTTGGTGACCTCACCCCACGGCCGCGCCAGCTTGCCGCGCGCCAATGGCGACCACGGGATCACGCCGATGCCCTGATCGATGCAGAGCGGTATCATCTCCTTTTCTTCCTCGCGGTGCAGGAGGTTGAGATGGTTTTGCATCGAGACGAAACGCGTCCAGCCGTTGAGTTCGGCCGTGTAGAGCATCTTGGCGAACTGCCACGCATACATCGACGAGGCGCCGATATAGCGAGCCTTGCCGGCGCGGACTACATCGTGCAGCGCCTCGAGCGTCTCCTCGATCGGCGTCTTCGGGTCGAAGCGGTGGATCTGATAGAGGTCGACATAGTCGGTGCCCAGCCGTTTCAGCGAGGCATCGATCTCGTGCATGATCACTTTGCGCGACAGGCCGCCACCATTCGGCCCCGGCCGCATCACCCCGTTGACCTTGGTGGCGATCACCACGTTCTCGCGCGGTGTCAGCTCCTTGAGCACCTTGCCGACGATCTCCTCGCTCGAGCCGAGCGAATAGACGTTGGCGGTGTCGAAGAAGTTGATGCCGGCCTCCCAGGCGGCGCGGAGGAAGGGGCGGCTCTCGTCCTCGGGGAGGGTCCAGGGGTGGGTGCCGCGATTGGGCTCGCCATAGCTCATGCAACCGAGGCAAATGCGCGACACTTCGAGGCCTGTCTGGCCAAGGCGAACATATTTCATCTTTTCACTCCCGTAACTTCGCTCCACCATTATCAGGCGAACCGGAACTGCGTCGACCGGGAGTCGTATTGCCGGCCCTGTCGTCTGGGGCAAGGACGCCTTGGCTGGCCCATTCGGGGGTCTCCACCATGCTGCGTGCGCTCTGTCTCGCACTGGCGCTTCTCGTCGCGCCGCTACCACTCACCGCTGCCGAACCCGCCGCCGACGCGCTGATGCGCCAGGCCGGGATGGACACATTGTTCCGTGACTTCGGCGCCACCCTTGCTCTCTCGCCACGCCAGCACGGCGTCGACGACGAGCGCTTCCTCTCAGCCTGGGAGAGGGCGACCAGCATGGCCTTTGGCGACGCAGCACTCAACCGTCGCCTCGCCGATCGGCTGAGTGAGCAGATTACTGACGACGAAATGACCGGCATCGGCAGTTTCCTTGCCTCCCCGCTCGGATTGCGTCTCGCTGGCCTCGAACGCAGCACCCGCGAGATTGCGCCGGAGCGGCAGATCGAAACGCTTGCCAAGGGCAAGACGCTCTACTTCTTCGCTCCCCAATCCCGTCGCGCGCACTTCGACGAGGTCATGCAGCTGAGCGGCGCGAACATGAGCTTTGCCATGCTCGGCGAGTCGCTCCGCGGCATGGCGCTGGGCCTGCACCTCTCCGCCAAGGGCGACATCGCACTGAGCTGGGCCGAGATCGACGCCGAGATCGCGACAAAGCTCACTGGCCTTGAAGAGAGCCTTGTCGACGCCACCCGTTCGACGCTCGCTTTTACCTACGCCGACCTGAGCGACGCCGAACTTGAAGCCTATCTCGACTTCCTTCGTGCTCCGGCGACGCGGAAGTTTTACGCCACATTGACCCTCGCCATCGGCGAGATTATCGAGGCGACGATGTTCGAGATCGGTCAGGACGTGGCGGCCAGGCTGGGCGCAGTCGCCATCTAGTTCATTGCGGGTTCAGTACCGGCGGGACTAGTCTCTGGCCAAAGGAGAACGCCCATGCTGGTCCGCGCCCTCGCTCTTGCCCTTAGCCTCGCGGCTGCGCCGCTGCCGGCGCTCGCTGTGACGCCAGCGACAGCGCCGGCCGAGACCATGGCGCCGATGAGCGTCGACGAGTTGATGGCGGCCACCGCGCTCGACCAGCTGTTCTCGAGCTTTGCGGAAACCATCGCCTCTTCGCCCGAGCAGCAGGGTATGCCGCTGCCCGAAGATTTCGCCGAGACCTGGAAGGAAACGTCCTTCGCTGTCTTCAAGGCGGACGAAATGCACGATGCGCTGGCGAAAGCCTTCACCGACCGCTTCGACGCCGCCGAGATGACCGAACTCGCCAGCTTCTACCGGTCCGATTTCGGCAAGCATGTCAGCACCATAGAGGCTGCGATCCAGGCCATGGCGGTCGACGAACAACTGGCCGCCCGCGACGAGGGCTTTGCCGTGCTCGAGGAGGCGGAGCCGGACTCGCGGCGGATCAAGCAGATCGACGAGATCATGGTGCTGGTGAGCGCCGAGGTGGGGCGGACCATGCTCGGCCAGGCGATGCGGGCCATGATGGTGAGCATGGCCATGTCCGGCGCCAGCGGCGATATCGAGGTGCCCTGGAGCGAGATCGATGCGCAGCTGGCGATGATGCTGCCCGGGCTCGAGCAGGAAGTCACCGCCACGCAGCGCGCGCTGATGGCCTACGCCTACAGGGAGCTGAGCGACGACGAACTCGATCGGTACATCGAGTTCCTTCGCACCGACGTGTCCCAGAAGTTCTACGCCGTCCTCGGCTACAGCGTCGGCGCCATCATGGAAAAGTCGATGAGCAAATTCGGCCAGGAGCTGGCTTACCGACTCAACCGCGTCAACGTTTGAGCCGGGTGCTTACTGCTCGATCGGGTCGAGCGTGGCGTCGAGGTCGGCGATCATCTGCTGCATTGGGTCGACCGGCGCCTCGGGCGTGAACACCGGACGTGGGGTACCGCTGGGGAAAGCCCCGAACGTCTGGAAGAAATCGACGACGTCCTTGAGCACCGGCATGCGCCAGCGCATCAGCATGCCCATGGCGATGACCGGCTCGAGATGGCCCATGCCCTCATAGTACTTCTCGGTGACCCACACATTCTGCGCGCGGAGCCGCGCGGCCAGTGCTTCGGTATTCTGCCGCCGCACGATCGGATCGTTGGTGCCGCTGACCAAGAGCATCGGCGGCGTATCGGAGGTGACGAGGTTGACTGGTTGCGTCCCCTCCGGATTTGGCGCGCTGCCGAAGGTTTCGCGCACCTCGCCGTATTCGAACGGGTAGAAATTGTAGGGGCCGGAAATACCCGCCACGGCCCGGATCGGCATCGTGATGCCGTACTCGTCACGATAGTAGTGATCGAGCGAGAGCATCACCGCATTGTAGGCGCCGGCCGAATGACCGGCGAGGAAGAAGCGATTCTTGTCGCCGCCATAGCCGACAATGTTGTCCTCGACCCACTTCATGGCCTGGGCATTGTCTTCGAGGAAATCGGGGTACTTCGCCTCCGGCCAAAGCCGGTAATCGGGCAGCACAGCAACAAAGCCATTGGCCGCCAGTGCCCGGCCGACGAACTCGTATTCGAACTTGTCACCCGCCCGCCAGGCGCCGCCGTAAATGAACATGACGACCGGAGCCGGTCCGCCCGACGTATCCTCCGGCCGGTAGATATCGAGTTTTTTGCGCTCGCCATCCGCGTAGGCGATGTTGGCATGTTTGCGGATGCCCGGATCCATCGCTTCCTTGATGTTGAAGGGCGAAAAGATCGTCACCTGCGCGGCGGCGGGCGCGGCGAACGAGACCATCAGGGCAAAAGCGAAGATGAACCGCAAAGAGGCGGAGAGCCGGTCGAATGTCATTGGGATGTGCGCCGTTTCGGGTTTCGGTGACGGGGCTGATGTGGTCCAAGAACCTGAAGATTTTGTGACCGCATGAGGATTTGGGAATGACCGACGCCGTAGTTTTGGGCGGGGCCTCGTGGAATACGATGATCCACCTCGATCGGTTCCCCGAACCGAAGCCGGCGACCATTGTTAATGCCCGCTCTTCCATCGCAGCCGGCTCGACCGGCATCGGCAAGGCGTTGGCTCTGCAGGCGCTCGGCCATGCGCCGCTGCTGCATGTTACCATCGGCGATGACGAAGCCGGCCGTTCGATCCGCGCCTTCTGCGCGGCGCGCGGTCTGCAGGTGGTGTTCGATACCGATCCCGGCGGCACGTCGCGACACGTCAATTTGATGGATGCGCAGGGCCAACGCATCTCGATTTTTCTCTTCAACGGCTCGCCCGCACCGCCGGTGGATGTCGACCGGCTCGCGCCGGCGATCGCGGCCGCAGGGACGATCTTTCTCAACATCACGCAGAGCTCGATCCCACTCTTGCCCGCCGTGCGGGCGAGCCGTGCAGATGTCTGGGTCGACCTCCACGACTATGACGGCAACAATCCCTACCACGAGCAGTTCATCGCCGAGGCCGACGTGATCCAGCTCTCGGACGAGGCTCTGCCCGACCCGCGCTCGCTCATGCAGCGGCTGGCGGAGCGCGCCAGATTGGTCGTCTGTACGCGCGGTGCACACGGCGCTTTGGCGCTATGCGGTGGTGATTGGATCGAGGTGCCGGCACTTCCGGCCGAACTCCGCGACAGCAACGGCGCCGGCGACGCTTTCTTTGTGGCGCTGTGGTCTACGCTGCGCCGCGAAATGACACTGGCCGATGCGTTGCGCTTCGCGTCCGCCGCCGCGGCCATTGCCGTGGAAAGCGACGAGCTGGTGCCGGAGACGATGACACGCACCGTGGTGGAAGCGCGTCTCGCCAAAGCCTGACGGCGAACGGATGCACCGGACGGCGTTGCCGCCTCCGGAGATATCAAGAGAGCGAACAACGGCGGAACATGGCCCGTCGATAGTTCGTGTGCCGAAGGCAAGAACGCACCTCCGGCTGGAGCCCTGCTCCGCCGTCGTAACCGGGATTTGTGACGTTCACCGGGATGATCCGGGGCGTTTCAATCGGAATGCCCCACCGCCGCAGGGTTCTTGTCCTGACCAGACCACGCTCTTCGCGTTTCTCCAGTCGCACTCCGGTGGGCCAGCACGAATGACGCCGGCCCACGGCAGCAAATTAAGGCGACGGGGTACCTAAACCCGTCAGACCTTCCCGGCTTGGCCTGGGAGCGACCGACGTCTTCCCCACCCAGCCTCGCCGCACCAATCACTCGTCATGATCTCGCTTTCGGTGCGGCGATGGGGGAAGTCTACATCTAGCAGACAGCGCGGGGATAAGTCGGTGTGGATTTCTGACAAGCGTCTGAACCGATTGCTAAAAATCTGAATGACGGATGACGCAAAGCTGACGGCAAAGTCCAACGGTTTGCGTCACAAAGTGATCCCTTGAGCGTAACGGCAGGCCATGAACTTCTGTCAGGTGATGGTCAGGTGAGTGTCGTCGTCGATCCCACCCAGCCCGATGGCTGCCCCCGAAGCGTACGCCCGCTCACGCACGCAACGCACGAGGCGTTGCGGCGGGGAGGTCGGGCAGGTTGGTGAGGTCGTCGTCCTGATGACGGCGCATGAAGTCTTCGAGGTCGTCCTTTCCGATTTCATCGAGGAAGTGGCGGATGGGTGTCCACATCAGCCAGTCGGGGTTGACGGCACGGACGGTGAGGCGATCGTTGACGAGGTCGAAATAGACATTGGCCGAGCGTGCCAGACCGAGGAAGGCGGCAATGGCGGCGTCATCGATGCGGACGGTCGATTCAATTTTAGCGAGCATGTGAACCTCTCGTTAGCTGTGCGCGGAGCAACGGCGCGAGAGGAGGGCGGATGCACGCGATCCGCCGGTATGGTGAACGCCCGGTTAAGACACCGGACGTCGGATACGACAACGCCGGCTCGTGGGAGCCGGCGCCTGGATTATTCAGCGGGGACGAAGTTGAGGGCCACGCCGTTGATGCAGTAGCGCAGTCCGGTCGGCGGCGGGCCGTCGGGGAAGACGTGGCCAAGATGGCTGCCGCAGGTGGCACAGTGGACTTCGGTGCGGACCATGCCGTGGCTGCGATCGACGGTCTCTTCGACTGAACCCGGGATCGGGTCATTGAAGCTCGGCCAGCCGGTGCCGGACTCGAACTTCAACTTGCCCTCGAAGAGCGGGGTGTCGCAGCCGGCGCATTCGAACGTGCCCGGGCGCTTCTCATAAAGCAGCGCGCAGGAGCCGGGGCGCTCGGTGCCGTGCTGGCGCATGATGTAATACTGCTCGGGGGTAAGGCGGGCCTGCCACTCGGCGTCAGTGCGGGTGACGGGGAATTTCTGATCGAGCATGGGATCCTCCGTGGATGCGCCAGATATAGGCATTTCGGCGGGCGATTTCGATGGGCATCACGGAGCTGTGGGCTTGGCCTCGCGGCGCCGGAGCGGGCCTGCTATAGCGGGCACAATTGAGTTGCGGGGATATGGGCCGTGAAGACTGATGTGGTGGTGCTGGGCGCGGGCATTGTGGGCGTCAGCGTGGCGCTGCACCTGGCCAAGCGCGGCCGCGATGTCGTGCTGCTCGACCGGCAGGGCGCCGGCGAGGCGACTTCGTTCGGCAACGCCGGGCTGATCCAGCGCGAGGGCGGGGCCCCACACAAGTTTCCGCAGGATCTTTCGACCCTTGCCACTTATGCGCAGAACCTCAGCATCCCGATGCGCTTCCAGTGGCGGGCGCTGCCCGGCATGGCGCGCTTCCTCGGCCATTATTGGTGGCAGTCGCGTGATGCCTCGTATCAGCGGATCGTCACGGACTACTCGCAATTCATCGCTCACTCGCTGAGCGAGCACATCCCGCTGATCGAGGAGGCAGGCGCGTCTGACCTGGTGGGCAAGGCGGGGTGGTTGAAAGTCTATCGTACGCAGGCTGGCTTCGATGTGGCGCGGACCGAGGCAGAAATGCTGGCGCCGATGGGGATCGAGCACCGCACCCTCGATTCGGCGACTCTGCGCTCCGAGCAGCCGGCGCTGACCGGCCCCTATCTCGGCGCCGTGCATTGGACACAGCCCTGGACCGTACGGGATCCGTTGGCGCTGACCCAGGCCTATCTGCGTCTGTTCGAAAAGCACGGCGGCCGCTTCGTGACTGGCGACGCGATGACGCTGCGAACGTCGGCAGGGGGCTGGGAAGTCGATACAGCGACCGGCGCCATCGTCGCGCGGGAAGTCGTGGTGGCCCTCGGCCCCTGGGCCGACGGGCTACTCCGCAAGCTTGGCCGCAGGCTGCCGCTCGGCGGCAAGCGGGGATATCACATGCACTACCGCGCCAAGGACGGCACAGCACTGACACTGCCCACCTACGACGAAGCCGGTTTCCTCATCGCCCCGATGCACCGCGGCCTGCGCCTCACCACCGGGGCGGAGTTCGCTGCCCTGGACGCGCCGCCTAACCCGGCGCAGCTCGACGCAGCCGAGGCGGTGGCACGCACCAGCTTTCCACTCGGCGAGCGGGTCGACGATAAGCCCTGGATGGGCGTCCGCCCCTGCACGCCGGACATGAAGCCGATCATCGGACGGGAAGGGAGCGAGGGCCTGTGGCTGGCCATCGGCCACGCCCATCACGGCCTGACCCTCGGTCCGGCGACCGGCCGGCTGTTGGCCGAGATGATGACGGGGGAGACGCCGTTCCTGGATCCGTCGCCGTACTCGATCAAACGGTTCGGGTGAGGGGGCAACCCGTTGTTTGAGGGCCGCGGGGCTTAGCAGATCCTCGATTGCCGTCCCTGCGCAGGCAGAGACCCACTCAAATGGCCTGAGCTAAGCGCGATTGCTCCCGGGTCGATGACAGCTCGGCTATGCCAGAGTATGAGCCCGCGCGCCGGAACCAGCCCAAAAGCAAAACCCCGCTGCCTTGCGGCAACGGGGTTTGAATTTCGACATCTAAAGAGACACGCATGTTTTTGGCAGACCTGGCAGCGACCTACTCTCCCAAGCCTTAAGACTTAGTACCATCGGCGCAAAGAGGTTTAACGGTCGAGTTCGGGATGGGATCGGGTTCTGGGCCTCTCGCAATTACCACCAGATCGGCGAAAAACATGCGGGTGAATTCTGGATTTAGACCTTAAGAGTTTAGTTTAGAGGTGCTTTGGACTCGCAAGTCCGACCGATCAATCTCGTTCAAGCCGCAGGTGACCCTGCGAGCATTGATTAATGAGAACGATCAAGCCAATCGAGCTATTAGTACCGGTCAGCTTCACACATTGCTGCGCTTCCACATCCGGCCTATCAACGTGGTGGTCTTCCACGGCTCTCAAGGGAAT
>JAEZKB010000257.1 GCA_023415605.1 Pseudomonadota bacterium
CGATTACGCCGCGGAAAATCACGAGCGCGAGGCTCCCAGCCGAGCGGCATCTCGCTGACCAGCATACCGTCATTGGCGACAATCTCTTGGGCCAGCGGGATGTTCTCGTCAGGATAGATATGGTCCATGCCGCCAGCAAGGACGGCCACGGTGCCAGTGCGGAGGCTTGCGCGATGCGCGGCAGCGTCGATGCCGCGGGCAAGGCCGGAGACCACCGTATAACCGGCGTCGCCAAGGTCCTGGGCCAAGATGCACGTCATCTTCTGCCCGGCCGACGAGGCGTTGCGGGCGCCGACGATGCCAACGGTGCGGAGCAGGTCGAGGTTCTGCCCCCCGATGACCGAAAGTAGCGGCGGTGCGCCGGAGATGTGGAGGAGGAGCGGCGGATAGTCCGGCTCACCGGAGCCGACCAGCCGGCCGCCGAGGCGGTCCAGCGCTGCAATTTCGTCTTCGGCTTCGCTGACCGACGGTATGCGACTGGGACGGCCAATGCGCTGGTTGATGCCAGGAAGCGCGGCCAGCGCCGCCTCGGCTGAGCCTTCGCGGTTGACCAACTGGCGAAAAGTCTGCGGCCCGACATTCTCGGTGCGGATAAGACGCAGCCAGGCGACGCGTTGGGCCGGGGTCAGCAAAGTGCCGTCCCGTCCCGCCATGGCGATCAGGCCTTCGGCGTCAGCTTTTCCGAACCGATCCGCGGTTCGGTGCCATCCCAGAGGCGCCGGATGTTGGGCCAGTGCTTGTAGTAGAGCGCGATGGTCATCACACCGCAGGTCGCGGCGAAGGCGAGGCCTTCGGCGTCGTTGGCGGCGGTGGTGAAGGCGAAGATCGGCGCCATGGCAGCGGCGGTGAGGGCCGCCAGCGAGGAGAAGCGGCGCGCCAAGGCGATCAGCAGCCACACCGCGCAGAAGATGAGGCCGACGACCCAATTGATGCCGAGCAACACGCCGATATACACGGCGACCCCCTTACCACCCTTGAAGCCGAGCCAGACCGGAAAGACGTGGCCGAAGAAGGCGGCAAGACCGGCGAGATAGACGACCCATTCACCAGGTGCCGATTCCGGCGCGCCGAGATAGGGGATCAGCAGGTAGCGGGTGATGAGCACGGCGGCCGTGCCCTTGAGCGCATCGAGCACCAGCGTGGCGGCGGCGAGGCCCTTGTTGCCGGTGCGCAGCACGTTGGTTGCGCCGATATTTCCTGAGCCGATCGAGCGGATATCGCCCATACCGGCGGCGCGGGTGAGCAGCAGGCCGAAGGGGATCGAGCCCAGCAGGTAGCCGATGGCAACGGCGGCGATCCAGATCATGTGGCAGAACCCTCCCGGAGCGCAGCATGGCTGAACACCGGCTTTCCTGCAACGAAGGTCTGCATCACCGCACCGGTCATGCGTGCACCCTCGAAGGCGGTGTTTCGCGAGCGCGAAACGATCGACGGCTCGGTCACAACCCAGGGGAACTCCGGATCGAAGATGATGAGATCGGCCGGGGCGCCGGGCGAGAGGCGCCCGGAGGGCAAGCCCAGGATCTCGGCGGGGCGGCTGGTGAGCGCGCGCAGGACCTTGAGCAGCGGTACGTCGCCGGAATGGACGAGGCGCAGAGCGGCGGCAAGCAGCGTCTCGAGCCCGATCGCGCCGTCCGACGCTTCGGCGAAGGGCTGGCGCTTGACTTCATTGTCCTGCGGGTCGTGGCTCGAATGGATGACGTCGATGGCGCCGGACTTAAGGCCCTCGATCACCGCCTGCCGGTCGTCCTCGGAGCGGAGCGGCGGCGACAGCTTGAAAAAGGTGCGGTAGGGCGCGACGTCGTTCTCGTTGAGGGCCAGGTTGTTGATCGAGATGCCGGCGGATACCGGCCCGCCCCGCTGCTTGGCGGCGGTCAGCAGCGCCACCGAGGATCCCGTGGAGACTTGCGCGGCGTGATAGCGCACCCCGGTCAGCGCCGCCAGCTGCAGGTCTCGGGCCAAGGGGACAGTCTCGGCCTCGACCGGAATGCCCTTAAGGCCGGAGAAGGAGGCCAGCGGTCCCTCGTTCATTACGCCATCTCCAGTAAGGGAGCGGTCGGAGACGTGGTGCATGACCGGTAGGTCGAAGTTTCGCGCGTAGCTGAAGGCGGAACGAAGAAGGCCCGCCGACTGGATGGAGTTGCGTCCGTCGGAGAGACCTATTGCGCCTGCTTCCTTGAGCAGGCCGAACTCGGTAATCTCCTCCCCGCGCAGCCCCTTGGTGATGGCGGCGGCAGGGAGGACGTTGACCAAGGCCGTGTCGCGGGCCCGGCGGAAAATGAAATCAACCAGCGCGCCGTCGTCGATCGCGGGATCGGTGTCAGGCATAAGCACGAAGCTGGTGACGCCACCGGCTGCGGCCGCCTTACCGGCGGTAGCCAGCGTCTCGCGGTATTCGTGGCCCGGCTCGCCGGTGAAGACCCGCATATCGATGAGGCCGGGGGCGACGACGAGGCCCTTGGCGTCGTAGACATCGGCACCGTCCGGCACGCCCTGCGGCCCGCCTTCGGCGACGGCTTTGATGATGCCGTCTTCAACGAGCAGCGAGCCGCGTACGTCGCGGTCGCTGGCCGGATTGACGATGCGAGCGTTCTTGATGACGAAGCCTGTCATGACGCGGCTCCCTCGGCGAGCAGCGCATCGAGTACGGCCATGCGCACGGCGACCCCCATTTCCACCTGCTCGGTGATGACCGAGCGCTCGCCGTCGGCAATGGCAGGATCGATCTCGACACCGCGGTTCATCGGACCCGGATGCATGACGATGGCATCAGGTTTGGCCAGTGCCAGCTTTTCGGCATCGAGCCCGTAGAAGCGGTAGTATTCGCGCACCGACGGTATCATCCGGCCATTGGCGCGCTCGTGCTGGAGCCGCAGCATCATGACGACGTCGGCGCCCTTGAGGCCGTCCTCCATGTCGGTGAAGACCTCGGTCGCCATCTGCTCGATTCCGCGTGGCAACAGGGTGCGGGGCGCGACGACGCGGGTGCGCGCCTGCATGGCGCCGAGGAGGAGCAGGTTCGAGCGGGCGACCCGGGAATTGGCGATATCGCCGCAGATCGCAACCGTCAGCCCGGCCAGATAGCCCTTGTGACGGCGGATGGTGAGCGCATCGAGCAGCGCCTGCGTCGGGTGCTCGTGGGCGCCGTCACCGGCATTGATCACCGAACAGCCGACCTTCTGGCTCAGTAGTTCTACCGCCCCCGAGGCCGGGTGGCGGACGATGATGACGTCGGGCTGCATGGCGTTGAGCGTCGCAGCGGTGTCGATCAGAGTCTCACCCTTGGTGATGGACGAGGTCTTGACCGACATGTTGGTGACTTGCGCCCCGAGCCGCTTGCCGGCGATCTCGAAGCTCGCCTGTGTGCGGGTAGAAGGCTCGAAGAACAGATTGATCTGCGTCTTGCCCGAGAGCGTCGGCAGGGTTTTGCGCGGCTGTCGGGACACCGGGATCATAGCCTCAGCCCGATCCAAAAGGTCCAGAATCTCGAACTGATTGAGCTGGGAGATGCCGAGCAGGTGGCGATGCTTGAAGGGGAGCATGCAGGTCCGTCCGTTGGGCTGGGCGGGGTCTATCCGAGGTCAGCCCCAATGTACAGATTCGAGCACCTTTTTCCTCAGCGGGCCCGCAGTCGCTCCAGCGCTCCTTGCAGGATGTAGCTCGCTGCCAGCTTGTCGACGACCTCGGCCCTCTTATCGCGCCGCGTGTCGGCCTCGATGAGAGTGCGGGTGACGGCGGCAGTGGAGAGTCGCTCATCCCAGAAGGTGATGGGGATCTCGATCTTCTGCGCGAGATTGCGCGCAAAGGCCCGCGTCGACTGCGCACGCGGCCCCTCCGATCCATCCATGTTGAGCGGCAGCCCTAAGACGATACCGACGGCCTGATTCTCGGCGATCAGCTGGATCAAGCGCTCGGCATCCTGCGTGAACTTCTGTCGCCTGATCGTCTCAAGCGGCGTCGCCGAGTAGCGCATGCCGTCGGAAATCGCCACGCCGATGGTCTTGGTCCCGAGGTCGAGGCCGAGCAGCTTGCCGGACGGGGGAAGGGTGGTGAGGTCGTTCAATAGCTTGCCTTTGGGACCGCGCTCGATAGACGTATCTGCACGTTAGGCGGGGCCACTGCAATGAAACTCACTTGGTTCGGGGGGACGACGTTCCGGATTCATGCCGGGGGGCAGGTGCTGGTGGTAGATGCAGAGGGAGCGCCGGGGGGTATCGATCGGACAGAACTGGTGAGCGGTGCGGATCGGGTTTTCGGATTGGCCGACGCATTGCCGGAAGCCGGGCCGCGGTGGACGCCGCGGAAGGTAGGCGCGCTGATCGATGACGCTGGGCTGCCCGAGGTGCTCGCCTTTCGGCTCAGCGACAATTCCGTGCTGATTGAGGCCGTGGGTGAGGCGCCGCTGGTGATCGCGACAGGGGACGTGCCGGAGGCCGGTCGCTGGGGCAAGGAGGCGGTGGTGATCGTTGCCGGCAAGGACTTGCCCGGAACGGCGAGGAGCGCGATCAATGAAATCGGCCCGCGGCTACTGGCGCTGGCGGGCGGCGAGCATGCGGTGGAGGCGACCATCGAGGCGGTGCGCGATTTGCTCGACGGGACCGGCCTGATGGCCATGGAGCCGGTTTTGGCCCTGGAAGTCTGATCGGGTCCATCAAGCAATTTCGTTGTTCTTTGCCCCTCTGCGTTGCTAGAAGCGGGCGGAAACAGCCTTTCGGAGTACCTTCATGTCGATCGACGCCGCCACCGTGAAGCGAATCGGGCGCCTTGCGCGCATCCGGGTCGAGGAGAGCGAGGTGGAAAAGTACCAGGGCGAGCTCAACGCCATCCTGGGCTTTGTCGAGCAGCTCAACGAGGTCAATGTCGAGGGCGTCGAAGCCATGACTTCGGTGACGCCGATGCAGCTTCGCCGCCGCGAGGACAAGATCACCGATGGCGGCTACCCCGAAAAGATCGTCAAGAACGCACCGCTGAGCGAAGACAACTTCTTCATGGTGCCCAAGGTCGTCGAGTAGGCCATGGCCATTTCGATTTCGGTCGAAACCCCGCTGCAAGACGATGTGCGCCGGCTGGTGGAGCAGCTCAACGATTTCCTGTTGCCGCTGTCACCAATCGAATTCCAGTTCAAGCTGACCGTCGAGCAGATGGCGCAGCCGAACACGACCTTATTCGTGGCCCGCGACGAGGCTAATCGCGCTGTCGGTATGGGTGCACTCTGCGTGCACACGCCCCAACTGGGCGAGGTCAAACGCATGTGGACCGACCCGGAAATCCGCGGCAAACGCGTGGGGTCGGCTCTGCTCAATGCCATCGAAGCCTTGGCCCGCAGCAAGGGGCTCGACGTGCTGATGCTCGAAACCGGCTCGGTCGCTACCATGCCGGAAGCGCACCGGCTCTACGAGCGCGGCGGTTACACCCGGCGCGGGCCGTTCCTCGATTACCCCGAGAGCGAGCACTCGGTGTTCTACGAAAAGCCGCTCAAGGCGCAGGTCGCCGCCTGAAGCGGAGCGGCGGTCGTCTCGCGTAAGGGCTCGCGACACGCCGTCTGCCCGGTTGCGGGAAAGCGCCTCGCGCTATAGGAACGGCGGAAGACTTACTGCCTCAGCGAGCCAAACGCGTTGACCGATCTCACCCGCCTTTCCCTTGCCGCCGCCCGTGACGGGCTCAAGGCCAAGGATTTTACCTCCCTGGAACTGACCGACGCCTATTTGCAGGCCATCGACGCCGCCAACCCCAAGCTCAACGCCTATGTGGCGGTGACGCATGAGCAAGCGCGCGACATGGCCAAGGCGAGCGACCAGAAACTCCAAGCCGGGCAGGGCGGGCCGATCGAAGGCGTGCCGCTGGGGATCAAAGACCTGTTCGGCACCAAGGGCGTGCACACCCAGGCGGCGAGCCACATCCTCGACGGCTTCAAGCCCGAATACGAGTCGACGGTGACGGCCAATCTCTGGCGCGACGGCGCCGTGATGCTCGGCAAGCTCAACATGGACGAGTTCGCCATGGGCTCGTCCAACGAGACCTCGTACTACGGCCCGGTGATCAACCCCTGGCGCTCGGCCGGCAGCAATGCCCAGCTGGTGCCGGGCGGCTCGTCGGGCGGCTCGGCCTCGGCTGTCGCCGCTTGGCTCTGCGCCGGCGCCACCGCCACCGATACCGGCGGCTCGATCCGCCAGCCGGCCGCCTTCACGGGCACCGTAGGCATCAAGCCCACCTATGGCCGCTGCTCGCGCTGGGGCGTCGTCGCCTTCGCCTCTTCGCTGGATCAGGCCGGGCCGATCGCCCGTACGGTCGAAGACAATGCCATCATGCTGGCCTCGATGTCGGGTTTCGACCCGAAAGATTCGACCAGCGTCGATCGCGCCGTGCCGGATTTTGCCGCTGCGGTGGAGCGCGGCGTCAAAGGCCTCACTATCGGCATTCCCAAGGAATACCGGATGGACGGCATGCCTGACGAGATCGAGGCGCTCTGGCAGCAGGGCATCGCCTGGCTCAAGGCAGAGGGCGCCGAAGTCCGCGATATCTCGCTGCCCCACACCAAGTATGCGCTGCCAGCCTATTATATCGTAGCGCCGGCAGAAGCTTCGTCCAACCTCGCCCGCTATGACGGCGTGAAGTATGGCCTGCGGGTGACGGGCAAGGACATCACCGACATGTACGAACTGACCCGCGCCAAGGGCTTTGGCGCGGAAGTCCGCCGCCGTCTGATGATCGGCACCTATGTGCTCTCGGCCGGCTACTACGACGCCTATTACGTCCGGGCGCAGAAGATCCGCACGCTGATCAAGCGCGACTTCGAGACCGTATTCGCCGAGGGCGTCGACGCCATCCTGACCCCGGCAACGCCTTCGGCCGCTTTCGGCGTGGGCGACGAGGACATGAATGCCGATCCGGTGAAAATGTACCTCAACGACGTCTTCACCGTGACCGTGAACATGGCGGGCCTGCCCGGCATCGCCGTACCGGCCGGAAAAGACGCCAAGGGCCTGCCGCTCGGCCTGCAGCTCATCGGCAAGCCGTTCGACGAGGAAACCCTGTTCGCCGCCGGCCGCGTGATCGAGCGCTCCGCCGGCATGGATTTCACCCCGGACAAGTGGTGGTGAGCATGTCGACCGATATCTTTACCTCCGAAGACTGGTCGGCGCCGCCCAAGGATATGTCCAAGCCGCTTCAGGCCCTGTGGTGGATCCGCAAGGGCCAGTTCCGCGTCGGACCGGAATGGGACGAGGCACATGCCATCACCCAGGCGATGGAAGGCGTGTTCGAGTTCGACTGGGTGCACGCGCTGCTGCACTGGATCGAGGCCGACATGGGCAATGCCGACTACTGGTATCGCCGCGCCGGCAAGAAGCGCTCGGCTCCCAACGTCAAGGCGGAGTGGGAACACATCGCCAAGGAACTCTCGGGCGTCACGCAGCACTAGGCTGGTTCGCGGGTGTGCGTAAGGCACACTGATGCACCGGCCGGGCGTGACCCTCCGGGGATATCAAAGAGCGGGACGGGCCCGGAGGCGGATGCCGCCTCTGGTATGAATAAAACGAGACGATCTCCGCCTCCGGGTACCGGGGTTTCTGGCGTTGTCCCGCGCGTCGGGAGGGGGTCGATCCTGTCTCCCCAAGGTTAACCTCCGTGCGCTTGGCCCAGCGGTTTGGGACGACTCCCCTCCGCCTCCCGGCAGTCTCCCCACAAACGTTCGTCGCGCTTCCCGTCGCGTAGGGTTGATGGAGGACATTCTACGAGACGTGGAGAGCACGGGGATAAGCACTGTTTTGGTAAACACACTGAAGGACTTGCAGTAGCAATACTGCTACCGAGCCGCCAGTGACCGAGGCGCTCGGATCACAGCTCCTTCTCTGCCAGTGACCGAAACGCGTCCGGGACACCGGTGCGCTTTTCGAGCGCCACAGGCCCGTAGCCGATGGCCTCCCAGCCGAACCGGTGGCGCACCTTGTCGATGGCGCGGTCGGCCATCCAGCGGGCGGCGCCCTTCTTCGTTCCCGGCCGGTGCTTTTCGTCGGCGAGGCCGAGCGGAAGTTCCAGCTGCAGCATGGGCTGCCGCTCGAGATGGCTCACCGAGATGGCGAGCAGCGACAGCCACCGTTCCTTCGGATGATCGGCGAGCGCGCCACGCACCAGCTCTTCGGCGACCTCGGTGAGTGTCGTGGTGGCCGAGATCGGCGCGGGCAGCGTAACCGACCGGGTGACGGCGTGAAGGTCGGCAAAGCGTACCCGCGCGGTTACCGTTCGGCCTGAAAGCAACTTGGCCCTGAGGCGCGAACCGATGCGGTCGGCCAGGTGGAGCAGGGCCGGCCGGAAAACAGCCTCGGTGGCTGGCTTCTTGCCCAGCGCCGACTGCGCACCGGCCGAATGGGCGCGGAGGTCGGTGACGATCTCGCGTTGGTCGCGGTTCCAGGCCAGGGAGGCCAGCTTGTCGCCAGCGGCGGGACCGAGCAGACGGGTCAGCAACCCGCTGGACGAGTTGGCCAGTTGCCCGATGGTCGCAATGCCCTCGCCGGCCAGTTTAGCCTTGGTGACGGGACCGACGCCCCACATCAATTCGACCGGCAGCTTGTGCAGGAACTCGATCTCACGGGACGGATCGATGACCACCATACCGTCGGGTTTGGCCACCTGCGAGCCAATCTTGGCGAGATGCTTGGTGCGCGCCACACCAACCGAAATGGGCAGGCCGAGCTCGTCGCGGACGCGCCGGCGGATGGTGCGGGCGATCTCTTCTGGCGGGCCGAACAGGTGCTCGGTGCCGGCGACATCGGCGAAAGCCTCGTCGATGGAGATGCGTTCTACCAGCGGGGTGTAGTCGCTGAGGACCTTGATCGCCGCGTCGCCCAGCCGCTGGTACTGGTCGAAATGGCCGCCGACAAAGATCAGGTCCGGGCAGAGTTCCTTGGCCTTCCAACCTGGCATCGGCGTGTGCACGCCAAAAGCCTTGGCTTCGTAGGAGGCGGCGAGCACGATGCCACCACCCACGGCGATGGGTTTGCCGAGCAAAGACGGGTCGAGCAACTGCTCTACCGAGGCGTAGAACGAGTCGAGATCGGCATGCAGGATCGTGGCCGCCGTGCCCATGGCGACGCCTCGCGTGGTCAGTTGTTCATTCGGAACATAACAAGAACAAATGCAGCGAAAGTCAAGGGACGGCCGACGCTGTCCCTTGACCCGTCAGCGGTTGTCGACCTCGCTGCGGACCAGCTCGAGGCCGCGTCGAGTGATGCGGTATGGACGGCTGTCTTGGCTGGCTATGGCCTTCTTGCTCCTTAGTTTCTTGAAGAGAAGCAAGGTGAAGGCAGGGATCATCCAGCCGTCGCGGTTGTAAAGTTCGACCGCGATGATGCGGCCCTTGTTGTCCTTGATGGGAGTGATGTTGCCGCCCTGCGCAAGAGCGTGCAGCACCCGCTGTTCGTCGCGGGAAATATCCATTTGAGTCAATAGCCTGGGATGTGTGGAAGCGCTGCGCAGCCGCCAGCATCACGCGTGGCAGCGGCGTGGTTCACAAAGACCCCGTCACCTCACTGGGACGGGGTGCTACACAATCTCCGAACGGCTAGACATAGGCAGATCCTTGTTCGCATGCCGCACTACGGCCTGCTCGATGAACGACGGATGAATAGCCATTTGGTCTGCCCCGGACAACCGGGCGGTTGAATTCGATCTCTTTCCCGTGCAAACCAGCCACAGCTGAACAAGAGAGACGTGCCGTGACCAAATCGCCCGCCGAGTGCCAGACCAAGGAAGACGTCCGCGCCGAGATCGACCGGATCGATCAGGGACTTCTGACGCTGTTCGCCGAGCGGCATCAGTACGTGACCCGCATGGCGCAGATCAAAACCGATCCGCATGAGGCGCTCGACCCGGTGCGGATCGAGGCGGTGATCAAGAAGCAGCGCGGCCGGGCCGAAGAACTCGACCTCGATGAAGATCAGGCAGAGTTGATCTGGCGGACGCTGATCAACTGGAACGTCAATTACGAGAAGGGTATCATCGCGGCGCGCAAGCGCATGGAGTAGGCCAATGACTGCCCTGATCCGCAAGGCCCTGACGTCGGAAGTCGAGGTGCTCGCCGATATCGCCTACGTGGCCTGGGACAAGGATCTGCGGCCGCTGCTGGCGGGACCCGCCGCCAATCGCGACCTCGAGCGACGGCGGTTGAGTCACGAGGTGCATGCCCATCTGGACCGCATCATCGTCGCGGAAATCGACGGTGTCGCCGTCGGCTGGTGCAGCCGGGCGCGGGGCAGGGCCTACATCCCGTACCTCTTCGTCACGCCGCTGTTGCAGAACCACGGCATCGGCACGCTGCTGCTGCATCGGATGGAATCGCTGCTCGAACTCGGGGGCGCCGACCGCGTGCAGCTCAACACGCTCGCCGACAATGTCCGCGCCGTCGCCTTCTACCAGCACCAGGGTTACCGCATCCTCGCCATGCGGCCCGAGGACCAGTCGGCGCATAATCCAGAAACAAGCATACGGCTGGAAAAGCGCCTCGCGCCCTATCGCGGGCCGATCGAGGACTGACATTGCCTCGCGCGCCGGATTTCCCTAGACAAGGCCGGACTGAACACAGGCTCTAGAGACAGCATGACCATCGTCGACACGCGCACGCCGAACCCCAAGAACTTCATTGCCGGGGCGACCGGGGACTGGGAGATCGTCATCGGCATGGAAGTCCATGCGCAGGTGCTTTCGGAGAGCAAGCTGTTCTCGGGCTCGTCGACCGAGTTCGGTTCGCCGCCAAACTCGAATGTGAGCTTTGTCGATGCGGCGATGCCCGGCATGCTGCCGGTGATCAACGAGGAATGCGTGCGCCAGGCGGTGCGGACGGGCCTCGGCCTCAAGGCCCAGATCAACAAGCGCTCGGTCTTCGACCGCAAGAACTACTTCTACCCGGACCTGCCGCAGGGCTACCAGATCAGCCAGTTCAAGGATCCGGTGGTCGGCGAGGGCAAGGTTTATATCGACGTGGATGGCGAGCGCATCGAGATCGGCATCGAGCGGCTGCATATCGAGCAGGACGCGGGCAAGTCGGTCCACGACCAGCATCCGAACATGAGCTTTGTCGATCTCAACCGCTCGGGCGTGGCGCTGATGGAAATCGTCTCCAAGCCCGACCTGCGCTCGTCGGAAGAAGCCAAGACCTATATGAGCAAGCTGCGCACCATCATGCGCTATCTTGGTACCTGCGACGGCAACATGGAGCAGGGGTCGCTGCGTGCCGACATCAACGTCTCGGTGCGTAAGCCCGGCGGCGAATTCGGTACCCGCTGCGAGATCAAGAACGTCAACTCGGTCCGTTTTGCCGGCCAGGCCATCGAGTTCGAAGCGCGCCGCCAGATCGACATTCTGGAAGACGGTGGCACCATCGACCAGGAGACGCGCCTCTACGATCCCAAGACCGGCGAGACGCGCTCGATGCGAAGCAAGGAAGAGGCGCACGACTATCGCTACTTCCCCGATCCCGACCTGCTGCCCCTCGAATTCGATCAGGCCTTCATCGACAACCTCGCCAAGGACCTGCCGGAGCTGCCCGACGAGAAGCAGGACCGCTTCATCCGCGACTACGGCGTGACGGCCTATGACGCGATGGTGCTGACGCTGGAGCGCGAGACCGCCGACTACTACGAGGCGGCCGTGGCGCATGGGGGCAGCAAGCGCGACGGGAAGGCCGTGGCCAACCTCGTCACCGGCGACATCGCCGCCTACGCCAACAGCCAGGGCCTTTCGGCTTTCGAGACACATATCAAGCCGGCGCAGATTGCCGGCATAGTCGACCTCGTGGCCGGCGGCACGATTTCGTCCAAGGGCGCCAAGGACCTGCTGCAGATCATCATCGCCGAGGAGCCCGAGGGCGACCCGGCCGATATTGTCGAGCGTCGCGGCATGAAGCAGGTCACCGACCTCGGCGCGATCGAGGCAGTGGTCGACGGCATCATCGCCGCCAACCCGGACAAGGTGGAACAGGTCAAGGCCAAGCCGACCATGCTCGGCTGGTTCGTCGGCCAGGCCATGAAGGCCTCCGGCGGCAAGGCCAACCCGACGGCGCTCAATGATATTCTGAAGAAGAAGCTCGGCATCGAATAGCGGAGGACGCGATGGCCAAGGGGTACTGGGTGGTGGACGTAGAGGTTACCGACACCGAGAAGTACCGGGGCTATCGCGAGTTCGTAACGCCCTATATCGCGTCACGCGGTGGCAAGTTCCTGACGCGCTCCGGCAAGGTTGTGGTCAAGGAAGGGACAGCCCGCGCGCGGACCGTGGTCATTGAGTTCCCCAGCTTCGAGCAGGCTCTCGCTGCCTATGACGATCCAGCCTATGTGGAGGGACGCAAGCTTCGGGAAGGTGCGGGAGTTCTCGACTTGGTCGTGGTCGAGGGAGACTAAGACACCAAAAACAAGAGGGCCCGACGAGGAGGTGGAAACTCCCGACGGGCCCAACCAACGGGCGGCGAAGCCCGTCAGCGTGTCTCACATAGGCGCCATCCGGCCGGATGGCAAGGGCTAGGCTGCCCTCGCCTGCGGCATCCAGCGCCGGACCAGGCGGCCGTCAATGAAGACGAGGCCGAAGAAGATCACGATGATGCCGATGACATGCATGAGCTCGAACCGCTCGTGCAGCACGATGACGCCGAGCAGGATGGCAGAAATCGGCGTGATGAAGGTGTTGAGCGAGACGTTGGTCGCGCCCACCCGCGGCACCAGCCACCAGAGCAGCAGGAAGGCCAGCGACGAGGAGAGGAGGCCGATGGCAAAGAGCGCCGCCCAAGTCTCGCCCTGGGTGATCACCGGCACACCTTCGAAGAGGAAGGCGGCGGGGACCATCACCAAGGCCGCGCCGGTGAGTGAACTCGATGCCACGGCGGCCGAGTCGATGGCTTTGAAGCGGCGCGCATAATTGAGCGTGAAGGCGTAGCAGAGCGTCGCCAAGAGGCAGGCAAGCACCGGCAGGACTTCCGCGGTGCCGGCGCCGAAGGACGGCGATGCGAGGATGGCGGCGCCGACAAAGCCGATCGCTACGCCGATGGACTTGTTCCAGGTCGCCTTCTCGCCGCCCGGCCAGAACTGCGACACGAGCACCGTTGTCATCGGCGTGAGCCCGTTGAGCACGCCGACAATGCCGCTGGCGAGGGTCTGCTCGGCGAACGGGAACAGGGCGAAAGGCACCGCATAGTTCATGAGGCCGAGGACAAGCAGTTGCGCGTAGATCTTCGGGTCCGCCGGCAGCGTCTTGCGCATGGCAAGGAAATAGACCCAGCAGCCGGCAGCGCCGATGCTGACGCGCCCGGCCGAGACCCAGAGCGGCCCGAGCTCGCGGATCAGGATGGCGTTGAACAGGAAAGAGCAGCCCCACAGGGCGCCCAGAAAGATGATCAGGGCCCAGTAATGCGCCTTCATGTCAAACCTCCACCTTGAATCCGAGTTCGACATCGCTCAGTGCGACGCCGCCGACGCTCCAGTTTTCGCGCGGAGCCTCGTGGATCAGCACCTTGATGTCGGCCGGCTGGACGCCGAAGGCGCCGAGTTCACGCACCAGTGCCGCATACAGCCGACGCTTGGCATCCACCGAACGGCCGACGAACATCGATATTTCGACGAAGGTAAAGCGCTCGCTGCGGCTAGACCGGGTCAGGAGCGCGGACGCCGGCAGCTCGTGCAGCCGAATGTCGCGATCGTCTTCGGGGATGCGGATGCCCTCGATCAGCGCCCGCTGCACCGCTTCGCACAGGTCGGACTGCCGGCCCGCGAGCCAACCGGCCCGGGTCTCGATACGCGTTGCGGGCATCGGCTCCTCCATTTGCGGCGCACTTTATGACCCGCCCAGAGTCGGGTCGAACCGATTTTGGCAATGGGGGCAATGAATTTGAGTGATGGGGGTAAGCACGCCCTCGTGGTTGGACAGGGCTCACCATGAGGTCTTCTGCGATACTTTCCCGGGCAATTATCCCGAGCGCGTCGAGGGCTGGAAACTCAGACCAGTCGCGCCTCGCCTGTCGCGACCAGGGCCAGTGCCTCCGGGTAGGCCTTGTGTTCCTCGATGAGGATTCTGGCGGCGAGGGTGTCGGCAGTATCGCCAGGGTGAATCGGGACGGTGCGCTGGAGGATGGCCGGCCCGTCGTCGAGGGCAGGGATGACCCAGTGGACGGTGCAGCCGGATTGGGTAGCGCCAGCGTCGAGAGCCTGCTGCTGTGGGTGCAGACCTTTATAGAGCGGCAGCAGGGACGGGTGGATGTTGAGCATCTTGCCGGTCCACTTCTCGGCGAAGGGTGTCGAGAGGATGCGCATGAAACCGGCGAGGCAGACGATCTCGGTGCCCCAGCCTTCCAGAATGGCGTCAACCTCGGCGTCGAAGGCTTCGCGGCTGGCAAAGTCTTTATGCGAGCGGACGGCGGTCGGGACGCCGACGGTCTGGGCCAAGGCGAGCCCGGGGGCATCGGCCCGGTTGGAAAAGACGCCGGCGATCTCGGCAGGGTAGGCGGGAGCTTTGGCGGCTTCGATCAGCGCGACCATGTTCGAGCCGCGTCCGGAGATCAGGATGGCGACGCGCTTCCTCAAAGTGCCAGGCTGCCGTCGAAAGTGACGGGTTCGCCGGTGCGACGGATCAGGGTGCCGACGACGGCGGCGGTTTCCCCTTCGGCCACAAGGTGGGCGACCAGCTTGTCGGCGTCCTCGGAGGCCACGGCGCAGAGCATGCC
>JAEZKB010000215.1 GCA_023415605.1 Pseudomonadota bacterium
ATTCCGTTCCTGGTGAAGCCCGGTACCGACGTCAACGGCGTGAAGGAGGAAGGTCTCAATATCCTGAAGGCCGACAGCCGCGTCGCGAACGAGCCGTCCCCTGCGGCGGCGATCGCGAAGAACCCTCACGGGGCCATGGAGATCATCTTCTCCGGCCGGGCATCCTCCACCGATATCGGCCCGGTTCGCGAGGAACTGGCCGAGCGCCTCGACGGATGGGTGCGGGACGCCGGGACGCGAGCGCAAGACAGGGCGACGATTGACGCCGCCCTTGCACAGACCTGATCGAGGTCAGCCGGCCTTGATGCGCACGGGGCGCAGCAGGAACGCCGGCAGATGCGAGGTGTCGGCCGGCTCGTCCGCGACGGGCCGATCGCGGCGATGCGTCAGCGGGGTCACGGGAGCGCGCGCAGCTGCCTGAACGGGGGCGGTCGCCTCCTTGTTGCGCCGACGCGACGAGGGAACAGGTGCCTCGGGGCGCTGCATCTCTGCCACTTCCACCTCGGGCTGCTCAATCGCGCGCTCGCCATCGCGACGACGTGCCGGACGGGCGCCGCGGCGCTCGGGCTCGCCGCGCTCACCCCGGCCACGCTCGCCACGCTGACGACCGGAACGCGGACGCTCTTCCGTGCCGCCCTTCTCGGTCTGCGGGATGCTGTCGAGGCTCTCGCCATCGCGCCAGTCGATCGGGCGCGTGATGAGCTTCTCGATCGCCGCAAGCGACTTGGTGTCGGCCGGCGTCACGATCGTGAAAGCCGCACCCGCACGTCCCGCGCGACCGGTGCGGCCGATGCGGTGGACGTAGTCTTCGGCATGGTGAGGCGTGTCGTAGTTGAAGACGTGGCTTACGGCGGGAATATCGAGACCGCGTGCCGCAACGTCAGATGCAATCAGCAGAGGCGCCTCGCCGCTGCGGAACTGTTCCAGCGCCTGCATGCGGGAGCGCTGGTCCATGTCGCCATGCAATGCGACGACATTGAAGCCGTGGCGCTGGAGCGATTTGTGCACCACGGCGATATCGCGCTTGCGGTTGCAGAAAATAATGCCGTTCTGCAGGTTGTCGGCGGACCGGATGAGTTCGCGAAGCTTCTCGCGCTTGGCGTAGTCTTCCTTGCCGCAGGCGACCAGAAGCTGGGTGATAGTCGAGGCCGTCGAGGACGGGCGCGAGGCTTCGATCTGCACCGGGTTGGAGAGGAACTGCGAGACGAGGCGCTGGATTTCCGGCGGCATGGTTGCCGAGAAGAACAGCGTCTGGCGCGTGAACGGCACCTGCTTGCAGATGCGCTCGATGTCCGGGATGAAGCCCATGTCGAGCATTCGGTCGGCTTCGTCAATGACGAGGACTTCGATGCCGGAGAGCAGCAAGCGCCCGCGCTCCACATGGTCGAGCAGGCGGCCGGGCGTGGCGATCAATACATCGACGCCGCGCATCAGCTTGGCGTCCTGATCCCCGAAGGACACGCCACCGATCAGCAGTGCCACGTTGAGCTTATGGTTCTTGCCGTAGCGAATGAAGTTTTCCTCAACCTGCGCGGCGAGTTCGCGCGTCGGCTCAAGGATGAGGGTGCGCGGCATGCGCGCACGAGCCCGGCCTTTTTCAAGCAGGGTCAGCATCGGCAGCGTGAACGCCGCGGTCTTGCCAGTGCCGGTCTGGGCCAGACCGAGGACATCGCGGCGCGCCAGCACGTGCGGAATTGCCTGCGCCTGAATGGGCGTGGGCTCGGTATAGCCGGTGTCGGCGACGGCCGAGAGCACCTTGTCGCTCAGGCCCAGTTCGTTGAAAGGCATACAGGAACATTCTGCGGCAGCGCACCGCTCGCCGAAACCCTCGAGCCGTAACCGGGGGAACGGGCTGCAATGTCGTCGCGCGGAGCGCACAGATTGGAAAGGTAGACGACGCGCGCAACATACGAACGATGCTCGGAAAGTCAATGGTTAGCCGCGCTGTCAAGGGCTATTTCCGCACGGCGATGCTGCTCCACAGCATCGCTCTCCTGAATATTGGTTGTCCCAACGGGCTGTAATGATCTTTCGGCAGGTGTTTCGGCTCTTGTCGCGGTCTCTGGGGCGGGGCAGAAGCGATGCGTCCTTCGATCGAGGCGCCGATGATCCCGCTTGAAGTCCTGATCGTCTTCATCCCCGCCGCTCTCGCGCTGAACCTCACGCCGGGCAACGACATGATGTTTTGCCTCGGGCAGGGATTGCGCTCCGGTCCAGAGGCGGGAATCGCCGCGAGCCTCGGCATCACGGCTGGCGGCTTTGTGCACACCTTCGCGGCCGCTGCAGGGCTGGCGGCGCTGCTCGCCGAGCACCCGGCGGCGTTCGACGTTATCCGCTGGGCGGGAGCGGCCTATCTGGTTTTCCTGGCGATACAGGCCCTGCGCAGCAGCGCGATGTTGGCCGAGCCGGCTGCTTCAAGGATTTCGCCGGCGAGGGCCTTTCGGGACGCGATGGTGGTGAACGTCACCAACCCGAAAATCGTCGTGTTCGTCTTCGCCTTCCTGCCCCAGTTCGTGGATCCGGAGCGGGGGTCGAGCTTTCTGCAATTCGTCCTGCTGGGATCTATCCTCAACATCGGCGGACTGCTGATCAACGGCGCGGTGGGCGCGGGGGCAGGGCGCCTGCGCGGGTTCCTGTCGGCCCGCGCATGGCTGGTGCGCTCGTTGCATTACGCGACGGCCACGATCTTTCTCGGGCTTGCCGCGCGCATCGCGTTCGACCGGCGCTGACGCCGGGCGGCGCTTCAGATGTCGAGCAATTCGGCGCCGGCGAAGGCCGCGCGCTCGGAGATGAAGGCGAAGCGGCTCTCCGGCTTGTTGCCCATCAGGCGCTCGACGATGTCGGCGGTCGCGGCCTGTTCGGCTTCCGCGATGGTGACCCGCAACAGCGTGCGCGTCTTCGGGTTCATCGTCGTTTCCTTGAGCTGAGCCGGCATCATCTCGCCGAGGCCTTTGAACCGGCCGATCTCGACCTTGCCGCGCGCCGAGAATTCCCGCGCCAGCAACTCGTCGCGATGGGTCTCGTCGCGCGCATAGAGCGTCTTCGCGCCCTGGCTGATGCGGTAGAGCGGAGGGACGGCAAGAAACAGGTGGCCGTTCTCGATCAGCTTCGGCATCTGGCGGTAGAAGAACGTCACCAGCAGCGAGGCGATGTGCGCGCCGT
>JAEZKB010000218.1 GCA_023415605.1 Pseudomonadota bacterium
GGCGGAGGCCAAGGCTCGCGGCGAGGCCATTGGTAACTGGGTGGGCGGCCTCCTCGGCGGCGGCAAGGATGCCGGCGTCGAAAAGACCATCGATCCCGCAAAGCAGGCGCCGGTGCCGCAGCAGCGCCCGCAGCGCAGCTAGCGTCGCGGCGGCGCATCGGTCATGCGCAAGCCTCGTTTCGGCCCCTTTGTCTTTGGAATAGTCCTTCTCGGCGCCTTGTGGTTTATCGGCATCGGCCTGCCTCTGACCGAAGGCTACCCATCGCTTTACCATTGGCTCAGGGACCGTATCATCGCCTCGTCCGAACCCCGTTTCGATCGTGACAAGCTGCGCCAGGATCTGGTTGCCGCCGGCTTCACGCTGGGCGATCCGGCGCATATCCGCATCTTCAAGGCCGAAAAACGTCTGGAAGTCTGGATGCAGCGCAGCGACGGGCGCTATGCGCTGTTCCGCGGCTACGACATCTGCAAGTTCTCGGGCGGGCTCGGCCCGAAACTGCGCGAGGGCGACCGCCAGGCACCCGAAGGCTTCTATCGGGTGGCGCAATCGCAGCTCAACCCGAACTCACGGCATCACCTCTCGTTCAACCTCGGCTTTCCCAATGCCTATGACCGCCAGCTCGGCCGCACCGGCTCGGCGCTGATGGTACATGGCGGCTGCACCTCTATCGGCTGCTATGCCATCACCGACGAGAAGGTCGACGAGGTCTATGCGGTGGTCGAGGCGGCTCTCGCCGCCGGGCAGGACGCCATCGACGTCCACGCTTTCCCGTTCCGCATGACCGAAGAGGCGCTGGCGCGCGAGGCGGGCAACCTCTGGCTGCCCTATTGGCAGAACCTCAAGACCGGGTTCGACCTGTTCGAAGCCACCTCCAACCCGCCGGCCGTGGCCGCCTGCAAGGGCGAGTACCGCTTCGGCGCAGATGCAGGAGGCCCGGGTTGCGTCGCAATCGCCGCATGGTCCTGATCGAAAGGCTGATCCCCTTCCTCGCCGCCATGGTGGGGCTGGTTGCCCTCGCCGGTGCCGTGGTCGTCCAGACCAATGTCACCGCGCAGACCGATGCCGTCCGCGCCGAGCTCGCCGCAACGCGTCAGGCTATGGATGCGGTGGTGCAGCGGACGGAAAATCTCTCGACCCGGCTCGATACTGCCGGTGAGCCGGCCAGCGATGGCACCGCCGAGGCGCTGCTGGCACTGCAGGACCGGATGGTGAAGCTCGAGGAAGCCGCCAGATCGGCCCCGCTGGCGACGCCCGCCCCGCTTACCACCGGCGCCCAGACCGATCGCCCGATCGATCCCAACCTCCCTACCGAGGACTGTATCCCGCAGGGCACCCGCTTCATGGTCACCATGGATGGCGAGAACCCGATCTGCCAGAGCAAGATCGTCATCACCGCTGCGGCCATCACTGCCGAAATGGTGGCGCTCGACAATGGCGTGACGCTGGTGCCCGGTACGCCATCACCGCTCCCAGGCGGCGAATGCACCGCCAGCGTCCTCACCACCGATGCGGCAGGCTTCGCCGAGCTGCGCGTCGATTGCCGCTAGGTCGCGGGGGCACCAGCGGCCATCTTCAGGCGTTCTGGATCGCCGCTGCGATGTCCGCTACCGGCCGGCCGCTCAGGTCCTTGTCGAGCTCACCCAACAGCTTGGCCTTGAGCGTCTGGTGATAGTGGCGGCGCATTTCGCCAAGGCTCCGCGGATCGGCAATCACCGCCACGCCGGTGACGGCACTATTGCCGAGCACCAGCTTGTTGAGCGCTTCCGCCGCGGACGCTGCAAAGCCATCCTCGAGCGCGCGGTCAGGGTCGGGATTGGCGGAATCGTTGCGATGGCGGCCACCGGAACCCGCATTGCCCGCATCGATCTCGGCGCGATCCAGCGCCGTGAGCTGTAGCTTGGTCTCGGTGCCGGTATTCCGGTAGAGGCTGAGGTCGTGGCCGTCAGCCACCGCGACGATCGCTCCGTTGGGCAAAATCATGGTCTGGACTCCGCATCGTGCTCGCGCCCCCAAGCCGGCGGCGCTCACGCTTCTCTAGCGGGATCGCGGGGCCGCGCACTTTGATCCAGGACAAGTTGTCCGTTCAGTGCCTCAGCGCAGCACGCGGCGGAACAGCAGGGCGATGGCGCCGAGCATGATGCCAATGGCGATACCGATGCCGGTAGTCGCGAGATCGACGCCGCCGCTCCCCTCCTTCGTCGCGGTGCCCCCACCGGCGCCAAGTTCCGGGAAGGCAAAGGCAAAGCTCTGCGTGCCGCCGGACGAGCGGTTGAACGTGCGGTTGACCGATCCGCCCGCCGGCGGCGCGGGCCGGTAGGGTTCCGCGGCAGGCTGACGCGGGATCTGTACGCCCTTGGCGTCGAAGATCATCGGCAGGGTCACCATGCCGGCGACCTGGATTTCGCCCTTGTCGCGCACGCTGGCGGTCACGCCCGGCGGCACGGTGGTGACCTCATCGCTTTCATTGGCGCGGACGGCGACCAATCCGCGGGTGACTTCGACGGAGGCGCCGCTGTCGTCGGCGCGTACGATGAAGTGCGTACCTTTGACCACGGCGGCAAAGAAATCGGTCTCGACCGTCAGGTGGTAGGTGTCGCGCACTTCGGCATCCACCTCCACTACGCCGATCGACTGGTGGACGATGGTGTAGGAATCCGCCGCATTGTCCTCGATGCTGACCAGCGTATCGGGGTCGAGCGCGATGATGTCCTCGCCATGCTGCAACTCGACCCGGCTGTCGCCGAGCGTCCGTACTTGCTTGCCGTCCGACACGCGATCGCCGCGCTTGAGCGCCGTCCAGGTCTCGTCGACCAGCACCTCGGCCGTACCGCGCAGTTTCGCGACCACCCAGTCGTCGGCCAAGACCGGCAGGGCGAGCAGAAGGAAAGCCGCAAGACTTCCAGCAAGGCGGAGCAGCATTTGGGAGGCCCACAGGTGACGCTGCCCGCAAGCATTCCGCCTGCCGGTCAACAATCTCCTAATTTCCTAGGGAAAACCCTAGGTTTGTGCGGAAAGTGATGGCGCCCAGCAAAAAAGGCCGCCCGGAGGCGGCCTTTGGTGATCCGTGGCGATGCCCGTCAGAAGCTGCCGTGGCAGTGCTTGAACTTGCGGCCGGAGCCGCAGGGGCAGGGGGCGTTGCGGGAGACGCCGACGAGGAGCTTGGGGTCGATCGGCCGGAGGCGTGGGTCCGCGTCAGCCTGATCGTTGCTGCCGTCGGCCAGCGGGCCGGCCGCGGCCGTGGCGGTGCCGAGCGTGCCGGTGACGTCGGTTTCGGCATCGTTCTCGCCGGTCGTCGGGTCGACGTGGATTTCCGAGAGGCGAGAGAAATCGAGCGGCGGCGGCTCGGGCTGGCGCATCTGGATTTCGACGTGGCTGAGCTGGGTGGTCACCAGTTCACGGAGGTTGGTCAGCAGGCTCTGGAACAGCTCATAGGCTTCCTGCTTGTATTCGTTGAGCGGGTCGCGCTGCGCCAGGCCGCGCCAGCCGACCACCTTGCTGAGGTGATCGAGCGTCACCAGGTGCTCGCGCCAGAGCCCGTCGATCGACTGCAGCAGGATCTGCTTTTCCACCTGGCGCATGATTTCCGGCGAGTACTGGGCCACCTTGGCGGCGGCCTTTTCGTCGGCCATCTTGGTCAGGCGCTCGCGCACCTGCTCGACGTCGATGCCTTCCTCTTCCGACCAGGCTTTGATCGGGACGTCGACATTGAGATAGGTCTTGGCGGCGGCTTCGAGCTGCTCGATCTGCCACTGTTCGGGATAGGAGCGCTCCGGAATCGCCTTGGCGATGATCGACTCGACCACGTCATGGCGCATGCCGTCGATGGTCTCGGAGACGTTGTCGTCGTCCATCAGTTCGAGACGCTGTTCGAAGATCACCTTGCGCTGATCATTCATCACGTCGTCGTACTTGAGGATGTTCTTGCGGATATCGAAGTTGCGGGCTTCGACGCGGCCCTGGGCGCGCTCGATGGCCTTGGTCACCCACGGATGGGTGATCGACTCGCCCTGTTCGAGCCCGAGCTTGCCCAGCATCGAGTCCATCGACTCGACCGGGAAGATGCGCATCAGGTCGTCCTGCAGGCTGAGGAAGAACTTCGACCGGCCCGGGTCGCCCTGACGGCCGGAACGGCCGCGCAGCTGGTTGTCGATACGGCGGCTTTCGTGCCGCTCGGTGCCGACGATGAAGAGACCGCCGGCGGCCAGCACCTTGGCCTTGTCTTCGGCGATGGTGCGCTTGATATCGGCGATCTTGGCCTCGCGTTCGGCGCCCTCGAGGGCCTTGGCCTCGCGCTCGATGCGCATTTCGAGGTTGCCGCCGAGCTGGATGTCGGTACCGCGGCCGGCCATGTTGGTGGCGATGGTCACCGCCCCGGAAACGCCGGCATCGGCGACGATCTGGGCTTCCTGCTCGTGGTGGCGGGCGTTGAGCACCGCGATGTTTTCGACGCCCTTCTGGCGCAGCAGTTCGGCCAGCATTTCGGACTTTTCGATCGAGGTGGTGCCCACGAGGATCGGCTGGCCGCGCTTTCGGCAGTCGGCGATCACATCGGCAATCTCGTCGAACTTTTCGGCCGCGGTGCGGAAGATGGCGTCATCTTCGTCGATGCGCTTGATCGGCACATTGGTCGGAATGGTGACCACGTTGAGGCCGTAGATGTCGCCGAATTCCTCGGCTTCCGTCGCCGCCGTACCGGTCATGCCGGCGAGCTTTTTGTACAGGCGGAAATAGTTCTGGAAGGTGATCGAGGCCAGCGTCTGGTTCTCGGCCTGGATCTTGACGTGTTCCTTGGCTTCCAGCGCCTGGTGCAGGCCTTCCGAATAGCGGCGGCCCGGCATCATGCGGCCGGTGAACTCGTCGATGATGACCACTTCGTCATTGCGGACGATGTAGTCCTTGTCCTTCTGGAACATCTTGTGGGCGCGCAGCGCCGAATTGAGGTGATGGACCAGCGCGACGTTCTCGATGTCGTAGAGCGAGACGCCCTTCATCAGCCCGGACTCGAGCATGTTGGCTTCGAGCTTTTCGATGCCCTGGTCGGTGAACACCGCGGTGCGCTGCTTTTCGTCGATCTCGTAGTCGCCTTCGCCGAGCAGCGGGATCAGCTTGTCGGCGGTCTCGTAGTGCGCCGAGCGGTCGTCCGAGGGACCCGAAATGATCAGCGGGGTCCGGGCTTCGTCGACGAGGATGGAGTCCACTTCGTCGACGATGGCGTAGTGG
>JAEZKB010000342.1 GCA_023415605.1 Pseudomonadota bacterium
GACCGGCGGCGTCGGCCGCCGCGCCGATCTCGACCTTGCCGTGTCGAAGGCGACGAACTTCCCCATCGTGGTGCCCACCGGCAATTATCGCGAGCCCTGGATTCCCGACTGGGTCGCCCAGGCCACCGAAGCCGACCTCGAATCTTGGATGGTGCGCGAACTCGAACAACGCTTCGACGAGGCCGACTACCGGGCGGGCTGGATCAAGATTTCGGCGGGCGACGACGGCAACACTCCGCTCGAGGAGCGCATCCTGCGCGCGGCGGCGCGCGCCGGCAAGCGCACCGGCGCAATCATCGGCAGCCACACGATCAAGGGCCGTGTTGTCATGGACCAGCTCGACATCGTCGAGGCGGAGGGCTACCGCGCCGACCGCTTCATTTCGATTCATACTCAAGCCGAGCAGGATTTCGGGCTCCACCTCGCGGTGGCAGAGCGGGGCGCCTGGATCGAATATGACAATCTCGGCACCGGGCCGGACGAGGACCACATCGCGCGCATCCTCAAGGTGCTGGCGGCCGGCAAGGGCAAGCAGTTGCTCCTCAGCCACGACCGCGGCTGGTATGACCCGGCGCTGCCGGGCGGTGGCACGCCCAAGCCCTACACGCACCTGTCACTGGAAATACTGCCAAGACTTCGCGCTGCCGGCGTCACCGATGCGCAGATCCTGCAGTTGACCCATGCCAATCCATTCGAGGCCTATGCCCGATAGCCGGCTGTCGACGCTGCTCGGCGAGAAAACCGCTGGGCACAAAAGCCGGAGACATTTCAAGAGGGTGGCGGTGATCGCCATCCTGAACCTTGACTAAACGGCGAGTTCACCGCCGGGCCAACCGTGCGCCCGTATCTGTCCGGCCAACGAAGCGACGGCCTGTTGCCGCGCTCACATTCAGGACAGAACAATGACCAAGACCAAGATCACCCTCGCCCTTCTCGCTCTCGTTGCCGGCCTTGCCGGTGCTGCCTCGGTTCATGCCGGTGAAGGCGCCTACCAGGTTGGCTCCTCGGCCTTCACCGACCGTTGCCTCGACAATGGCGGCGACATGCTGCTGACCGAGACCGGCAAGGGTTGCGACCTCGGCTTCACGCTGATCGACTGCAAGTTCCTCGGCGCTGAAACCACCTGCGAATGGGACGGCCCGCAGAACCAACGCGAAGTGAGCCGTGTGCTCGGCGCCGCGGTTGCCGAGTCGATTGCGACCGAAGGTGGCAAGTCGGGCTCGGGCAAGAAGAAGGTGTTCTGGAACCCGGACATCATCGACATTCTCATCAACCCGTAATCGGCGTCGGTCGATCACAGCACTCCCGGATGCTGAGGCATCCGGGAGTTTTGCTTTGCCTAGCTCATCGCTCGCCGCAGCGGGAGGAAGACAGGTGTCAGGAACCCGGTGTGAATGTTGGACCAGAAGTGGTCCCGCAGCACCAATGGAAAGACGAGGCCGGAGGGCAGGGCATCCTGCTCGAACCAGCCGGCTTCGACGATCGACTCGCCATCGGCCGGATTGGAGCCCGTATCGATCTCACCGGACACATAGTCGGCAAGGAACCAGAACTTGAGGTAGCGGGTGGTCACATCCACCAGCTCCTCTATGTAGGCAATTCGACCAGCCCGGACGGTCAGGCCGGTTTCCTCGAAGGTTTCTCGTTCCGCCGCCTCGGCAAGAGGTTCCTCCCCCTCGACACCTCCGCCAGGACCGACCCAGAAATCGTGCACCGCTGGCCGCACATGATGCACGAGCAAGACCTTGCCGTCGCGCAAAGTCAGGGTGCCGGCAGAAATGCGGTGGCTCATCATGTGCGGACCGGCCCGAAAGTCTCGTCCGGATAGTGGATCGTTTCCTCACCCGGCCGCCGCGAGCCGACCACGAGGTATCTGGTGGCCTGTTCGGACCGGTTCTGAAGATGATGGCCATTAGCCTCACCGGCCGGGAAGGCGGCGAAATCGCCGGCACCGAGCACATGCGGGCCGTTGTTATCAACCAGCGTCACCACGCCGTCGAGGACATAGATGAACTCGTCTTCTTCTTCGTGCCAGTGCCGGAGCGAGGACCATGCGCCTGGCTGCAGGGTCACCTGGTTGACACCGAACTGGTTCAAGCCAAGCGGCTTCGAAAGACGCAGCTCGCGCATGCCGGAAAACTTATCGGGGTAAATCTTGCCATCGTAGTTGAGGACATCGGTGGCGGGCGCGGTTTGAACAGAGCCGATCCGCGTCATTCAAGCCGCTCCAAAATTGAGACGGTAGCTCAGCGCCTCGGCGATATGCGGGCGAGCGACCTTTTCCGCGCCGGCAAGGTCGGCGAGGGTCCGGGCGACCTTGAGCACGCGATGGTAGGCGCGAGCGGAGAGGTTGAAGCGCTCGGCAGCCTGAAGCAGCAGCGACTGGCTCTCCTTGTCCGGATTGACTACGGCTTCGATGAGAGTGGAGCCGGCGGCGGCGTTGGTGAACACCTCCGGATGGCCGCGCTCAATATAGCGCTGGCGCTGCGTTTCGCGCGCCCGTTCCACCCGGTCGGCGACGGCGCTGGAGGGTTCGGCGCGGGCCGGGCCGATCATATCGGCGGCGGAGACGGCCGGCACGTCGATGCGCAGATCGATGCGATCGAGGAATGGTCCGGAGACCCGGCTCTGGTAATCGGCAGCGCAGGCGGCGCCGCGGCGGCAGACATGGCCAGGGGTGCCGGCCAGCCCGCACTTGCAGGGGTTCATCGCGGCGACGAGCTGGAAGCGGGCTGGGAAGGTAACCCGCGCATTGGCACGGGCGATGATTGTTTCGCCCGTCTCCATCGGCTGGCGCAGGCTATCGAGTACGGAGGGGGTAAACTCCGGCAGCTCATCGAGGAACAGCACCCCGTTATGCGCCAAACTCGCCTCGCCCGGCCGGATCTTCAGTCCGCCGCCGACCAGCGCCGCCATGGAGGCCGAATGGTGCGGCTGACGGAACGGGCGCCGGTCGGACAGCGCCCCATCGGCCAGTTCGCCGGCGATGGACTGGATCATCGACACATCGAGCAGTTCGCGCGGGCTCAGCGGCGGCAGGATCGATGGCAGCCGCGAGGCCAGCATGGATTTGCCGGCGCCGGGTGGGCCGACCATCAAAAGGTTATGGCCGCCGGCTGCAGCGACTTCGAGAGCGCGGCGCGCGACTTCCTGGCCGCGCACTTCCGACAGATCGGGCAGGCCGGCCTGCTCGAGCCGGCGCCTGGCCTCAGGGCGGCTGCAGAGCTGATAGCCGCCCAGATGGTTGACCAGGGCGAGGAGGCTCTGCGGCGCGATGATCTCGATATCGTCGCCGGCCCAGGCGGCCTCGGGACCTGCGGCCTCGGCGCAGATGATGCCGAGATCGCGCGCGGCGGCGGCAATGGCGGCGGGGAGGACGCCCGGCGTCGCGGCCAGCCGGCCATCGAGCGCCAGTTCGCCGACCGCCATGTAGCCATCGAGCGCATCTGACGGGATGGCGCCGAGCGCCGCCATCAAGCCCAGTGCAATCGGCAGATCGTAGTGACTGCCCTCCTTGGGCAGGTCGGCCGGGGCGAGATTGACGGTGATGCGCTTGGGCGGCAACGACAGCCCGGATGCGTAGAGAGCGGCATGGACCCGCTCACTGGATTCTTTGACAGCCTTATCAGGCAGGCCGACCAGCAAAAACTTCGGCTGCCCCGGCGCAATCTGCACCTGCACGTCGACGGGCACGGCCTCAATGCCCTGGAACGCCACTGTCTGGACCCGGGTGACCATACGCAGTTTCCCCAACCGCAGGCCACGCTAGCAGGCTCTATTGTTCCTCACAAGAACATTTCGGGAACGATCAGATGTACATGATAATCGATGCTGTCTTCCTGCATTAACGGCTGGGCGACCTTGGTCCACCTGTACGGATCGGCGCATAGTCCCTATTAATCCAGCATGTCCTTCCCCTCGCGCCGTGCTTTTCGACTGTGCCGGATTGCCCTCGTTGCCAGCGCAGCGATGCTGTTATCGGCCGGGATGGCGCTGGCGGGCAGCTGGTCGGCCACCGAAGTGCGCGGGACGGTGCTGTCGCTGATCGGCGACAAGTGGGAAGATGTGGTTAGCAACCAGGTCTTTCCCGGCAATGTCGTCATCCGCACGTTGGGCACCGGCAGGATCACTCTTGCGGGTGGCGGCGTCGGCGTAGGCCTGGGCGGCAATGCGGCGGTGGAAATCGTCGAGGCGGGCAGCAGCTATGCGATGCGCCAGTATGCCGGCGCCTTGACGGTGGTCGCGGATGCTGCCCATCCGGTGACCATCGAGGTGCCGAATGGGCGCGTTTCGCTCGTCGCCGGCGAGATTCAGCTTTCCATCAGCGGCGCGGTGACCCGAGTGGACGTGCGCGAGGGCAATGCGCGGTTCACCGATGTAAGCGGCATCGACACGCCGTTGGCAGCCGGTCAGTCGGCGCGGGCCGCCGATGCGGGCGTCAGCGTGCGCGATCAGAACGGCCGGCCGGTCGAGGCGGCTCCGGCGAATCAGGGCGTGGGCGGCGGCAATCCGAATGTCGGACAGGGCAATAACAGCGCCCGAGGCAGCGGGAACGCGACCAGTGGCGCGGGCAACAGTAATGCCGGAGGCGGTAATGCCGGCGGCTCGAGCAACGGCGGCAACGCCAACTCTGGGGCCGGAAACAGCAATGCTGGAGGCAACGGCAATGGAAATTCTGGCGGCAACGGCAACGACAATGCGGGTTCTGGAAACAACAATGCCGCCGGCAATGGCGGCGGAAGCGGAGGTTCCGGCGACAGTTCCGGCAACGGCGGCGGCGGTAGCAGCGGAAACGGGAACGGCGGTGGCGGTGGCGGCAGCGGTGGCGATGGCGGTGGCAATAACGGAAACGGTGGCAATAACGGGAACAGCAATGGCGGGGGCAACAATGGCAATGGCAATAGGGCTAATTGAGTGACGGAGCTGCCGCACCGATGAGCAAAGTACGTATCGCGTTCGTCGACGATCACCCGACCCTTCTGGCGGGCATGGCGGCGATTTTTGCCAGCCACGAGGACTATGAGATCGTCGGCACCGGAACATCGGCCGACGAAGCGGTGTTGCTGGCCGAATCCAGCGTGCCGGACGTGATGATCCTCGATCTCTCCATGCCCGGCGACGTCAATGCAGCCATCGGCAGGATCACCAAAGCCGCGCCCGCCATCCGGATCATCATCTTCACCGCCTTTGCCAATGTGGACCTCGCGCTGCAGGCGCTCGACGTCGGGGCGCATGGCTTCGTGCTCAAGGGCCGGCCGTCATCGGAGCTGTTTTCGGCGATCGAGGCGGTACGGCGGGGCGAGCTGTTCGTATCGCCGGATTTCGCACCCAAGCTGATGGGTGGGTTCCGCAACCGCTCGCAGCGAAAGCGCGAGCTGCAATCGGCCCGTCTATCGCCGCGCGAACTGCAGATCGTTGATTGCCTGCTGGAGGGGAAATCCAACAAGGAAATCGCCAATACGCTGGAACTGAGCGAGAAAACGATCAAGCATTACATGACCAACCTGATGACAAAGCTCAGGGTCAAGAGCCGGCTCGAAGTGGTGCTGGCTGCCAAATCCGCCCCCAATCTTACCGAGGCTCCGGGCGAGGATCAGCCGCCCATCAAGTGAGATCAGCCGGAGACCGGAACGGAGGCGCGGACGACGCTTGGCGCGTGGGGGTTTACCTCCACGTCGAGCTGTCCACCCAGCGACTCCACACGGAACCGCATACCGCGGAGGCCGATGCCCAGACGGCTGCTCTCGCCGCGCGCGTTGACGCCGGGCGGGTTGGTGATTGTCACCCGGATGGTGTCGCCGTCGCAGTCGGTGGCCACTGCGCTGCCCGCGCCGGCGCCATGCCGATACGCATTCATCAGGGCTTCTTGGACGACGCGGTAGAGGCAAATTTTGAGGACGAGCTGAGCCTCGCTGGGCAAGGTGCCGATGTGGCGCTCGACGGAGATGCCGGTCAGGTTCTCGTGCCGGGTAATGGCGAGCTCGATCGCCTCGGCCAGTGTCATCGCGGCCAGTTCAGGTAACACGAGGCCGTTCGAAATATTGCGCAGCTCTTCGAGCACATCGGTGGCCAGCTGGAGCGCCTGCGTGTTCGCTGGCGTCATTGGCTGCTTGTCGGAAAGGCGCAGGATAATCAGGGTAAGGACCTGGATCGGACCATCGTGAATGTCCGATCCGACCTGGTTGAGCAGCGCCTCATTGGCGAAGTTGGCATTGCGGCGCAGCTCTTCGGAGGTGGCATGGAGCGCGTGGTTCTCGTCGCTCAGCCGGCGCGAGGCGGCGAGGTTTTCTGCCAGCACAAGGCGCTGACGGGTGATGGTGCGGCTCGCGCGATCGACGACGAGATAGAGCGCGGCGATGACGAGAATACCGAAGATGCCGACCAGCAGCCAAACATCGAGCTGGGCCCGGTCGCGCTGCGCCAGCACCGACTTGGCACTGTAGTAGAGTTCGGCGATCGCGAAGATTTCGCCGGTCGAGATGACACGCAGTGGCGTAGTGATCTCAAGCACTTCGAGGGGTAGGCCCTCGAAGGGTCCGACGGGCGGAACGGCAACCTTGATGAGCCGCGACGACACGCGGCCTTCCAAGGCTGTAGCGAACATGTCGGCCTCGCCCTCTTCAGGATCCTCCAGGCCAGCGCTGCTCTCATAGACCAGGCGCCGACCGAGGTCGCGGATGCGGATTTGCAGCAGGCGGGTCGAGTCTGAGTCATTGCCTATGGCGAAGACATCATCGAGAGTGGCCCGCACGTCGGGGCTGATTTCGCCGGTGATGCGGAGCTCGCCGACCTCGTGTGCGACCAGTGCGTCGATGCTGGCCGCCGCCGTGTTGGCAACACCCTCGGTGATGCCGCGTTGCACGTAGTAGCCGCCCCAGGCGCCCAGCCCGGCCATGGCCAGCGCCACCACAATGACGGCGACGGCGAGGAAGCGCTGCGACAGGGACAGCGACCCGACGACGCGCACCCAGAAGAGCTCAATACGGCGCGTCAGCTTGAGTTTGCGCCGCCCTCCAGCCTCCAATTCCATCCGCTGTTCCACTCAAAGCACTCATAGCTAGCGAGCGTAATCGCTGCCGTTGGAGACTTCTGTCTGGAGACCTCCGGGTGGAGGCAACCAAGGTTCATTGGCATCATAAGGCATGTCGCGGGTTGTGCACATGCCGGCGCCTCGTAGGAGATCGCACATCTGGCCGGAGCAGAGATTGCAACGTCAAAAATGGGCCAGAAGACAGCCAGCGTTCAGAAAACATGCAATAGTGAAGCGGGATCATTTCGGAGATTTCCGCTCATGCTGCGCATGTTTGCCTTGCTTGCCGCTCTATTCATCACGCCCATCATGGCGGCGGAACCAGTGGATCTCTCCACACCCAACATGGTCGACTGGTCGGGTGACGAGCCCGAGCAGGTCTTCGTGGCTGGCGACCTGACGATGACCCTCAACGTTACCGGCGACGAGAGCGAGCGGATCGGCACGCTCAAGGTCGAAAAGCCTGGTGCGGAGCCGGTGGAGCTCTCCGGGCTCGGGAGTGGCACGGGCTACGGACAGGTCGGGGTGTTTCCGTTCGACGAGAGCGGCGGGCGCAGCGTGATCTTCGCAGTCTATGCGGGCGGCGCCCACTGCTGCATGCAGATCACCGCGGCCACCGAAGTGGGCGAGGGCTGGGTCGCCGACGATCTGGGCGCCGTCGATGGTGACACCGTCCGGGTCGAAGATCTTGACGGCGATGGCCTCTACGAGATGCCGCAGTTCGACGGGCGCTTCAACTACACATTCGATGCCTATGCCTTTTCGTTCCCGCCCCAGTTGGTGCTCAAGTCGAAGGACGGGGTGAGCTACGACGACTCGGCCAATCCCAAATGGCGCAGCTTCTACGAGACGCAGCTTGAAGAGATGCGCAGCGATTGCAGCGGCGAAACCTGGAACCTTGGCGTTTGTGCCGGTCTGCTCGGCGTGGCGGCACGGCTCGGCACCTACGAGGACGAACTGGCACTGGTGAAGGCAGCGCTGTCGGCCGGCAAGCGGACCAGTGGGTGGGAGGAATTCACCATTTGCGCCGATGTCGAGTGCGCATCCACCAAGGATGTCAGCGACTTCGGCGAGGCGATCGACCTTGCTCTGCGCAGCTGGGGCTACCTGCCCACGCGTTAACCATGGTGGAATAACAAAGGGTTAGCGCAAGGTTTCGTTAATCGGCCCATGTTGATTCAAAGGCTTCCGATCCAGTTGCCTTCGAGTTCGCGTTCAGCATGGTTTCCGCAGTCGCCCGCCCGCTCTCAATCGTTGCCAAAACCCTGTTGCTGGTGACACTGGTCGCCGTGCTGGCGGCCTGCGGACGCAGCCCGGGCCGGCATGCGATCCCTGGCGACAATGATCCACATCCGGGCGTCAACCGGGCGCGGGCCCTGCCGATCCAGGGCCTCGACGGCGCCCGCTATCAGGGCCGCATCGATTTCGACAAGGCGCGGGCCGGCGGCACGCACTTCGTCTACATGAAGTCGACCGAGGGCAAGGATTACATCGACCCCAACTTTTACGACAACTGGCGACGCGCCCGCGAAGCCGGAGTGGCGCGTGGTGCCTATCACTTCATGACCTGGTGCTCGCTGGCCTCGGAACAGGCGGCGTGGTTCACCCGCAACGTGCCCAACGACCCCGATGCCCTACCGCCGGTGCTGGACCTCGAGTGGAACAACCATTCGAGCTGCAAGAATAGGCACAACCGCGCCGACATCCTCGAAAAGGTGCGGGTGATGCTGGCGGCTATGGAAGCGCACACCGGCAAGGTGCCGATCATCTACACCGACATCAATTTCCATCGCGACATCCTCGCCGGCGAGCATTTCGACAATGCATTCTGGCTGCGCTCGACCGCGGCCGAGCCGCACCACAAGTACCACAACCGCAACTGGCTGCTGTGGCAGTGGACGCAGACCGGCACAATGGCGGGCGTTCACACCGAAGTCGACCGCAACGCCTTCTACGGCTCCCCGGACGACTGGGTGCAGTTCCTCCTCACTGGCTGTGACCCGCGTACCATCCATATCCTCGGTCCTCAGGGACGGTGCGGCGCGAAATAGCAGCGCGAAAACAGCGCGCTGCCTTGCCTCTGCCACGCGGCGCGCCTAGCTTTCCTGGGTGATCGGCCGCGTCGCGGCCTTGAGGCGCGAAAGGGGAAGAGGATGGCAAAAGGTCAGCTCCGCTCGAACAAGGAAGCCAAAAAGCCCAAGAAGGAAAAGCCGAAGGTGCTGGCAACTGCCGGCCTCAACAACCCGGCGGTTGCTCCGGCAAAGAAGAAATAGGGTCCAGGATCCGGGCTTAGGGCATTTCGAGATTTTGGAGGCCGTGGCGCGAGCCGCGGCCTTTTTCGCTTACGCAGCGAGTGGAAGCAGCCCGCTGGCTTTGATCCCATCGAAGAGAAACTGCACCGCCAGCGCAGCGAGTAGGATGCCGACCATTCGGCTCACTACCGCAAGACCGGTGATGCCGAGAAGGCGCTGGATCGGGATGGCCAGCAGCAGGGTGACCCAGGCGGCCAACATGATGAGCAGCAGGGCGGCGAAGACCAGCGCGTAGTCGATCCCATTGGTGGCGCCGGTCGAGAGCAGCACGATGGCGCTGATGGCACCGGGGCCGGAGAGCAGCGGCATGGCGAGCGGGAAGACGGCGATGTCCTCGCGCTGGCGAGCCTCGACCTCCTCCTCCGTAGTGGTAGAGGTGGCCCCCGAATGGCGGGCAAAGGCCATGTCGCTGGCGATCAACAGCAGCAGGATGCCGCCGGCGGTGCGC
>JAEZKB010000354.1 GCA_023415605.1 Pseudomonadota bacterium
CGGGGGGTCGCGCGCACCGCCATCGGATGATGAGAGCTGACGCAAAGTGGCCCCCTCTGCCGGCCTATGGCCGGTGCCGCCGCCGTAAACGGGAGAGGGTCGCCCACTGCAAGGTCAGTGGTCCCTCAATGCTTCTTCCCTGCCTCACCCCAGGTGATCAACCGCGCGCTGCGGTGGCCGGTGAGATAGATCCAGAGCCAGCTCAGCGCCACCGAGATGCGGTTCTTGAGGCCGATGAGGAAGTAGATGTGAGCGAGCCCCCACGCCCACCAGCCGACCCAGCCGGTGAGCTGGATCCAGCCGAAATCGATCACCGCGGCCGAGCGGCCGATGGTGGCGATGTCGCCGGCATGGCTATAGCGGAAGACAGGTGGCACCTCGCCCTTGAGACGCGCCATGATCACCCGGGCCGCGTGCTTGCCACCTTGCTTGGCGGCGTCGCCGACACCGGGCACCGGCTTGCCGTTGGGGCCGAGGGTGGTGACAGTGTCACCGATGGCGAAGATGTTGGGGATGCCCGGCACGGTGAGGTCGGGTTCCACCTTGATGCGCCCGGCGCGGTCGGCTTCAGCCCCGAGCCATTTCGCGGCTGGCGAGGCCAGCACACCCGCTGCCCAGATAATCGTCTCGGCCGCAACCGTACTGTCGCCGTAGGTGACGGCGCCTGCCCCGACTTTGGTCACCGGCTTGCCGAGCGAAACCTCGACGCCGAGTTTCTGGAGCGCGTTCAGGGCATAGGCCGACAGGCTTTCGCGGAAATTGGGCAGCACCCGTGGTCCGCCCTCGATCAGCAGGACGCGCGCCTCTTCGGGATGAATTGTGCGGAAATCCTCGCGTAGCGTGGTCCGCGCCAGTTCGATGATTGCACCGGCCAATTCGACACCGGTCGGCCCCGCGCCGATGATAACGAAAGTGAGGAGCGATTTACGGCGGGACGGATCCTTCTCGCGCTCGGCCTTCTCGAATGCCAGAAGAAGTTGCCGTCGCATCGCAGTGGCGTCCTCGAGCGTCTTGAGGCCGGGCGCGAACGGCTCCCAGTCGTCGTGGCCGAAGTAGGCGTGCTGGGCACCGGTGGCGATGATCAGACTGTCATAGGGAATGGCATCGCCGTCTTCGAGTTGCACGGTTTGACGGACCTTGTCGATGCCGACGACATTGCCGAGCAGCGTGCGAACCTCGGGCCGGTTGCGCAGCAGCTGCCGGATCGGCCAGGCAATCTCAGAGGGCGACAGGGCGGTGGTGGCGACCTGGTAAAGCAGCGGCTGGAACAGGTGGTGGTTGCGCCGGTCGATGATGGTGATCTCAACATCGGCGCCGGCCAATTTCTGCGCTGCGCTGAGGCCGCCGAACCCCCCGCCGATGATGACCACTCGATGCTGTGCCATGCGCGCCTCCGCAAGAAGTACCCCCAGCAGAACCTAAATGGGCATGCATCGCTGCGGCCTCAATCGGCCCTTGGCGCAGGTCTCGCATGCAGACGGGGATGGCTCATCTGTCGGCCACGCGATAGCAGGCGGCGACCACAAGAAAGGCCGCGGCGAGGAGGGCAAAGGCGACGGTGAGCGAAGTGGCGTGGGCGACAAAGCCGATCACCGCGGGGCCGGCGAGTAGGCCGAGATAGCCCAGGGTCGAGACCGCCGTTACGGCGAGGCCGGAGGGCATGTCCTTGGACCGCCCCGCCGCCGAGAACAGCACCGGCACCGAATTCGACGCGCCGGCGCCGACGAGGAAATAGCCCAGCAGGCTTGCCTCGAAGACTGGGACCGCGAGAACGATCGCAAAGCCCAGCGCGCCGATGAGGCTGCCGCCGAGCAGCACCAGCCGCTCGCCGAGCGCCATGCGGATGCGGTCGCCGCTCAGCCGACCAATGGTCATGGCGACCGCGAAGGCGGCGTAGCCCAGCCCGGACGTGCCGATATCGGCGCCGCGCAGCGTTGTGAGGAACACGCCACTCCAATCGAGCACCGACCCTTCGGCGAGGAAGGTGAATAGGCAGAGCGCACCGATCAGCAACACGCCGCCGCGCGGCACCACGAACAGCGGCGTCTTGTCCGAACTGCGATCCGAATAAGGGAGGAGACCGGGCACGATCAAGCCCAGCGCCACCATCGCGATGACGGAGACCAGAATGGCGGCGATCAACGGGGAGAGGCCAAGCGAGAGCACCAGACTCATGCCACCGGCACCGACCATACCGCCGACCGAGAAGAGGCCGTGGAAACCGGACATCATCGCCCGGCCGGAATCGCGCTCCACCAGCACGGCCTGAATATTCATCGTGACGTCCACCATGCCGAGTGCCGCGCCGAAGACGAGGATCGTGGCGGCGAGCGTGGCGAAATCGTCGAGCACGGCGAGCAGCGGGAAGATCAGCGCGATGATGATGGTTCCGACCACGATTACGCGCCGGCAGCCGAAACGTGCCGTCAGCGCCCCGGCGAACGGCATGGCGACAATCGAGCCGAGGCCAACGCAGAGGAGTAGCAGCCCCAGGGTGCCCTCATTCACCGCGAGCCGCTGCTTGATCAATGGTACCAGTGGCGCCATGCCGGCCATCACGAGGCCGAGCACGAAGAAGATGACGCGGGTCGCAACCTGCTCGCGTCTCGCGGCGGGTGGATAGGCGGGGACGGTGATGCTGGTCACGGGGAAACTTTCAGGCCGCGGTGTGGATGATGGTGCCGCTTTCCGAGAAGCGGCCAAGCTTGGCGGGATCGGCATCGCGCTCGACCACCAGGTGGGTGAGGTTGGCCGGAGGCACGACGCGGAAGGGCGCGGCGGTTCCGAGCTTGTCATTCGTCGCGGCGACGGCGACGGCGCGGCTTTGTGCCGCCATCGCTCGCTTGACCTCGGCTTCGCTGCCGTCGACGGCAGAAGCGCCGAATACCGGGTCGACGGCGCAACTGCCGAGGAAATAGAGATCGGCATAGATGCCGCCAATCTCGCTCACTGTGGCGACGCCGCGGGTGCCGCCGGACTCGCGATCAAGTCGGCCGCCCAACAGCATGACTTCGACCTGTGGGTGATCGGAGAGGGCGAGCGCCACGCCGGGGGCATTGGTGATGACCGTCAGCCGCATGCCCACCGGCAACGCTCGCGCAGTGGCGAGGTTTGTGCTGCCGGCATCGATGAAGAGCGTCTGGCCGTCGCTCACCAAAGCCGCAGCGGCAATGCCGAGCCTCTGCTTGGCATCCGCATTCTGCTCGACCCGCTCGCGCAACGGGGCCACTGCCGGTGCCGCCGGCAAGGCGCCGCCATGCACGCGCTGCAAATGGCCGGCCCGCGCCAGATCGCGCAGGTCGCGTCGCGCCGTGTCTTCGGAGACACCGAAGCGCTCGGCCAAATCTCCCGCCAGCACCCGGCCGTCGGCCGAGAGGAGTTCAAGGATGGCAGTTTGACGTTCGCGGGTGAGCATAGGCTGACTCATGCAAGTTGATGCACGAAATTGCACGAATTTGCACATTTGGCAAATGCTACTTTGGCCTCGGCTCGATCTTCCGCAGCAGCGCCCCGAGCTCTTCCGGCGGCTTCTGCTCGATACGGCGATAATCGCGACCGTCTATGGTGCGCTGGACGAGATGATACTCATAGAGCGAACGGCGGATCAGAGCGTGGTCACCGAACCGGTGCCAGTCGTTGAGGAGGTCCGAGATCTCCCGCTCGGTGAACGACGTTTCCGGTGGAATGCGCGACCAGAAAGCCCAGAGGCAGAGCACCTGTTGCTTCGTCCGGCCCGGCCAGCGGACCAGGCTGCCATCCGTATCGAAGTGCCGGGCGACCTTCTCGACGAGGTCGAGATCGACCGGCACCAGCGGTGCAGGTTCGGCGAGCCGCTCGGCCGCCTGCGTTGTGGCTCGAAAGTGCTGGTAATTGCGATAGCCAGCGGACGTGCTGATCAGGTTCAGCAGTTCGACGTGACTGGGCAGATGGCCGATGGCCTGCAACTGGCGTCGCAGCGTTTTGGCAAAGGCCGAAAGGTCCGCGACCTCGAAGGGGAGTGCGAGTCGTGACATGGCTTATCCTTCATGAGCGCCGCTCCCGAGGGATCGTCGTGGTCGCCGGCTTGCGACTGGCGCACGGAGGACAAGTGCGTGTCAGCGTGGACTATGCAGGTTTAGCTCCCCAATCGGGGCGGCGACGCCTCGGTGATCTGCAGACCGTGTGCCATCGATAGGCTGCCGCAGTGGGGAAGGTCAAGACGGCGCCGGGGAGGTCAACCCGCCGGCGCCGTCGCTCACTCGGCCATTGCGTGGGCCGGGTCCGGCTTTCCTGCAGCCTTGGGGCGGCGCAGCAGGAAGACGATCGGCAGCGACACGAAGGTCAGGATCATCATCAGCTTGAAGTCATCGAGGAAAGCGAGCATCGCCGCTTGCTGGGTCACCATGCCGTGGAGCGTACCGACCACGTTGCTGAACCCACCATAGGCAGTCGCGAAATCGCGCAGCGGCCCCCAGTCCAGGGTGAGGCGCTCCGTGAGCTCGCCATAGTTCACCACCTGCATCTGGGCGAGGATGGTCGTCACCACCGAAATGCCAACGCCTTGGCCGACATTGCGGATGAGGCTGAACATCGAGGTGGCATCGACGCGGTACTTTGCCGAAAGCGTAGCAAAGGCCAGCGAGTTGAGCGGCACGAAGACAAAGCCCATGCCGATGCCCTGCAGGAAACCCGACAGCAGGATCGGCCCGGAACCCATGACGATGTCGAACTCGGTCATCATGAACAGCGAGTAGCCCATCAGCAGCGTACCGGCGATGACGAGAATGCGCGGGTCGTATTTGCCCACGAGCCGGCCTACCACCATCATCGAGATCATCGTGCCGATGCCGCGCGGGCCCATCAGCAGCCCCGTCTCGATCACGGGGAATCCCATGAGATTCTGCAGCATGGGCGGCAGCAGCGCGAGACCGGAGAACAGCGTGATGCCGGTGATGAAGATGAGCACGAGGCCGGTGACGAAGTTGCGGTCCTTGAACATGCCGAGGTCGACGAAGGGATTGTCGACGGTGAGGCAATGTACGGTGAAGACCCAGAGCCCGGAGATCGCCAGCAGCAGGTAGGTCCAGATCTCGACGGAGTCGAACCACCCCACACCCTGGCCGCGGTCGAGCAGCATCTGCAGCGAGGCGACGGCGAGCGCCAACATGCCGAAGCCGAAGAAGTCGAACTTGCGGATCTTGATGTCGCCCTTGGGCATCAGCGCAAAGAGCATGAAGAAGGCGAGGATGCCGACCGGCAGGTTGACGAGGAACACCGCGCGCCAGTTGAAGGTCTCGGTGAGCCAGCCGCCCAGCGTCGGCCCGATGATGGGACCGAACATGATACCAGCGCCGAAAATGGCCATGGCCTGGCCGAGCTTTTCACGCGGGTTGATGTCCATCATGGTTGCCTGCGCGAGCGGCACCAGCATGGCGCCGCAAACGCCCTGGATGACCCGGTACAGCACCATTTCCGCCAGGCTGCTGGCGATGCCGCAGAGCAGCGACGCGGCGGTGAAGCCGACCACGGCGAAGAGCAGCAGATTGCGGCGGCCGAAGCGGTCGGCGAACCAACTGGTCAGCGGCGTGGCGATAGCAGAGGCCACGATATAGCTGGTCAGGACCCAGTTGATCTCGTCCTGGCTCGCGCCCAGGCTCGCGCGCATGTGGGGCAGGGCCACGTTGGCGATGGTGGTGTCGAGCACCTGCATCACCACTGCGACCATGATCGCGGCGGTGAGCAGGCCCTTGTTCTTGACCACCACCGTCGGCTGCGACACAACCGGCGGTGCCCCGGCCGGCGCCGAGGCAGACGTTGTGGCGGGAGCCATTCTTAGTTGGCCTTGGTCTCGGTCGTCGCAGCGGCCGTCTTGAGTTCAGGCTTGGTGTCGACATTGACCACGGCACTCATGCCGGCGCGCAGCGGTTCGGCCGCAGTGGACTCGACGCGGATGATGACCGGCACGCGCTGCGTGACCTTGACCCAGTTGCCGGTGGCGTTCTGCGCCGGGATCAGGGCGAACTCGGCGCCGGTGGCCGCACCGATGGACTCGACGTGACCTTCCAGTTTGACGCCGGGGAAGGCATCGACGGTGATCTCGGCCGGCATGCCGGTGGCGAGGGTCGCCAGCTGCGTCTCCTTGAAATTGGCCTCGACCCAGATGTCATTGGTCTCGACCAGCGTGGCGATAGTGGTGCCGGCACCGGTGAACTGGCCGACATTCAGGCTCGCGACCTGGCTGACAATGCCGTCGGCCGGCGCAACGACGGTGGTCTTGTCGAAATTGCGTTGGGCGTTGTCGCGGGCTGCGAGCGCGGCGCGCACCGCAGGATGCTCGTCGGTGGCGATATCGGGGTTACCCGCGAGTGCTGCGATCGAGGAGGCGACTTCCTGCTGCGCCAATGACACGGTGGATTGGGCCGTTTGCAGCGAGAGGCGCAGGTCGTCGAGCGTCGCTTCGGCGTTGACGCCCTGGCTCACGAGGTTCTGCTTGCGGTCGAACTCCCGCTGCCGGATGTCGAGCGTCGCCTGGGCGCTCTCGAGCTTGGCCTTGGCGGTGCCATAGGCGACGCGCAGCTGTTCGACATTGACGCGCGCCGTCGCCAGCGCCGCTTCGGCCTGGTCGAGCGCGATGCGGTATGGCTCCGGATCAATGGCAAAGAGCGTGTCGCCCGCCTTGACGATCTGGTTGTTGTGCACCGCCACCGAGACGATGCGGCCGGCCACGTCGGACGACACCGACACCTTCGGCTGATGCACATAGGCGTTGTCGGTTTCGACATAGCGCCCGCCGGTCAGGAGAAAATAGGCGCCACCCGCGACCAGCACCGCCGGCACCGACAGCATGACGGCCAAGCGCCGGCCCGAGCGCTTCTTCTTGGGGGCCACGGCATCATTGGCGGCTGTTGGGGCCGCTGCTTCGGCGACGGTGGTTTTCACCGGCGTGGCTTCGCCGGCAGCGGGCTTCTTCACGGGCGCGTTCATCTTAGGCTGTTTCCTTTTCGGCCGACTGGCCAGTCAAATTGTCCCGCATCTTGGAGAGCACAGCGATGACGACATCCTGGTCGGCTTTGCTGACGCCTTCGAGGGCGGCTTCATACATGACGACCCCGACAGCGCGGGCCGTTTCGAACAGGGCTTCGCCCTCGGCGGTGAGCCGCGCGAGCTTGGCCCGGCTGTCGGCCGGATCGGGAAAACGATTGATCAACCCGCGCTTTTCCAGCCGGTTGAGAATGCCTGACATTGTCATGGGGTCGACATCCACATTGGCGGCGAGCTGCGTCTGGGTGACGCCCTCATTGACGGCGATCTGACTCAACGTCCGCCACTGCGGCAGGGTGATGTCGTGCAGCCGCGCCTCGTCCTCGAAGCGCCGCTTCATCATGCGTGCAACTTCGTGGATGAGATAGCCAACAGGGGCTCGCGACTTGAACATGTCTTTTTTCATAAGCGCACATATAATAAGTGTACTTACGAAGTCAACGGGCCTAGTCGCTACAATGCGATGCGATTCTGCTTAGCTGACCGGCAGAGAGTGCCGGAGATGCGCGGGCCGGCGCATAGT
>JAEZKB010000030.1 GCA_023415605.1 Pseudomonadota bacterium
GAAGGAGATCGGATCGTCCAGGTCGTAGAACATGGCGATCGAGGTGACGATGCGCGCCTGCCGGCTTTCGACCGAGCGGAAGTTGGCGGCGCTGTAGAAATCCGGCACCAGCGTGATGTCGTCCGGATAGAACTGCCGGAACTTGACGCCGGTGGGATCGATGCCGATCCGGCGCAGGCCGGAGGTCGTGTAGGACTTCAGCGAGGTGGCGTCGTTGCTGCCGATGTCGAGGACGACATCGCCGGGCTTCAGATCGGCCATCCGCTCCAGGTGGCGGATCTTCTGGGTCAGATGGCGGACCATCGACTGATTCAGGCCCGAGCGGTAACCATAGTTCTCGCCGTACATCTCACCGGCATTGAACGAATGTCCCAGCTGTAGAAGACCGCTGTCCGGGCACCACACCAATTCCAGAGGACCGCTGGTGATTTCCTGATCGCGGCTCTTCGGGAAAACGCCCGTCAGTTCCTGATGCCCCAAATTCAGAACCGACACCAAGTTTTGGCTGCCGCTCACGCGACACCGCGTCAGTTTCTCATAACTGGCTTTCACCACAGCGATCCACCTTCTCTTGATCGTCTTAGCTGGGATCTTCCTCCTCGGACGGGAGGTTAGACCGAATTTTGTGTATCAGGTTGGCGGGCGGCAGACCCGATGGAACCCGGTCAATCTCATACCCTCCTTCATAGGCATTGTAAAGCAGTGGTCTCGGAAGGCGCGAGATTCGAGCAGATGCTTGGTTCAAGCGGGCAATCGTTTCAGGTCAAGCGAAATATCGCGCTCGTTATTGAGGCCCCCTCCACAAAGTTCGTTGCTCGCCGTTATCACGGTTCCTTCCGAAGCCCGCCCGCCGGAAGTTTCGGTTGAAGACCGGGGAGGAGACTGGCAATGTCCCGCCGGACGGCCGACCGGGAAGGTGATCGGTGCGCCTCTTCGGCTGCACGCCTTTTTGCGCCCGATGCCATGAACGCCGATACCGTAAAACGCCGATGGGCCTTTGGTGACATGACCGTTGTTTTCGATTCCGGCGATCGCAGCGACGTCGCGCGAGCCCGTGACGATCTGGTGGAAGGATTCCAGCGCTGGAGGTTGTGGAGCATGCTGGGCTGGCATGACATCCGCAAGCGCTATCGCCGCTCGGTTCTCGGCCCCTTCTGGCTGACGCTCAGCATGGCTGTGCTGGTGGGAAGCCTGGGATTGGTCTACGGCACGCTGTTCCAACTGGATCTGCAGGGCTATCTGCCGTTCCTCTCCGTCAGCCTGGCCACCTGGACGCTGATCGCGGCCATCCTCAACGAAGGCTGCCTGAGCTTCGTTGAACTGGAACCGCTCATCAAAAACGTGCGCATTCCGATGTCGGTGCACGTTCTGCGCATCCTCTGGCGCAACCTGATCATCTACGCGCACAACATCGTCATCTTCGCCGTGGTCGCGATCATCTTCGGAGTCTGGCCGGGCGCCGTGGCGTTCCTGGCCTTCCTCGGGGTCGGCCTGCTGGCGGTGAACGCGCTGTGGATCATGCTGCTGCTCGGCATGATCTGCACGCGATTCCGCGACGTGCCCCTGATCATCGCCAGCGTCATCCAGCTCCTGTTCTTCGTCACGCCGGTGATGTGGAAGCCGGAATTGATGGGTGAACGCCAAGGCTTGGTCGTCCTGAATCCGCTTTATCACATCATGGACCTCATCCGCGCGCCGCTGCTCGGTTCGGCCCCGGACTGGACGAGCTGGGTGGTGGGGATCCTGGTGGCGGCCGCCGGCTGGACGCTGACCTTCCTGTGCTACGCGCGCTTCCTCAAGCGCATCGCCTATTGGTTGTAAATCCCATGGCTAGCATTCGCCTCGACAACGGCTCGGTCAATTTCGTGCTCTACCAGGGCGGCGCGCGGTCTTTGAAGAACACCCTGCTGCGCTCCTCCACGAGCGGAACCCTGCGCTATGACTCGCACGACCGGATCACCGTCAACGCCCTGAACAACCTCACTCTGACGCTGGAGCATGGCGACCGGCTGGGGCTGATCGGCGGCAACGGCGCCGGCAAGACGACCCTCCTGCGGGTGCTTGCCGGCGTCTACGAGCCGACCGGCGGGCGCATCCGGGTTGAAGGGCGGGTGACGCCGCTGTTCGATCTGGGGCTCGGCATGGACATGGACGCCTCGGGCTACGACAACATCCGCATGCGCGCCGCCTATTTCGGCATCTCCCCCGCCGAGATCGAGCGCAAGATGAACGACATCGCCGCCTTCACCGAACTGGGCGATTACCTGGACCTGCCGGTTCGCACCTATTCCTCCGGCATGACGCTGCGCCTGGCCTTCGCTGCGGCGACCGCGGTGGACCCGGAAATCTTGCTGATGGACGAGTGGATCGCCGTCAGCGACGTGCAGTTCCTGGAAAAGGCGCAACGCCGGGCCGAGGGTTTCGTAAACCGGGCCAGCATCATGGTCGTCGCATCGCATATGGAGAACATTCTGCGCCGGCTGTGCAACAAGATCCTGTGGCTCGACCACGGGACCATCGTGCGCTTCGGGCCGGTCGACGAGGTTCTGGAGGCCTACAACGAGAAGACGGGCCTGCCCAGCCTCACCACCATGGCGATGTGATCCCGCCGCGCGGTACGGCGGGATTGCCTATCTGAACAGCCAAATTCCCAGATAGCCGGTGTCTCCGACGACGCCGGGCATCACCGACAGCGACGAGGCGGCGTGGCCGCTCAGGGTGACGCTGGCGTCGATCCGGCCGTCCCCGTTCAGGTCGATGTGGGCCGTCGCCCCCTCGAATCCGCCGGCGCCTTTCCCGTTCGCCCAGGTCAGCGTCGAATGGCCCGGCTGCCAGCCCCAGACGGTGACCAATTCGCCTGCTTTCAGATCCGTCACCGTCGACCAGACCGGATCGCCGCTGCGGCCATCGAGGAAAAAGATGTCCTGCCCAGCGCCGCCGGTCAGGAAATTCGACCCCGTGCCGCCATCCAGCACGTCGTCTCCAGCGCCGGCGTTGATCGCGTCCATGCCGCCGAGGGTGTTGATGAAGTCGTTTCCGGAACTGCCGGCGATGGCCTCGCTGTCGCTGCAGCCGATCAATTGCCATTGCAGAGTGTGCACCGGCCCCGAATAGGCCGAGCCTTCCTGGAGGAACTGCCGGCCGGACGCCGTGTTGGTGACCGCGAAGGTGGCGCCCATCGGCGTTCCGGGCGTGGCGTCCGGGTTGAGAACCAGAGACAGGTCGCCGAAGGACAATTGCTCGATGCTGCGCAGGGTGTCCGTGCCGTCGGGGCCGATCACCGTCACCTCGCCAACGCCACTGTGCAGCACGCTGTAGAATGAGGATGGATGCCCGAACACCGCCGTGTCGTTGCCGGCTCCGCCGTCCAGCGTGTCGTTCCCGGTTTCCCCCATGAGAAGATCGTCCCCGGCCCCGCCGTACAGGGCGTTGTCGAGGCTGTTGCCGCTCAGGACGTCGTTCCCCGCCCCGCCGATGGCATTCTCGATCCAGCAGTCGTAGGCGATGCCGAGCGTCCTGTGCTCCAGGAAAAAGCCCGAGATCCAGGCCGGCCCCAGGTCGCTGTAGGAGCCGGGGCGCAGATCGATCCGCGCGCCGGCCGTCTGGTTGGCCCAACTGACGGTGTCGGTCCCGCCGCCGTCCCAGATGGTCTCGAAGATCGCCTGCCCCGGCTGCCAGGAATAGACGGTGTCGCCGGCGTTGGTGGACATGTTGGCGCCGTACAGATACTGAACGGCCGCGATGTCGTTGACCATGGGGGTGGTGGCGAAGCGGTCCTGCCAGTAGCCCATGTCCGGGGGCGCCCCGACGTAGGACCGGTAGCTCATGGTGCTGAACAACTGGGCGTCGATGCTGGTGGGGGCGGTCGGAAAGTCACCGAACGCCTCATGCGGATGCTTCAGGCCCAGGGCGTGCCCGATCTCGTGGACGATGGTCTGGTAGGTGTAGGTGCCGGGCATCCAGGACAGGGACGGGTCGGCGAAGCTCGTGCCGAACCAGATGTCGCCGGCTTCCGGCAGGTCCACCACCGGCATGACCGTGTAGGCGGTTGCCGGCGCGCGGCTTCCCCCGAAGCGAATGTCGCCGCAGGACAGGGTGTCGTCGGCAACCTCGGTGCAGGTGATGTTCGCCACCGCCGTCCAGGTGCCGATGGCTTGGCGGATTGCCGCCTGGGCCGTACCGGACAGGGTCCAGACGCTGCCCGGGTCCGGCGTGAGATAGCCGTTCCGATAGGCCGACAGGCCGGCGATACCGAAAGAATAGGTCAGGGACGTCTCTTCTCCGGCCTTCCCACCGATTCCCCATTTGTATCCGGAAAGCAATGAATCGATTTCAATACGCCCGCTCGCGGTGATCTCGGATACAGGAGACGTGTAATCCGGAGTGCTCATGACCGCCACCTTTGAATAAAAGAGGATTGTTCTTGAAAGCTCCCTCTTCAATTCAGAAATGGTTAGAAACTCTTCAATGAAGCCTAATGAGTTATAAACTGAAGAAATTTGAGACGTTAATAAAGTACGGCGTTGGCGCTTTGCTCGCTAAGCGAGTTATTGGTTATATTGACCAGTAGTAATTCCGATGGCGTCGTGAATCCGGTGGGTAGTCTTTCCTGGGAAGTGTCCATCCATCCGGGCGAATCTTGCGGGGCGGTGGCCTGAAGCGGAGTGGTCCGTCCGGGGATGCCGGTGTGCCGCCTCTCCAACCCCTCTTGCGCAACCGGACGCTTTTGCGGCTTTGTCTGCCGCGATCGGCGTGGCGGCGCGATCAGCCCTTTGGCAGGACCGGAGAGAAACGATGGAACGGGTGGATTGCGCGGTGGCCGGGGCCGGGGTGATCGGGTTGGCGGTGGCCCGGCGGCTGGCCCGGGCCGGACGCGAGGTGGTGGTTCTGGAGGCGACGGAGGCCATCGGCACCGGCACCAGCTCGCGCAACTCCGAGGTCATCCACGCGGGCATCTACTACCCCACAGGCAGTCTGCGGGCGCGCCTGTGCGTGGCCGGGCGGGACGCGCTCTACGCCTACTG
>JAEZKB010000036.1 GCA_023415605.1 Pseudomonadota bacterium
CGCCGGGATCGGCGACAAAGCTATCGAGACCCTGGTCCTTCCAGCGCTGGCGTTCGGCGTCGAAGGCGGCTTGCTGGGTGGCCTTGAAGGCGGCAATGGACTGAGCGTCGCGGGCGAGGCCGGCGGCGTAGTCGGCGTAGGAGAACTTGGTCTCCTCTATCGTCACCGGATAGGCGCCGTGCGGGAAGGCGGCGCGGGCTTCTATAAGCTCCTCGTGGCTCACCGGGAAAAACCGGATCTGATCGAAAAAGTCGAGCAGCCACGGCGCCTTGGCGAATTCAGCCGTCTTCCGCCAGGTGTTCCAGACCTGGATGGTGCGACCGAAGAGCTGGTAGCCGCCCGGGCCTTCCATGCCGTAGATGCACATATAGGCGCCGCCGATGCCGACGGCGTTTTCGGGCGTCCAGGTGCGGGCGGGGTTGTATTTGGTGGTGACCAGCCGGTGGCGAGGATCCATCGGGGTGGCGACGGGAGCACCGAGATAGACGTCGCCCAGGCCGAGGACGAGGTAGTTGGCGTCAAAGATCGTCCGCTGCACCGCGGCGATGTCGGGCAGGCCGTTGATGCGGCGAATGAATTCGATGTTGTCGGGGCACCAGGGCGCATCGGGGCGCACCAGTTCCTGGTACTTGCGCATGGCCAGCTGCGCCTGCGGGTCGTTCCAGGAGAGGGGGAGGTGCACGATGCGGCTGGGGACGACAACGTCTTCGGCGCGGGGGAGCGACTGCTCGATCTCGTTGAGAAGCCCGAGGAGGCGGGTGCGGGTGACGGCACTGCTATCGTAGTGGATCTGCAGCGAGCGGATGCCCGGAGTGAGGTCTATGGGTCCGATGTTCGATTTCTGAACGGATTCCATCAACAGATGAACGCGCAGTCGCAGGGCGATATCGAGGGTCATATCCCCATATTCGACAAGGAGATTTTCGTCTCCCTGACGGCGATAGACGACGGGAACGGGTCCCGAATTCGACGATCCGACAATGGGCGACTGGGCGTCCTTGAAGCGATGCACCGCCGGTCCCGCGATCTTATCGCGTGGACGGGGCGCGGGGACAAAGCGGATGGTGTCGCCGGGCTTGAACTGTCCCATCTTCCAGAGCTGGTCGCGGGCGAGCACGGCGGGGCAGACGAAGCCGCCGAGGCTCGGACCGTCGGGGCCGAGAATGATCGGCATATCGCCGGTGAAGTCGATGGCGCCGATGGCATAGGGATTGTCGTGGAGGTTGGAGGGGTGGAGGCCGGCTTCACCGCCATCCTTACGGGCCCAGACGGGCGCCGGACCAATGAGACGCACGCCGGTGCGGGCCGAGTTGAAATGCACTTCGTAGTCGGTCGAGAACAGCGTCTCGATATCGGCTTCGGCGAAGAAATCGGGCGAGCCGTGCGGGCCATAGACGACCTCGACGGTCCAGTGACGCGCGAGCTCAACCGGCGCCTCGGGCGGCAGCGCCGCTTGCGGCTGGCGGGCGAGATGGAGCACCTCACCAGCCTTGAGCACGCCGGTGGCGTGGCCTCCGAACTGCCCAAGGCCAAAGGTGGCACGCGAGCCGAGGACGACCGGCGCGGCGATACCGCCGTGGACGGCGAGATAGGCGCGCTGGCCCGGCCCGTCGACGGTGCCGATGTTGAGCACCTGGCCGGCCGCGACCTCGATGGCTGTGTCGTGCGGCACTGGCTGCCCATCGAGCTTCATCGGCATCCTGGCGCCGGCCAAGGCAATCGTCACCGGCGCGTGGAACCGGAGCGTCGGGCCCGAAACGGTGAGCTCCAAGGCCGTGGTCTGGTCGGCATTGCCGACCAGCCGGTTGGCGTGGCGGAAGTGATTTTCGTCCATCGGACCCGAGGGCGGTACGCCGACATGCCAGAGGCCGAGCCGGCCCGGCAATTCCTGCACGCTGGATTGCGCGCCGGGGGCGATCACCTCAATGACGTCGGGCACGAAGGGGAAGGTGCGGAGCGCCGTGGTCGCCACCCTGCCCGAGGCCAGCAGGTCCGATGCGACGATGGCGCGAAGATAGTCGAGATTGGTTTCGATGCCGAAGATCGAGGTCTTCTTCAATGCCTCGCCCAGCATGGCAATGGCGCCGGGACGATCGTCCGCGGCGACGATGATCTTGGCCAGCATCGGGTCGTAGAATGAGGTGACCTCGGTGCCGGTCTCGATCCAGGTGTCGACGCGGGCATTGCCGAACTTCACCTCGGTGAGGAGGCCGGCGCTGGGCTGGAAGTTAGCATGCGGGATCTCAGCGTAGAGACGCACTTCCATAGCGGCGCCCTTGGGGGCGAGCGGCGCGTCGGGGATGACGTCCTCGCCGGCCGCCTGACGGATCATCCATTCGACCAGATCGATGCCGAACACCGCCTCGGTGACCGGATGCTCGACCTGCAGGCGGGTGTTGACCTCGAGGAAGTAGAACTCCTCCCGGTCCGGATCATAGATGAACTCGACGGTACCGGCCGAGCGATAGCCGACCGCCTTGCCGAGATTGACGGCCGCTTCGTGCAGTCGGTAGCGAACCGTGGCCGAGAGGCCGGGAGCCGGGGTTTCCTCGAGCACTTTCTGGTTGCGGCGCTGTAGCGAACAATCGCGCTCGCCCAGAGCGATCACCCTGCCCTTGCCATCGCCGAACAGCTGTACCTCGATGTGGCGGGCATCAGAGACGAAGCGTTCGACATAGACGCGGGCATCGCCGAAGCTGGCCCGAGCGGTCCGCTGCACGCTGTCGAAGGCCGCTTCCAGTTCCGCGGCGTCGGCGCAGAGCGACATGCCGATGCCGCCGCCGCCGGCCGTCGATTTCAGCATGACCGGATAGCCGACCGCCTTCGCGGCGGCGAGCGCTTCGTCGGCCGAGGACAGAAGGCCGCTGCCCGGCAGGAGCGGCACGCCATTGGCAAGCGCCAGTTCCCGCGCCGTGTGCTTGAGACCAAAAGCCTCGATGTTCTCGGGCGTGGGGCCGATGAAAACGATGCCCTCGGCTTCGAGCCTGCGGGCAAACGCGGTGTTTTCGGAGAGAAAGCCGTAGCCTGGATGAACGGCTTCCGCGCCGGTGTCCCTGCAAGCGGCGATGACGGCTTCGACGTCGAGGTAAGAGTCCGCGGCGGGCGCCGGGCCGAGGCGCACCGCCTCGTCGGCCATGGCTACGGCCTTGGTGAAACGGTCCGCATCGGAATAGACCGCGACCGAGCGGATACCCATGCGCTTGAGCGTGCGAATGATCCGCACCGCGATCTCGCCGCGGTTGGCGATGAGGACTTTGCTGAACATCAGAGGGCTCCGACGTTCTGGATCGAGACAAGGGCCCGCACCAACGTCTTCATTCCCCTGCCTCCCAGATCAGGACCTGGGCGGGGGTCGGGTTGAAGCCGTTGCAGGGGTTGTTGACCTGCGGGCAGTTGGAGATGACGCAGAGGACGTCCATCTCGGCGACGAGCTCGACATAGTCGCCCGGGTTGGAAAGGCCATCGACGATGGTCATTTCACCCGAGGGCTCGATCGGCACGTTCATGAAGAAGTTGATGTTGGGGACGATGTCGCGCTTGCTCATGCCGTGCCTGGACACTTCGAGCAGGAAGTTGTCGCGACAGGCGTGGAGGTAGCGCGTCTCGTGGCCGAAGCGGACGGTGTTGCTCTCGCACGAGCAGGCGCCGGCCATGGTGTCGTGCCGGCCGCATGTATCGGCCACCACCGTGAGCATGACATTGCCCTCGTTGGAGACGACCTTGGTGCCCACACCGACATAGGCCGAGCCCTGTACACGTAGCGTGTCCTGAGCGGAGTAGCGTTCGGCAAAGTCATCGGCGCGGTAGAAGATCGTATCGACGGCCTGCTGGCCTTCGCTGTCGACGATGCGGATCACCTGCCCCTTGCGGACAAAGCCGGACCACGGGGCCTCGGCAGGGATGCGGTGGTTCTGCGTGGCGGTGGTTTCTGTGCGCATGTCAGACCCCCGCAAGAGCGTTGTTTTCGAAGCCGCGAATGGCTTCGGCACTGACGGTGCGGCAGAGGTCGTCGGCGGCCACGGGCGCGACATAGCGGGTAACGCTGACCGGCGCTGGCGTGTAACTCGGCGACGGATCGAGCGGATGCGGACAGTTCGAGAGGGCGAGATAGAGATCCATCTCGGCGCGCAGATCGACATAGTCGCCGCCGCCGTTGAGGAGGTCGGCGCACCAGGTCATGGTGCCGTCCTGCTGGACGCGAACCGGAGCAAAGAGATTGAGCGCCATCGGAATGTCGCGGCGGGTGAGGCCCAGCTTGCCGGCGGCGAGCACCAAGTCGTCGCGAGTGTTGCGGGTCGCGCCGGGATAGCGCGCGGCGTTGGAGGCGGCAGTGGAGCCGCCCATCAGCACATCGTGGGCGCCGCCGGTCGAATCCTCGGTGACCGAGAGCAGCACCCGGCCCATGTCGGAGAACAGCACCCTGCCCTTCTGCACCTTGGTGTTCCACTGCACCTTGACGGTGTCGGGGAGGTTCAAGCGCTCGCTCGGGTCGCGGGCGCTCCAGCACACCATGGCTACTGAGGAGAAGCCGGCGGACTGATGGATACGGAGGCTCTCTCCCCGCTTCAGTTCGGTCCACCAGTACCAGCCGCCGGGGATGGTCTCGACGTGCAACGGTGCCTCGATCGGCGCGGGCGGCAACGGGCTGGGGTCGGGCAGCGCGCGGGGGGCGAACTCGAGGCCCTTGCGCTGATGCTCCTCGTAGCGGGCGCGGTCGGCGGCGATCTGCTCGGGGGTACGGCTCATGACAGGGCTCCTTGCGGGATGAGGACCGGGTCGTCCCGGTCTGGGCCCCGTGGAGCGATCGGGTCGTCCCGATCAGGGCGGTCAGCTGCGATGTCCTGGGGTGCGTCCGGGTCGAAACCGCCCGCAACACGCGGCGGCCACACAGTGATGTCGTTGCCGAGCGAGGCGCCGTAGCGCTCACGGTCGGCGGGCGCATTGCGAGGGCGCTCGAAGGCGATGATGCGGGTGCCGAGCGTGAAGGCCTCGCGCATGTCGTGGGTGACCATGACGACAGTCAAATCAGTCTCGTTCCAGAGCCGCTTCATCAGTACGTGGATGTCGGCGCGGATGCCGGGGTCGAGGGCGCCGAAGGGCTCATCGAGGAGCAGCACGCGGGGGCGCGTGATAAGGGCCTGCGCCAGCGCCAGCCGCTGCTGCATGCCGCCGGAGAGCTGGGCCGGATATTTATCTTCGGATCCCGCCAGGCCGACCTCGGCGATGAGGGCCCGAGCCATGTCGACGGCGGCCCGTCGGGCTGGACCGAACAGTCTAGCGCGTAGACGGGAGGCTTCGAACTCCTTGCCGAGCATGACATTGCCGAGCACGGTCAGATGGGGAAACACGGAATAGCGTTGGAACACCACGCCGCGATCTGGTCCCGGCTCTGGCGACAGCGGCCTGCCGTCAAGGATGATGGTTCCCTGGGTCGGTTGTTCCTCGCCGAGAAGCAGTTTCAGGAAGGTAGTCTTGCCGCAGCCGGAGGGACCGACGAGCGCCACAAATGCACGCTCGGCGATATCGAGCGATATGCGCTCGAGGACGATCTGATCGCCGTATTCCTTCCAGACATTCTCGACCCGGATCATGACGGCTTCCCCAACACGGACCACGGGAAAACCTTGGCCGAGAGCCAATCGAGCAGGACGTTGGTGACGACCGCCAGGAGCGTGATCCAGATCACGTAAGGGAAGATCACATCCATTGAGAGGTAGCGGCGGACGAGGAAGATGCGGTAGCCGAGGCCGGAGTCGGCCGAGATGGCCTCGGCGGCGATGAGGAAGAGCCAGGCGGGGCCGAGCTGCAGTCGGAGACAGGTGATCAGCCGCGGCAATACCTGCGGGAGCACGACGCGGAGCGCGATCTGCCAGGAGGTGGCCCCCAACGTCTCGGCCTTGACGATCATCTCGCGCGGCATCTCCAGCACCTTGAGGGCCAAATCGCGAATCATGATCGGGGCGACGCCGATGACGATAAGGGTGATCTTCGACGTCTCGCCCAGGCCCATGACGATGAAGAGGATGGGCAGCAGCGCCAGCGGCGGCACCATGGAGACCGCGGCAAGGAACGGCGCCAGGAGCGCTCGCACGTAGGGGAACATGCCAACGATCATGCCGACGACCAGCGCGATCGCCGTCGAGATGCCGAGGGCTGAAAAGAGGCGCGAGAGGCTCGCCAGCGTGTCTGACCAGAGGATGAATTCGCCGGTGCGCGGATCGGCGACGAAGGCCAGACGATTGATCGCGTCAGCAATGCTGGTGAGCGCCGGAAGCAGCTTGTCGCTGGGGTTCTCCGCCAGCCGCGCCGCCGAGCCGACGCCGTAGGCAACAAACAGCAGCGCAAAGGGCAGCAGGGCGAGGAGCAACTGCGTCGTGCGGCTTGGGCGGAGATTGATGAGGCGCATGATGACTCCGGCGTTGTGCTCTGCTGATGACCGTCTCCCACCTCTCCCATCACGGCAGAGGTGGGAGACGGTGTCATTCGGCTAGAGCGCACCTTCCGCAGCAGCCTGCATGTAGGTGGCGGTAAAGCGCAGCTTGGTGTTGGCGGCGTCGCCAAGGACTTCACCCGATGGCAGCTCGATGCCGATGACATCGGCCGACGGCGCGCCGGAGCCGAGCAGGCCCTTGTCGAAGAGGAAGGTGCGGACCTTATCCATGGTCGTCTTCAGGTCCGGGCTGGAGGTGAAGGCAACGGCTTCCGCCGGGGTCGCAAAAAGCTTGGTCGCCGCGAGTTGCGACTCGAACCCGGCTTGGTCGGTGCCGGAGGCGGCACCCATGGCTGCCCGCGCGGCGGCGCCTTCGGGTGTGTCGGCGGTCATCACCGCCATGGTGTCGTACCAAATGCCGGCCAGCGCCTTGCCGAAATCCGGATTGGCGGCCAGCACCTCGGTGTTGGCCACCATCATGTCGATGATCTCGCCCGGAATCTGGGCAGAGTCGAAGACTTTCGTAGCGCCCGGCAGCGCCACGATCTCCGAGACCATCGGGTTCCAGGTCACCATGGCGGTCACTTCCGGGGTCTGGAAGGCGCCGACCATGTCGGGGTCGGAAGTGTTCACGACGTTGACGTCGCGTTCGGTGAGGCCGACCGAGTCCAGCCCGCGGGCGAGGAGATAGTGGCTCACCGAAAACTCGACGAGGTTGACCGGCTGGCCCTTGATGTCGGCGAGAGTGGTCTTGTCCTTGAGGATCACCGCATCGTTGCCGGCGGAGAAATCGCCGATGATCACGGCTGTGGTGTCGACGCCGCCAGCGGCCGGGATCGAGAGGCCATCCATGTTGGTGAGCGTCACCGCGTCATAGGCCCCGGCGGTGTACTGGTTGATGGACTCGACATAGTCGTTGAACTGGGTGACCTCGATGGTGAGGCCGTATTTGTCGGCCCATTTCTTGACGATGCCGGTGTCGGCCGCATAGCCCCAGGGCATCCAGCCGACATAGATCGACCAGGCGACCTTGAAGTCCTTCTTTTCCTGCGCCTCTGCGAAGGTCGCGCTGCCGGCGAGCAGTGCGGCGAGGGCCAGTGTCGAAACCAGTTTGTTGACGAAGTGCATGTCCAGTCCCCTGTTGTGGGGATTGGCAAGACCACGCGCCGCCAATCCCTTGGCCTACGAGGTCTCCCGGGATTTTGTCCCGCCGTGTCCCGGCCGGATGTCTCCCGGGCCGGTCGAGGCTCTCGGACCAGTCGCACCGTGCAGCGCCGGAACCCTAGCCCCTAACTCGATGGGGACGTTGCAAACACCGTGCCAAAGGAAAGGGCCCGGATTCCGGGGCATTTGGGCATGACGAGTTCGCGGTTGCGACGAAAAAGGCGGCAGGATCACCGATCCGCACAAATAATGGGCACGAGTTCGTTCTCGCGACCTTGTTTGCTCAGCGGAAGGCCGGGATCACGTGGCGGCCGTAGTTGGCGATGATCTCTTCCTCGTCGCCTGAGTCGAGATAGATGTTGAACTGGGTGACGCCAGCGGCTTCGAGGTCGCGCACTTTCTTGATGTGGTCGTCGGGTTCGCCGAGCACACAGAAGCTCTCCACCACGTCGTCAGTGATGAAATCGAGGAACGGGTTATCGGCCTGGCCGTGCTTGGAATAGTCGTAGCCGCGACGCTTCTCGATATAGCTGGTGAGGCTCGCCGGGACCTTGCCAGAGTCCGAACCGTACTTTTCGACGATGTCCGCGACGTGGTTGCCGACCATGGCGGGGAACCACTTGGTGGCTTCGATGGCGCGCTTCTTGTCACCGAAATAAGCGGGTGCGGCGGCCATTGAGCGGAACTTCGACATGTCCTTGCCGGCAGCTTTGCCGGCGTCGATGCACTGGTCGGTGAACCATTTGCAGAGGCCCGGATCGGCGATCTGCAGCACGACGCCGTCGGCATGCTCGCCGGCCGTTTTCAGAGCCAGCGGGCCATAGGCAGCGATCCAGCTCGGCATGTCGTAGCCGACGGCCCAGGGGAATTTCGCCGGCACCGGGATTTCGCCGTAGGTCACCTCTTCCCCGCGGACCATCGCCTTGGTCTTGGCGATGAATTCGGCCACGCGCGCGAGAGTGGCGGGCTTCTTGCCCATCACGCGCATCGACGAGTCGCCGCGGCCGACGGCGAGGTCGAAACGGCCGCCGGACTGCTTGGAGAGCGAGCCGAAGATCGAGGCTGCGACGGACCAGTCGCGAACATCCGGGTTAGTCACCAGCGGGCCGAAGCGCATCTCCCGGGTGTGTTCCATGCACATGGCAATGGCCGCGTAGCAATCGCGCCAGAGGATGTGGCTGTCATAGAACCAGCAATAGGAAAAGCCGGCGAACTCGGCAGCGCGCACCAGGTAGCGAGCCCGGTCGGCCTCGATGAACCCCTTGAAGGTAATCCCGAATTCCATGGCCGCGTGCTCCCTCGCGTCAAAATTTGATCGTCTGGTCAAATTCTGGCTGCAGCAGCGTATTTGTCAACAGGAATCCGGCGTTGGCGCCACGTCGCGAGCGCGATCGTACACCACCAGCGGCAGAGGGTTGCCCGGCAGGCGGACGATGCTGGCGTGGACACCATAGACATCGAGCAACAGCTCGGGCGTCAGCACATCGGCCGGCGGACCCTCTGCGATGACCGTCCCGGATTTCATCACCACAAGATGGTCGCAGTAGCGGGCGGCGAGGTTGAGGTCATGCAGGGCCACGACCACGGTGCAACCCTGGCGCGACCGGCGGCGCAGCAGGTCGAGCGTGGTCAACTGTGCCTCGATGTCGAGGTGGCTGGTCGGCTCATCGAGCAGCAAGAGTCTCGGCTGCTGGGCGAGTGCCCGGGCGAGCTGCGCGCGCTGCTGCTCGCCGCCGGAGAGCGTGTCGTAGAGGCGGTTCGTGAAGCTAGCGAGGTTGAGCGCACCGATGGCATCATCGACGATGGCGTCGTCTTGGGCACTGGGGCCCGATTGCCACGTCGATTGGAACGGAACGCGGCCGAGGGCAACGACATCGCGCACAGTGAGCCGTTCAGGTGTCGCGGCCTGCTGCTCCACGAACGCGCAGATCTTGGCCCGCTCGGCGGAGCGCATGGCTGGTAGGTCGATGCCGCCGAACGTGACTGTGCCAGCCTCCAGTTTGCGCAGGCCGATCAGCGCGCCGAGCAGGGTAGACTTGCCGGCGCCATTGGGGCCGAGCAGCGCCGTCATGGTGCCTGCCGGCGCAGTGAAGCCGGCGGCGGAGACGATCGCGCGCCCCCCTGCCCTCACCTCGGCATCACGCACCATCAGGCCACTCATGTGATCCGCCGATAGCGCAGCAGGATGAGCAGAAAGGCCGGGGCGCCGACCAGCGCAGTAACGATGCCGACCGGCAATTCGCGCGGATCGAAGAGGCTGCGCGCGACGGTATCGGTCCAGAGCATGAAGATGGCGCCGACCAGCATAGACATCGGCAGCAGCACGCGGTGGCGCGAGCCGACAGCAAGGCGAACCGCATGCGGCACGACAAGGCCAACAAAGCCGATGGCGCCACCGATGGCGACCATCACGCCGGTCAGCAGCGCCGTCGCCGCCAGCAAGGTCCAACGTAGGCGGACGATGTCGATGCCGAGGCTGGCGGCCGAAGCGTCTCCGAAGGCGAAAGCGTCGAGACCGCGGCCGGAAAAGAGGATCACCGGGCCGCAAAGCATGAGGCCGAGCGCCACGAGCCCGGCATCGCTCCAGGTGGTGCCGGAGAGCGAACCCATCAGCCAGCTCAGGATTTCACGGTAGCTGTCGCCGGTGGCCGACCAGAAGATGAGCAGCGAGGTCCCGGCAGAGGCCAGCGCCGCGATGCAGATGCCGGCAAGGATGGCGCGTGACGGCGTCGCGCCGCCGAGCAATCTGGCGATCAGCAGCGCCAGCGCCAAGGCACCGAGGCTGCCGAGAAAGGCGCCGACGGGCATCAGCAGGGCGGCGCCCGCGAGCAGGAAGATCACGGCGCCCAGTGCGGCCCCCGAGGACAGGCCTAGCAGATAGGGATCGGCGAGCGGGTTGCGGGTCATCACCTGCATCACCGTACCGGCCAGCGCGAGGCCTGCGCCGACGCCGAGGGCGGCGAGGACGCGCGGCAGGCGCAGGTCCCAGACGATCGCATCGCGTAAGCGCGAAAGTGGCGGCTCGCCGCTCAGGCCGAAGTGATAGGCCAGCGTCAGCCAGACATCGGAAGCCGAAATGTCGGCCGGTCCGAAGGTGACGGCGAACGTGGCGCTGGCGAATAGAAGCACCCAGAGCCCGGCATAGGCCGCCGCATAGGCCGGGCGCTGGTGCATCACTTGGCGGGCAGGTTCAGCGCCGTCAGTTGCGCGGCGAGATCGAGGACGGCCGGTACGTTGCGCACACCGGCCTCGGAGGCCGGGAACGGGATCACGAGGTAGCGCTGGTTGATCACCGCGTCGAGCTTGCTGGTGATCGGGTTCTCGGCCAGCAGCTTCTTCTTCTGCGCCGCCGAGTTCCAGGCGGAGTCGACGAGGATGATGACGTCCGGGTTAGCGTCCACGACGGCCTCCCAACTCGCGGAGATCCAACCGTCATCGACATCGCCGAAGATATTCTTCAAGCCCAGAGCATCCATGATCATGCCGGGAGCGTTGCTGGCGGCGCCGACATAGGGCGCCTTCGTGCCGGAGGAATACCAGACCGCAGTGAGGCCGCGCGTATCGGGGGTCGCAGAGGCGAGTTGTGCCTTCTGTGTCTCCACCAACTCCGCGGCCCTCTCCTCCACATCGAAGATGGCGCCCATTTCGGCGATCTCGGCGAAGACCGCGTCGAAGGTCAGCTTCGGCGGCTTGATCGAGCGGCATGCGGCGGGCGCGACATAGCCGGCAACGCCAAGCTGCTGCAGGGTCGGCCGTTCGCCCGCACCATCGGCGGCGAAATTGCTCTCCCAGCCGCCATAGACGAAATCGGGTTCGGTGCCGAGCACCACCTCCTGCGACGGCAGCTTGTCGGCGAGCACGGTGAACTCTGCGCCGGCCGCGGCAAGGTTGTCGGGCAACGGGCCGTCCTGGAAGCCGACGCCGACGATCTTCTCCCCCAGCCCCAGCGACAGCAGCAGTTCGGTGGCGGTCGACTTGATGGCAACGACGCGCTCTGGGGCCTTGTCGAAGGTCACGGCGAGACCGCAGTTCTGCACGGTCAACGGATAGTCGGTTGCGAAAGCCGGGGCTGGTACCAGCAAACCCAGCATGACGGCGAAAGCAGCGATCTGACGCATGATCAACTCCTCTGTTTGACAGGCTCCGATGGCGCGGGGGCGCGACCGAGTTCGGCGCGCGCGGCCTCGTAGCCAAGGCGATAGGCTTCGGCCGAGCCGAAGCGGAACATGTCTTCCTCGAGCGAGCGCACCAGCGAGCGGGCGCCCGGCGCATCGAGGCCGCGGATAAGGTGACCGAGACCGCGCACCACCGCGACCGGCAGGCCGTTGGCCTTGCCTTTGATAAGGTCCGCTGCCCCGGCGATCTCGTCGGCGACAACCGCGATCGTCGCGTGCAGTGGCCGGCCGTTGGCATCGACGCCGCCACGCAAATCCTCGGTCAGCTGCAGCCCTGCTGCGCCGATGGCAACATCGGTCTGGCCGACGCGCCAGGGCCGGCCGAGCGTATCGGTAACGATGACGCCGAGATCGAAGCCCAGCCGCTGGCGCAAGCGGGTGCAAATGCCGAGCGCAGACCGATCCGGGTCCTCCGGCAGGCGCAGGGCATAACCATCGGGCACGTTGGACATGTCGATGCCGGCGGCGGCCATGATCAAGCCTTGCCGGGTCTCGACGATGCGGGTGACGCCGCCGGGGTGCACCCGCTCGGCGACGACGCGCACGGTGTCCTCGGTGATCACTTTCTCGCGGTCGGTGGCCGGCACCAGCATGCCTTCGGCCTTGGCGACGATCTTGCTGGCGATGACGAGAATATCGCCGGCCGCCAGCGCCTTGCCTGGGTCGTCCGCCGCCTGCGCAGCAACAGCATCGGCGATCAATACGACGAGGTCATCGCCGGACTGGATTTCCGGGATACCGGGCACCGTCCACGCAGAGAAGCCGGCGATGCTCATGTGAGCTTCCGCAGCCGCGGCAGGATGTGCTCGGCATAGAGTTTGAGGAAACGGCTCTGGTCGGTACCCGGCGCGTGAAACACCAGGTGATTGAAGCCATAGTCGATATAGGTCTTGATCGCGGCGACATGCTCGTCGGGATCGGAGGAGACGATCCAGCGCTTGGCGACGCGCTCGATGGGCAGCGCTTCGGCTAGCCGTTCCATCTCGGCCGGGTCCTGCACCGAATGCTTTTCCTCGGCCGACAGCGACAGGGCCGCCCAGTTGCGGGTGTCATTCAGAGCCCGATCGGGGTCAGTGTCGAACGACACCTTTACCTCGATCATGCGCTCGAACGGCTGGTCCTTGCGATCGGACTCCTCGCGGCCGAGCTTCACATTCGGCAGCAGCTCGTCGACATAGAGCTCGGCGCCCTTGCCTGAGGTACAGATGAAGCCGTCACCGGCGCGGCCGGCATATTTGGCGTTGAGCGGCCCGGCCGCCGCGACATAGATCGGCACCGGCGTTTTTGGCTTGTCGTAAATGGTGGCGTTGACGGTCTTGTAGTACTCGCCCTCGAAACTCACCCGATCCTCGGTCCAGAGCTGGCGGATCAGTTTGATGGCCTCGCGCAGGCGGGCTGAGCGCTCCTTGAGTTCCGGCCAGACGATGCCGGTCGGCGGTACTTCGTTAAGGGACTCGCCGGTACCAACCCCCAGGATGACGCGGCCCGGGAACATGGCGCCAAGGGTGCCGAAGGTGTGCGCCACCACTGATGGATGCAGGCGGAAGGTCGGGGTCAGCACCGAGGTGCCAAGCGTGATCTTTTCGGTCCGCGCCAGCACCGCGGCCATCCAGGCGGGCGCGAACGGCGCGTGGCCGTCGGTATGCTTCCAGGGCTGGAAATGGTCCGAGACCCAGACGGACTCGAACCCGGCCTGCTCGGCCTCAGCAGCGAAATCCATGAGTTGACTGGGCGCAAACTGCTCGGCCGATGCCTTGTAGCCAAATCGCACGTCATCCCTCCGACGAAATCGCAACCCGAGTGTATATTTTGACCAAATGGTCAAACTTGTCCATCGAAATTCGACGATGGATGTTCCTGTGAAGCCCTTGCCACGCGCCCCTGCTGCCCGTCTATAGAAGGC
>JAEZKB010000132.1 GCA_023415605.1 Pseudomonadota bacterium
AGCCCGACCTGCGCACAATGCAGGTCGGGCTTCCCAGTTGCGTACGGGGTAGACTACCGCGCTGGAGCTTACGGGCTCAGCAGGAGTGAGTGTGAATGCCAGTAAAGGTACACTCGCGGGCCTTTGCAGGTATCACCTTGTCGAGCACAGAATAGACCGACGTGGACGCGGACCCAATGCTGTCGCCAGGGATGCAGGTCGGCACCCCGCCGACGACCTCGATTGACCCATAGGTCATCGGGAAGCCGCAGTCGAAGTAGGCCGCCTCGCCAGTGCGCTGCTTTGGTGCCTGGACCCCAGAGTTAGTGCCCTCTAGGCGCCAAATCTTCACCTCGTTGGTCGCCGGGCTATAGTGGATCGCAAAGCCGTGCTTGACCTCGTAGAGGGCTTCAAAACCCAAGTGAAACAAAGCGGCAAAATCGCTGTTGCCGAACTCGGCACGGGTCATGCTCCAGTCAGGAACACCGTACTTGTTGCCGTAGTACGCGGACGACTGGGCGTTAGCAAAGTTCCAGGCGGGGGCGGCATAGGCCGGGACGAGAGAAGCGCACATCGCGACTGACGCAATCGCAATAGTAACAAGACGCTTCCCAGAGAATTTAGACCGAGATGCACGCATGTAAATCATTCCTAACGAATTGTTACGCTCGCAACTGGTCGCAATCGTTAGGATGTTGATTTCAAACGTGCAAAAGCATTTCCCCGCTATAATTAAGCGGTAAGATTAAGTCTCATCCCTAAGCGTTAATGGTAATACGTACATTTTTATCGATCAGCCGGCAAAGCGGACGATTTTTTGCCCCCACTCCCGGATCTCGGGCGCTTCGTTGATACCGGTGAGCACCCTTTTCCAAGCCTTGGTGTTCGTGCGTTCGGATGGTGTTGCCGGTGGGAGTGATGGCCGCGCCACCAACTGCAACCGAGATACGGAAGTTGTCACTCGCGAGGCCGGCCGAGATCGCAATATAGGTCGTGCCTGCAGCGAGCCCGGTCGGCAACGCGACGGTAGTCGTCCTTTGGCCTCGACCCTTCCGCAAGCAGATCATGCCGCTGGTGTTCGGGAAGAACGCCGGAGACCAGTCGAAGCGCCGCATGTCGATCGTATTCAGCCGCGACGGCTAAGCATGATGGCCCAGCCTTGCGGGGGACTATCGCCGGCACCCGAGCCGCCGAGATCATCTATGGCGAAGCCTTGAAGGGGCCAACCAAACCTAAGGACATCGTCATCGCCCGCGTACACCTCTGGCAGCAGGACAAGCGTAGCGACTGATTCAAAGTCGTCGGCGAAGCGTACTGGGTTGACTTCGCCACGAGCTCAGACGAGTGGCCGAAGGCGAGAACGGCAGGCGCCGGCCGACCGGCAAGAAGAGCCTCGATGATTGCCAAGTGCGCCGCGGGTCGGGCTCTTCGGTGGTCCGATCGGCTCGGCGGAGCCTATGCCGAAGCGGCAATGGACAAGACGGTCGTCCTCGACCTAACCGCTGCCTAGATCAGGCTGAAGCCGAAGACAGCGCATTAAGCGCTTCGGGCGCCTGACTCGATCACCATCTTGTGGGGCGAGAACTTCGCGCTAGAGGCGGGGCCGGTGGGGCCGTATCGCCGAGTTCGCTCGCGCAGGCCGTTGTGAACGCCGGGGTCTAGCCCAGGGCGCGCAGCAGGTTGCCGGAGACGTGACCATCCGGCAGCAGGCCGACGCGGGACTGGAAGTCGCGCACCGCGGCGCGGGTCTTGGGCCCGATGACGCCATCGGGCGAGCCGATATCGTAGCCCTTGCGAAGCAGCATGGACTGGAGCTGCTTGCGGTCGTCCTTGTTGAGCGCGGTGTCCTGCGGCCAGGTCGCGGCAAAGCCCTTGGCGCCGATGATACGATCGGCCAGGTGACCGACGGCGAGCGCATAGCTGTCGGAATTGTTGTAGCGCTTGATGACGTCGAAGTTCGGCAGCACGGCAAAAACCGGGCCGTTGCCCCCCATAGGCATGTAGAGACGTGCGGTGTCGGAGGGTCGCGGGAAGGCCTTGCCGGAGGCGCGGGCGACTCCGACGCCGGCCCAGTCGGCCAGCGAAGCTGTAACCCCTGACCAGACGTTGTCGTAGTTGAAGTCGCGCGGCAGCTTGACTTCGTAGCCCCAGGTTTCGCCCGCGCGCCAGCCGAAGGACTTCATGTAGTTGCCGATGGAGGCGAGCGCGTCGGGCACCGAGCCCCAGATGTCCCTGTGGCCATCGCCCTTCCAGTCGACCGCATATTGCATGAAGCTCGAGGGCATGAACTGCGGATGGCCCATGGCGCCGGCCCAGGAGCCGGTCATGTCCTTGGCGCGGACATGGCCGCCTTCGAGGATTTCGAGCGCGGTGATCAGTTCCTTGCCGAAATAGTCGGCGCGATAGCCCGAATAGGTCAGCGTTGCGAGAGCGTGGGTGGTGTTGGTGCCACCCATATAGCCGCCGTAATTGGTCTCGATGCCCCAGATGGCGAGCATGATCTCGGGCTGCACACCATAGCGGTCGGCGACGGCAGCGAGGGTCTGCTTCCACTCCTGCCGCATCCCCTGCCCGTTCCCCGTCTGCTTGTCGGTGACGCGCTTGCCGACGTAATCGGCGGCAGTGGTGACGAATTCAGGCTGCTTGCGGCTGAGTTCAATGACCTTCGGCAGCGGCTCGAACCCACCCATGGCCACGTCGAAGACTTTTCTGGAGACGCCGCGGGCTTTAGCCTTCTTCCAGACGCCGTCGACGAAATCATCGACCCTGGCAAAGGCCGGCGAGATGATCGCAGAGCCGGCGAGCGCGGCAGCGCCGAATGTGAAGGCCCGGCGGGAGAGCAGTTGCGACGATGGCTTGAGAACGCGGGACATAGCTAAGCCTCAGGACTGACTGAACAGGACGCCAAGAACACGGCGTTCGGGCAGGCACGCGGACTGCCCGAGATTTCTGTCGATTCTGCGGATCGAAATTAAGATCGCGTTAAGCGTGGTTCCCGATTGCGTGATCGCGACGCACTGTCCCGGGCCGGATTGCTTCAAATGGATGAACCGCCGCGAAGTTTTCTCAACATCTGACGCTGACCCTCGCTTTCCTACGTGGTCTGCGAGAGAGGGTCGGAGATGCGGGGAAGACAAGGCGTTCCAGCAATTGCCATAGCAGGTGCGGCGGCACTCGGCTTTGCCGGGGTTTATGCGCTCAGTAATCCCGCCGCGCCGTCAGTTGCAGCTGCCATCGGCTCTCCGATCGGTGACTGCAACATCAAGGGAAACATCAGTATCGACAGCGGCGAGCGCATCTACCACGTGCCCGGCCAGTACTATTACGGCCAGACCAAGATCAGCCCTGAATATGGGGAGCGCTATTTCTGTTCGGAGGCGGAGGCGCGCAGCGCAGGCTGGCGACGGTCCAAACGCTGAAAAACCGCCCGGAAACATTTCGGGTGAGCAGCGATTCTGCGGATGGATTTTCGGCGCGAATGGAGCGAAGGTTAACGCCGTAACCGATTGGACAGCTTACGCGGAGAGTGGTCCATGATTTCTTCCAGACTTGCCATAGCGGCGACTTTGGCAGCCAGCCTGCTCGCCTCGACGGGTGCATCTGCGGATGCGCTGGTTGAAGGCACCTGGCTGACGCCAGACCAGGCAGAGATGACGATCGAAGAGTGCCAGCCGGACGTGCTGTGCGGCACTCTGAGCAAAATCGTGATCACCAAGGCGCATGTCGAGCAGTATGGCGTCGATCCGTCGGCGATCGACGTCAATGCCATCACCGATGTGATGAACAAGGATCCCGCGATGCGGGACCGGCCAATGCTGGGGCTGCAGATCCTCACCCTCAAGGCCACGAACAATCCGTGGCATTTCACCGGCGACATCTACAACCCGCAGGACGGCAACACCTATTCGGGCGAAATCAGCGTCAAGGATGCGGACAGCATCGTGCTCAAGGGCTGCGCGCTCTATGTGCTGTGCCAGGAGCAGGTGTGGACGCGGGTGATCCCTGAAGAGGGCGCGGATACGGCCACGCAATAGCAGCGGCCAGGCGGTAACGAAGAAGGCCCGGGATGATCCGGGCCTTTGTTTTTCCTGGAAAAGCTCAGCGCTGGTTGAAGAGGATCTTCTGGGCTTCCTTGTCGGTGGCGAGATCCGTTTGCGGCTCGGGGCGCTGGATGGCCTTGGCCTTGATCACAGCCGGACGGGCGGCCATGCGCTGCTGCCAGACGTCGAAATGCTTGAACTCGTTGGGATCGATCTCGTAGCGCAGGTAGCTGGTCGACCAATCGTAGATGGCGATGTCGGCGATGGAATAATCACCGGCGACGTATTCCTTGCCGGCGGCGAACATGCGGCCGAGCTGGCCATCGAGGACGCGGAAGAGGCGATGCGTCTCATCCTTATAGCGCTTGATGGCGTAGGGGATCTTTTCGGGGGCGTAGACCGAGAAGTGATTGTTCTGACCGAGCATGGGACCGAAGCCACCGACCTGCCAGAACAGCCACTCGTCGACCTTGACCTGATCGTAGGCGTCGGACGGATAGAACTGGCCGAACTTGATGGCGAGATATTTGAGGATGGCGCCCGACTCGAAGATCGAGATCGGCTTGCCGTTCGGACCCTCGGGATCGACGATGGCCGGGATCTTGTTGTTGGGCGAGATGGCAAGGAACTCGGGCTTGAACTGGTCGCCCTTGCCGATATCGACCCAGTGCAAGTTGTACGGGACGCCGAGCTCTTCGAGCATGATGGTGATCTTCCGGCCGTTCGGAGTGCCGAGATAGTAGAGCTCGATGGGCTTGGTCTGGGTGGTCATTGCATGGTCCGTACTGCTGCGGGGGTGACGACCATATATCGGCAGATGACGATGAAAGGCAACCCGCGCACGCGGCGGTGACAGCGGCGGATGTGCACCCGCCGCTTGCCGAGATGCCTAAAGCCTTTGCAGCCGCATGTGAGGTTCGCCATCGCTGGTGAAGGAGACGGAGACGCCGCGGACATCGACAGTTGTGGTGACGCGCTGGCGGTTGTGCACCATCGACTCGAACTTGCTCACATTCACCGGCTGATCGAACTTCACCGTCACCTGGAAATGCGGCGGTGTGAGCTGCATGCCGATGACGAGCCCGACGAAGGGCTTGCCCATATAGGTGCCCTTGACGCGCTGGCCGACCTGCACCGGCGTGACGAAGCGCTCGGGCAGCGCGGCAACGGCGGTATTCCAGTCGCGGTAGCCGTGGCGGCGCGCCACTTCTTCGAGCGCGGCGCTGTGGGTGGTCGGGGTGCCACCAGCGATGCGCTCCTCGCGCAAGATCTTGGCCTCGGCCTTGAGACTGGCGGCGCTGGGGGTATCGAGAGAGAAAGACATGGCGATCCTCGTTTCAAACGGAGGCCGGGTTTCTCATGGGTGCTCGCCTTGCCATGCACCGCCTCGGTTCATCGAGCGATCATCAGCACGTCTCAAAACTGGACTTCACCGTCGGGTTTCCCCGGCGAGCGGCAGGCGCCAGCAGCCATGCCGGTAGATGAGGTGTTGGCCGAGGAAAGTCAAGTTGACTGCCTAGGCGACTGCCCGATGACAAACACTGATGAAGGGATCACGCAAAAGCGTTGGCGCAAAAGTGGTTTGACCACTAGGTTGGCGCCGGGTTTGCGAGACTCAGAGATTGACCGAACTACTATTGCTGTGTGCCGGCCTCATCGCCGGCACGATCAACACGCTCGCCGGTGGCGGGTCGTTTGTGCTGTTCCCTGCCCTGTTGGCGGCCGGTATTCCGCCGGTGATCGCCAATGCGTCGAACACCTATGCGAGCCTGCCCGGCTATATGAGCGGGGCCTTTGGGTTCTGGAGCGACATCAAGCGACACCGCGACAAGCTGGTGCCCTACACCATTGTGTCGCTGATCTTCGGCTATCTTGGCGCCGAGCTGCTGCTGCATGTGTCGAACACGCAGTTTTCGGTGGTTGTGCCGTGGCTGATGCTGTTCGCGGTGCTGCTCTTTGCCTTTGGCGGCAAGATCAATGCCATCGTGCGCGGGCTGGGCGGCCACGGCGTGGTGTTCGCCGCCCTGCTCTGGGTGCTGCTGGCGGCGATCGCGGTCTATGGCGGGTTCTTCAATGCCGGCCTCGGGGTGCTGCTGCTGGCCTTCCTGGCGCTGGCGGGGATGACCGATATCCACGCCATGAACGGCCTGAAGCTCTGGGTCTCGGCCGTGATCTCGCTGATCAGCCTGGTGCGCTTTGCGCTGTCCGGCGCCATCGACTGGTACCATGGCTCGATCGCCCTGGTGGGTGTGGTGATCGGCGGCTACACGGCCGCGCGCCTAGCGCATCTGGTGCCGCAGAAGCTCTTGCGGACGCTGATCCTGCTCTATGCCGGCGCGCTGACGGCGTGGTTCTTCTGGACAGCGTACGTCGCGGGCTAGCGGCGATCCACTACGGCGAGACCGCTGGCGCGGAGGGCGTCGATGATGGCGTCACCTTCTGTGCGCCAGGCAAGCCGGGCTTCCCACGAAGGGAAATCGCTGGCGGCTGGGTCGTCACGCTTGAAGATGGCCTGGAACTGGTTGTCCCAGGCCACGATGCGCGTGGCTAAGGCCGCCGGAAGGTCGAGGTCGTTCGGGTCGAAATTGTCACCCGTCTCGTGATCCCAGAGCGGCCAGCATTCCCATTCGGGTGCGACACGAAGAACCGGTGCCATCAGTCCTTGCGGATCCAGACGGATGTGTCGTGGAAGGCGGCGCCACCAAAGGGTTTGACCGGATCAGAACCGATCAGCGTGTTGATGCCGACGCCATTGCGGTGGGCGCTGTTGGGGTGGATGCCTTCGGCGATCAGCACGCCCCGCTGCATCCCGGCAAAGAGACTGGCGACCAGTGCCACCTCGCCGCGGCGATTGCCGAGCATGACCGGATCGCCCTCGCCGATGTCCAGCTCGGCGGCATCTTCGGGGTGAATATAGACGGCCGGCTCTGGATGACGCTTCTGGCTGCCGGCCGTTTCCGAAAAGCTCGAATTGAGGAAGGCGCGGGCCGGGCTGGTAGCCAGGCGGAACGGGGTTTCGGCGTCGATGCGCTCGGTAACATCCCAGTGGTCGGCAAAGCGCGGCATTTCGCCGGGGTCACAGACCCAGTTGTAGCCCTTGGCGGCGGCGACGCCCTGCCAGTTCGGGGCGAAGCGGTAGCGGCCGTCGGGCCATCCGAAACCGTCACCGAAATGCGCCTGGCCGTAGGGTTGTCGGCCATCTACAAAGCCGGTCTTTTCGATCTCGCTCAGTTCGCCGAAGCCGGAGCGGCGGAAGGTTTCCGCGACCATCTCGCGGTCGCTGAGATGCATCGAGGCGTGGTCGGAGCCGAGGCGGCGCAACAGTTCGTTGACCACCTCGAAGTTGGAACGGCACTCGCCCGGCGCCTTGACCAGTTTTGGCCCGAACAGCACGCGGGTGTGGCCGCCGCGGCGATAATAGTCGTTGTGCTCGAGGAACATGGTCGCGGGCAGCACGATATCGGCGAGTTGCGCCGTATCGGTCATGAACTGCTCGTGGACGACGGTAAACAGATCCTCGCGTTCGAAGCCGGCGCGGGTGAGGCCCTGCTCCGGCGAGACGTTGACCGGGTTGGTATTTTGGACAAAGAGCGCTTTCACCGGGCCCCCGCCGTTGAGCGCCTTCTGGTCCCCGGTCAGCACCTTGCCGATCTCGCTCATATCGAGTTCGCGTCCGCCCGGGCCCATCTCGGCGCCGATGATCAGAGATTTGTCCAGCTTCCAGGCGCCGGAATTGGAGTGGAAGGCACCGCCGCCGACATGCTGCCAAGCGCCGGTCATGGCCGGGATCGAGAGCGCCGCGTGCATCGTGGTGGCGCCGTTGCGCTGGCGCGTGAAGCCATAGCCGAGGCGGAAGTAGGTCTTGGGCGTGGTACCGACCAGCCGGGCGAAAGCCTCGATCTCGGCGACGCTGAGGCCAGTGATGCCGGCGGCCCATTCGGGCGTGCGGGTCGCGAGATGGGCTTCGAACTCGGGCGAGAAGTCGGTGTATTTCGCCATATAGGCGCGGTCGGCCAGGTTGTCGCGCAGCAGGATGTGCATCACCGCGACAGCCAGCGCCCCATCGGTGCCGGGCCGCACCACGAGGGCCATGTCAGCCTGCTCCATGGTGTCGTTGCGGTAGATGTCGATAGCGACGACCTTGGCGCCGCGGGTCTTCCGCGCCTTCATGGCGTGGGTCATGACGTTGACCTGGGTCGCCACCGCATTGGTGCCCCAGATCACGATGCAATCGCTTTCGGCCATCTCTTCGGGGTTGGGGCCCTGCAGCTTGCCGGCGCCGGCGAGATAGCCCGGCCAGGCGGTGCCGGTGCAGATGGTATCGTATTGCCGCGAATAGCCACGGGCGTGGCGCAGGCGTTCGATGCCGTCGCGGTGCACGTGCCCCATCGTGCCGGCGTAGAAATAGGGCCAGATGGCCTCGGGGCCGTCGGTACGCTCTATCTCGAGCCAGCGCGTGACGATTTCGTCGAGAGCCTCATCCCAGCTGATCCGCTCCCAGCCGCCGGCGCCCTTTTTACCAGTGCGACGAAGGGGATAGAGGACTCTCTTGGGATTGTGAATCCGCTCGGCATAGCGAGCGACCTTTTCGCAGATGACGCCGGCGGTATAGGGGTCGTCCTTGGCGCCGCGAACGCGACCGATGGTGCGGTCGTCGACGATCTCGACGTCGAGCGCGCAGGTCGACGGACAATCGTGCGGGCAGACGGAGCGGGCGATACGCGGAGCGGCGAGCTGGTTCATGACTCCAGAATTACCATGCAAAGAGGGCCGCCCGCCGGTTTTTCGCCGGCCCGGGAAA
>JAEZKB010000175.1 GCA_023415605.1 Pseudomonadota bacterium
ATTCCGGCTTCAGCTTATCCATCTGGTGCTGGGCAAAATGGGCAATGTTGAGCTTCTTGTTGATCTTGAGCGTACCGTCCATGACGGGGATGTCGCCCGCCAGCAGCTTGGCAAAGGTCGACTTGCCGTTGCCGTTGACGCCCACCAGCGCGATGCGATCGTCCGGGTCGAGCCGGTTGGTGATCCGCTTGAGCACCACCTTGTCGCCATAGCCCACCGACACATCGTCGAAGGTGATCATCGGCGAGGCCGGGATCTTCTTGGGCTGCTGAAAGGTGAAGGGCGCCGCATATTCGTCGAACATCGCCGCCGGGGGCTTCAATTTCTGGATCATCTTGACGCGGGCCTGCGCCTGCGCCGCCTTGGTCGCCTTGGCCTTGAACCGGTCGACGAATTTCTGCAGGTGCGCGATCTGCGCCAGCGTCTTCTCGCGGCTCTTGTTGTTGAGCTCCATCTGCATGCGGCGCGTCTCTTCGAACGTGTCGTAGCCGCCCTTGTAGAAGGTGAGCTTGCCGTGCTCGAGATGGACGATCGAGTTGACCGCCTTGTTGAGCAGGTCACGGTCGTGGCTGATCATGAAGACGGTGTAGGGGTAGGTAGCGAGATACTTCTCCAGCCACAGCGTACCTTCGAGATCGAGATAGTTGGTCGGCTCGTCGAGCAGCAGCAGGTCCGGCTGCGAAAACAGCACGCCCGCCAGTGCCACGCGCATGCGCCAGCCGCCCGAGAGTTCCGAGGTGGGCGCCAACTGCCTGTCCTGCTCGAAGCCGAGGCCCTTGAGGATGGTCGAGGCCCGCGCTTCCGCCGTATGCGCGTCGATGTCCGCCAGCCGCGTATGGATTTCGGCGATCCGGTGCGCATCGGTCGCGTGCTCGGCTTCGCTCATCAGCGCCGCCCGCTCGGTATCGGCCGCCAGCACCGTCTCGAGCACCGAAAGGCTCGTGGCCGGCGCTTCCTGTGCCACCCCGCCGATCCGTGCCCGCTTGTTGACCTCGATGCGACCGTCGTCGGGCGAAATCTGCCCCTGGATCAGCCGGAACAGCGTGGTCTTGCCGGTGCCGTTCTTGCCCACGAATCCGGTCTTGCTCCCATCGGGCAGCACCACGTCCGCATGCTCGAACAGCGGCCGGCCTTGGATGCGATAGGTGAGGTCGTTGATGGTCAGCATGGCAATTGTCATGCATCCGCCGGGGGGCGAACGCGTTAGCAGGGAGAGAGGGCCCGTGCCCAATATAGTTTTGCCGGGGAGAAGTCCAATGCGTGCCGTTCCGTTCGCCGTCCCCCTCCTGCTCGCCGCCACCGCTGCCTTTGCGCAGGACAGCGCCGGGCTGAAGGAGCTCGCCGCCTGCCGCTCCGGTGTCGACACCGTCGACCTCACCTTCAGCTATACCGGCGGCGCCTGCGAAGCGACCGATCCGGCAACCGTCGCCGAGGACGGCGCCACCGCCAAGGTCACGGTTCCAACCAAGGCGACCGCCGAGGTCTGCACCATGCAGGCCGTGGAGATCGACGTCGCTCAGACTATTCCGGTCACCGCCGCCGTCACCTCGCTCGATGTCGAACTCCTCAACCCCGAGGGCGAAGTTTCGGCCACCGGCACTGCCGAAATCGACCCGCAATGCACTGAGGGGTGAGGCTGGGCAGCTGCTCTCCCCCGTCTTGCGCGCGTCAAAACGCTTGGCTACAAGGCCCCACTTTTCGGATCACCCGTCAAAGGACCAGAAACATGGCCATCGAGCGCACCTTCTCCATCATCAAGCCCGACGCGACCCGCCGCAATATCACCGGCAAGATCATCTCCAAGTTCGAGGAGAATGGTCTGCGCGTCGTCGCCTCCAAGCGCATCCGCATGACCCGTGCCCAGGCCGAAGGCTTCTACGGCGTCCACAAGGATCGCCCCTTCTTCGGCGAGCTGGTGGAGCAGATGATCGCTGCCCCGGTCGTAGTCCAGGTCCTCGAAGGTGAGGGCGCCATCCTCAAGAACCGCGAAATCATGGGCGCCACCAACCCAGCCAACGCTGCTCCGGGCACCATCCGCAAGGAGTTCGCGCTCTCAGTCGGCGAGAACTCGGTGCATGGCTCGGACGCGCCCGAGACCGCCGCTCAGGAAATCCGCTTCTTCTTCAGCGACGACGAAATCGTAGGGTAATCAGCGGCCGCCCGTTTGGCCTCAAATCGCTCCAGTGGAGCGATTTGAGCTGATTGCGCCACGAGCGTTGCGAAGGGCCGGCGCACCGGATAATCCACCCGCTCAATACAAGGCCGCCTCCGGGCGGCCTCTTCATTTTTGACGCGTATTTCACGCGATCGTTCATGCAGCTGTCAGTTTGCTCGTGCTAGGGTCCCGGTCGTTGAGCTGGTCCTTGGAGGCAGCGATGAGCTCGCTCGGATTTCCCATTCTTGTCGTCACCACGCTGATTGCCGGCACGACTGCAGCGATCATACTCACGCCCAAGGATTTGCTGCGCTCGTCCGTGGTCGAAAGGCCGTCGACGCGCTATGCCGCGGTCGATACCGTCGTCCCTCCGCAGCCGCAGCAGAAGCGCTATCCTGCTGACGCGGCCGCGCCCACGGTGCAACTGGCTTCGCTCACCGTTTCGGTCACCCCGCTGGCCGAACCGATCCCGGCGCCGCAGCCTGTTCCCGCTGCCCCAGCTGCGGCCTCGGCCGATATCCGCCAGATCACCGCCGGCGTGCTCAACATGCGCTCCGAGCCCAACAAATATTCCGACCTGATTGCCAGCTTGCCGCGCGGCACCAAAGTCTCGGTCTCCGACACCTCCGGTACCTGGGCATATGTGACCACCGCCGACGGCACCTCAGGGTGGCTCAGCCAGAATTTCCTCGCCGCGGCGGAATAGTGCCCGAAGCACTCTCCGCTCGCCTTCGTGAAATCGTCGATGCCTTGCCGCTGCGGCCGGGCATGCGTGTGCTCGAAATCGGCTGTGGTCCCGGTGCCATGGCGCGCGAGATCGCCCGCCGCCTTGGCAGCGAGGGCTTCGTCCTTGCCATCGATCGTTCTCCCGCCGCCCTCCGGCAGGCCGAGGCCGGCTCCGCCGCCGGGATCGCTGCTGGCACGCTCGCCTTCCGCCGATCCGCCGCCGAGACATTTGCCTTGGCTAGGGGCGAAGAACCCTTCGACCTCGCCGTTGCTATCCGCGTCGGCGCCCTCGACGGCCGCCACCCAGCAGCCGGCATTCTCGCGCGCGCCGCGATCAAGGCTGCGCTGAAGCCAGGCGGCCGGCTTCTGATCGATGGCGGCAACCCCTTGAGGGAAGTAGACCTGCGCTAGGGCCGGCGTGCTAAGGAACGCGCCCGGAGGAAAGTCCCCATGCCCGAAATCGTCGTCTACCTCGCCGAAGGCCGCCCCAAGGAAGCCAAGAAACAGCTGATGAAGGACATTACCGATGCGGTGGTGAAGAACTTCGGCGTGCCGCCCGATCGCGTCGTGGTGCAATTGGTCGAATCCAGCAAGGACAGCAAGTCGCGCGGCGGGGTGCCGTTCAGCGAGCTGTAATCAGTCGCCGCCGTCCGACCACGCCATGCGCGAAGACCACTACGGCGACGCTCGCCACTGACAGCCAGCCGCCGACCACGAACGTCAGCAGATAGCTCCCGCCTGTCGCAAAGACCGCGAATAGAGCCGCCGCGGCCATGTTTGAGCCGACGCCCACCACGTCGAGCAAGGAGGTGGAGAGGCCCACGCGGCCGCGGATCGCGTCCTGCATGTAGCTGATGGTGATCGAGAGCAGCGCCGCGGTGGAAATGGCCTTGAGCACCTGCAGCCACAGGAGCTCTGTCACCGTTCCCGCCTGGCCAAGCAGGAAGAGGTAGATCGCATAGATGCCCGTGGCGATGACGATGATCAACCACTTGGGCAGACGCTGCGCAGCGAGGCCCCAGGCCAGCATGCAGGGCACTTCGAGCAGGGCCCCCAGGCTCGCATAGATGCCGACATCGGCGAGCGTGCCACCCAGATTGTTGGTGATGGCGAGCGGCGCCGCCGTGGTGTGGAGCGCAATCGCCACCTTGACCAGCACTACCCCGCCAATGCCCAGAAGCATGGGCAGCTCGATATGGTTGGCGGCCGCGGGCGGGAGTGTGCCATCGCGGCTGCGGCTGTCGGCGCCGATCCGCGTCGTCGGATCGCTCAGCATTACCCCGAAGATCAGCGCGCAACAGAAATAGGCCACGGCCGAAACGCCGTAGACGTCGAACGGGGTGAACGCGGCTGCCAGCCAGCCGGCGAGCGGCGGCACGATCACCCAGGCGATGGTGAAGATGGAGCGCAGCACCGAGTTCATGAACTCGGCCCGCTCCGGCCGATTGAGATTGTAGAAAGTGCGGGCGTAGGAAAACGTCTGCGAGAACAGCGCAAAGCCCAGCGGCATCATCACGCAATAGGCCAGCGCATAAGCGAACGGGCTGCGCAGCGCATAGATAAGGCCGAAGCCGAGCGCACCCAGAAGGGCGCAGCCTATCACCAAGAGGCGCCGGTCGCGCACCTTGTCGGAAAAATACCCCAGGCCCACAGAGGCCAGCGCACCCACTAGCGAACTGATCGTCATCAGCAGCGCATAGCTGCCTGTATCGATGCCGAGCACGTCCACGGCCACGATGCCCGCATAGGGCAGGGTGGAGGCCCAGGTGATGCCGGTAAAGAACAGGCTTCCAGACAGCAGCGCCGTCACCGGCAGCTTCCCCTCCATGACCTCTCCCTCCCAGCAATGCCCCAAGCGCCGTAGCGCAGCCCGCGAGGCCGGGCCAACGAATTTGCCTGATGGCTGCATGCGAGCCGCTGATGGCAGCGTTGTCAGTTCGGTGGTGCCCGCTCTGGCGCGACCGAAGGTCTCGTCTGCCACCGGCGCCCTTCACCTTGGCGGCGGCAGCCTCTATATCCTTCGCAGCAGGGACGACCCTGCTTCACCGACATTGCGGGACGGCCCGCCAACCAAAGGAGAGATCCCCTTGGCTTGGGTCTATCTCGTCATTGCCGGTCTGCTCGAAATCGGTTGGGCCATGGGCCTCAAATATACCGAAGGCTTCACCAAACCCGTTCCGACCATGCTGACGGTCTGCGCCATGGTCGCCAGCGTCGTGCTGCTCGGCATTGCGCTCCGCGACTTGCCGGTCGGCACCGGCTATGCGGTCTGGACCGGTATCGGCACCGTCGGCACCGCGATTCTGGGCATGGTGCTGTTCCAGGAACCCGCCACTGCCATCCGGCTAGCCTCCATCGGCCTGATCGTGGCCGGTATTGCCGGGCTCAAACTCTTCGCCTGAGACGGCTTACAGGCGGCGGATTTGCCGCCTGTGGCTTTTTCTGCACGCTGGTCGGCAGAAAAATGCAGATAACAGAATTGTTGATGGAACCTTTTTCGAATTCACGTAGCGTGTGCGGTGGGGGTCCGGCTCAGCGGATCATCAAATCGTAGCCGCGCGTAGCGTCAGCGCTTTTTGGTGAAAGGTTGTCACTACAATCATGCTCGTCCGCTTTTCCGAAGTCGTTCCTGTCCTCGGTCTCGTCCTCGCGTTGCTTGCTGCCAAGCACGTGCCGCTGTTCGATTTCCTGCCGCTTGCGCAGATGACCGGCATCGTGTGCTTCAGTTTCGCGATCTTCATCGCCCTGCGCATCTATAACGCCGAACTGGCCCGCATCCGCGCCGAAGAATAGGCCAGCGGATTGCCTGGGGGGCTGGCGTTTGGGGAAGCGCTCAGCCCGCCTCGGCCCGCAGCTGAGGCTTCATTTCGGCATGAATTCCACTGTCAACCGGGTCTCGCCGCGGCCGGCGATCCGGCAATGCACTTCGGTATTGTCCGAACGGATGATGAGATCGAACTCGTCGGGTATGCCCATCATCCCGGCGACCTGCAGTTCGGCTCCGTTGTGCCAGAGGGCGCGAACCGTGCAGTCAACCGCCGTCCGGCGGTTATTGTAGACCAGCTTGCCGGCTTTGAGCACGCGGCGGCGTTCCCCTTCGGGGGAGACCCCGGCTGGACGCCATACGGTCACGCGGTTGCGGCCGTTGCGCTTGGCATCATAAAGCGCCTCATCCGCCTTCTGCAGCAGTCCGTCGATATCGTCCCTATCGGGGTCGAGCGTTGCCACACCAAAACTGGCGCTGACTGTAATCGGCGGGTGCGTGCCCGGGAATTTCAGGGCTCGCACCAGCGCCCGCAGTTTTTCGGCTACCTCCTGCGCCCGCGCCCGATCGGTATGGGGCAGCAGAAGTGCGAACTCTTCGCCACCGATCCGGCCGACAATGTCTGTCTTCCGCACCGCCTCGCTGACCGACTGCGACAGCGTGGCCAACACGCGGTCGCCGGCGGCGTGGCCATAAGTATCGTTGATGGACTTGAAGTGATCAATGTCGAGGCTGATCAGGCTGAGCGCGCCGCGATGCCGCCGGGCCAACGCAACGTGCTTGCTGCCCTCTTCCCTGAAAGCTTGGCGGGTTGCGACGCCAGTCAGTCCATCGATGGTGGCCAGCTGGCGTAGTTCCATCTCGCTGACTGCGATCCCTGCGAGATCGGCAAGGATCGAAAGTTCGTTGCCGGTGGCTTCGCGTGCCCTGGAGTCGATGGCGCAGAGGGTGCCGACGATATGCCCCTCGGAGGTCGTGATCGGTACGCTTGCATAGAACCGGACACCGGCCGGTGCCGTCACATGCGGATTGTCACGGAACCGGACGTCTTCAGAAGCATCGCAGACCAGCAGCGGCGCCTTGTCCCGCAAGACCACCTTGCAGAAGGTGTCCTCGATCGGAACCTCGCTGAGCGGCGTGCCGATGGCCGCCTTGTACCACTGCCGGTGGCTGTCGATGAGCGACACGATGCTGGTCTCGACCCCGAGCGACAACTTGATCAGGCGGGCAATGCGGTCGAACGCCTCTTCCCGGCCGGTATCGAGAATGTCGAGCTGGTCGAGGGCGGCGAGGCGCGCGCTCTCGTGGTCGGTAATGTCGATGACTCGTGCTGAAGCTGCGCCCATTATGGCCTCGTATCCGGATGGCCGGATGCTAGGCGGGGGGTGGTTAAGTCCGGGCTAACCGCCAGGCGCAAGCTTTGGCGGATATGCATGCTCTTGCCCGCGGAAATCACGCACTGAATAGCAGCCGTCTCCAGTCGATCGGATCGCGCCGGGCGTGATCGCCGCTTTGCCGTAGCCGCCGGGAATGTCGAGAATATAGGTCGGCTGCGCCAACCCGGAGATGCGGCCACGGAGGCTCGCGACCAGCGCCTGGCCTTCTTCGATCGCCAGCCGGAAATGGCTCGTCCCCGGTGCCAGGTCCGGGTGGTGGAGATAGTAGGGCTTGACCCGCAACTCCACAAAGCCGCGCATTAACTCGGCCAGCACCCCGGCGTCGTCGTTGACGCCCTTGAGCAGCACTGTCTGGCTGACGAGCGCAATCCCCGCATCCGCAAGCCGGGTGATTGCCGCCCGCGCCACTTCCGACAGTTCGCGCGGATGGTTGGCGTGGACCGCCAGATAGGTCGTCTTGCCGCTCGCCTTGAGCGCCGCAACCAGCGCGTCATCCACCCGCTCCGGCTCCACCACCGGGACGCGGGTGTGGAAGCGCACGATCTTGACATGGGGGATCTCGCGCAGCCGCTCCATCATCTCCGATAGGCGCCGCGACGACAGGATCAGCGGATCACCGCCGGTGAGGATCACCTCCCAGATTTCGGCGTGCTCTGCGATATAGCCGATGGCTTTATCCATCGCCTCGGCCGACAGCGTCCCCAGCCCCTGCGGCCCCACCATTTCGCGCCGGAAGCAAAAGCGGCAATAGACCGGGCAGACATGCACCGCCTTGAGCAGCACCCGGTCGGGATAGCGATGTACGATCCCCTCGACAGGCGAGTGCTCGAGATCACCGATCGGGTCGTCCCGCTCCTCGGGCAGGGTGGTGAGTTCCCGCACATCCGGCACGAACTGCTTGGCGATCGGATCGTCTGGGTCGGCCCGGTCGATCAGCCCCGCAATCGCCGGTGAAATCGCCACTGCGTAGCGCTCCGCCACTGCCTCGATCCCGGCCTGCTGCTCGGGGGTCGCCAGTCCCGCCGCGACCAACTCCTTCGCCGTCCGGATCGCGTTCACGCGCCCGTCTCCGCGACCGGCACCCAGATGACGTCCTCGATGCGCGGCGCGCCGACGGCCAGCATCACCAGCCGGTCGAAGCCGAGGGCGACGCCGCTGGTTTCGGGCATGAGGGGCAGGGCAGCCAAAAGGTCTTCGTCCAGCGGATAGGTCTCACCATAGAGCCGTTGTTTTTCATTCATCTCGATGGCGAAACGGCGGCGCTGTTCCTCCGCATCGGTCAACTCGCCAAAGCCGTTCGCCAGCTCCACGCCACAGCCATATAGCTCGAACCGTTCTGAAACCCGCCTGTCGCCGGGCTTCCGCCGCGCCAACGCTGCCTCCGCCGCCGGATACTCGTCCAGCACCGTCAGCCGCCCAAGCCCCAGCTTTGGCTCGACTTTTTCCACCAGGATGCGGCTGAACAGGTGGCTCCAGGTCGCATCCGCCGGCACCGTAATTCCGACCCGCCGCATCTCCTCGGCTAGCGCGGCGGCATGAGTTTCCCCATCCGCATCCATCGTCTCGAACAGGTCGATCCCCGCAAACCGTTGAAATGCCTCGCGTACCCCGATCCGCTCCGGCTCCGCCTGGGGGTCACACTCCTTGCCACGGAACCGCAGAACCGGCGTCCCGACGATCTCCGCCGCAACCCGGCATAGCGCCACGCAATCGGCGATGACCGCGTCATAGCTCTCGCCCGCGCGGTACCACTCGGCCATCGTGAACTCGGGATGGTGCAGCGCGCTCCGCTCCCGGTTCCTCCAGACATGCCCAAGACTTGCGATCCGCTCCTCACCTGCCGCCAGTAGCTTCTTCATCGAGAATTCCGGCGAGGTGTGGAGATACATCCGCGTCCCAAGACCCTCGTTGCCGATCATCTCGGTGCCGAAGGCATGCAGATGCGTCTCGTTCCCCGGGCTGCGCTGCAGCCCCGGCGGGTCGACCATGATGAAGTCGTGAGCAGCAAAATACGCCCGGAACGCCGCGTCGATGCGGCTCCGCGCCAGCAGCGCCGGCCGTCTGTCGGCGTGGCGATGCGGAGTCCACCAGGGGCTAGCGGGCGCGTTCGGCAAGGCGGGCGGTCTTTCGTGCTCGGGACTGGCGGTTTGCCCAGAATTCATGTATCGGGCGGCACCGAACCGCAAAAGATCAGTGCCGGCCGGCGTGCAGTCGCCGCTCCTCTAGGCCGCCGCCAACCGTTGAACAAGGAAGAAATATGGTCAAGGTCATCGCCTCGTCCCTGCGTAAAGGCAATGTCGTGGAGCACGAGGACGGCAAGCTCTACGTCATCCTGTTTGCCGAAAACATCCACCCGGGCAAGGGCAACTCGGTGACCCAGGTCGACATGCGCCGCATCTCGGACGGCACCAAGGTGACCTTCCGCTGGCGCACCGTGGAAATGGTGGAGAAGGCCGACGTCGATGATCGCGCCTACCAGTTCCTTTACGAAGACGCCGAGGGCTTCCACTTCATGGAGCCCACCACCTACGAGCAGATCACCGCTTCGCCCGACGTCGTCGGTGACCAGAAGGCCTACCTGGTCGATGGCATGGAAGTGTACCTCAAGACCTTCGAGGGCGTGCCGCTGTCGATCGAGCTGCCGCAGAAGGTCACCCTCGAGATCACCGACACCGAGCCGGTGGTGAAGGGCCAGACGGCCTCGTCCTCGTTTAAGACTGCCGTGCTGTCGAACGGGGTGAAGACCATGGTTCCGCCCCATATCGGTGTCGGTACCCGCGTCGTCGTCCTCACCGAAGACGGGTCCTACGTGGAACGCGCCAAGGACTGACACTATCAGTGGAGCGCCTCCGTCAGGCGCTTCACTTCCCGCAGGTCGTCGA
>JAEZKB010000246.1 GCA_023415605.1 Pseudomonadota bacterium
GGGAGGATCAGAAAGTGCCTTATTCCTTGCTGACGGCGCCGTAGCGGTCGTCGGAGAAGGTGATGCCGAGGACGACGTTCTTGACGTTCGAACGCATGGCAACCTTGCGGCTGTCCTGGAACATGAAGACGAAGGGCGAGGTATCGGTGTGGAGGCGCTGGGCTTCGTCATAGAGCGCCTTGCGCTTGTCGACGTCCTGCTCCTGTACGGCCTGGTTCACCAGGTCGGATACCTTGCCCGAGTTCCAGCCGAAGCGATCGGCGAGATTGCCCTTGGTGCCATCCGGATCGGACGGATCGTGGTTGCCGAAGGCCTTGGCGTTCGAGTGCGGATCGGGATAATCCGGACCCCACAGGCCGAACCAGATGTCGAGATCGTGCGAGCGGTAGCGGTCGAGCCACGGGCCGCCATCAACGACCTGCAGGTCGAGATCGACGCCGATCTGGCTCAGCGTCGCCTGCACGGCCTGGGCGTAGTCGGTGTAGGGCGGCACGTTCCAGACGACGGTCTCGAGCTTGATCGGCGTGGCGACGCCGGACTCGGCGATCAGTGCCTTGGCCTTTTCGATGTCGAGCGAATAGGGATTGTAGTTGATGCCACCGCCCAGGAACCCGTCAGGGATCATGGTCTGGTGCACCTTGATGGTGCCCTTGCCGATGGTGTCGGCGATGCCCTGGTAATCGACGCCCCACTTGATGGCCTCGACGACCTTGGGGTTGCTCAGCGCTTCGTTGCGGACGTTGAGGCCGAAGTAGTAGATGGTCGAGGACACGCCCTCGAGCACCTGGATATCGGGATTGCCGGCAATGGCGCCGATATCGTCGGGTCCGAGCTTGTTGGCGATGTCGATATCACCCTTTTCCAGCGCCAGGCGCTGGGTGGCGGATTCCGGCATGTGCTGGAGGAAGACGCGATCGACGCCCGGGGCGGTGCCCCAGTAATTCTCGTTGCGCGAGAGCAGGATCGAGACCTTGGGGTCCCACTTGGTCAGCACATAGGGGCCGGAACCAGCCGAGTTCTCGGACTTGAGCCAGGCATTGCCGTAGTCGTTGCCGCCGGTGGGGAGGGTGGCTTCGTGCTGCTTGACGACTTCAGAGTCGACGATGCCGCCGGTGAAGGACGAGAGCACGTAGAGCACGAAGCTCGGGGCGTATTTCTGGTCGACTTCGAACTGCAGGGTGGCGTCGTCGATGGCCTTGATCTTTTCCTCGACGTTTTCCTTGGTGAGGCCGAACTGGTTGAGGATGAACGAGATGCGGCTATCGATCAGGATGACGCGGCGGAGCGAATATTCGGCGTCGCGGGCCGTCACCGGATTGCCCGAAGCGAACTTGGCGTTCGGGTTCATCTTGAAGGTGAATACCTTGCCGTCGTCGGAGACGGTCCAGCTTTCGGCGAGGACGCCGGTGATCTTGGTCGGATCGGCCGGGTCGAAGCTGACCAGCGGCTGATATATCTGCTGGCTGGCGAGCACGCCGCCGACTTCGGACACTTCGGCCGGGTCGAGCGTGATGATGTCGTCAATGGCGTCGGCAATCACCAACGTATTGTTGGGTGTCGCGGCCATGGCACCCGACACGGTCATCACCGCGCCGAGGCCTACCGCGACGAGCGTCTTGAACAAACGCATGGCAGTCTCCCTGGTTAAATCTTTGTCCGGCCGGCCCTTCCGAGGGCAAAGCCGGGTGGAGGCGTAGTCGTCATCTCTCGCTGATCCCCTGGAAGGTGAAGATCAGAGCAGCGATGGGTAGAAGGGTGTCGATTTCGGCAAGTGCCGCAGGCGTGAAGATGCCGGCATCGCCGAGCAGCGCGACGACGCCGCGCGTTTCGCCGGCGACCACGATGGGAAAGCACGAGCAGGCGCCATAGCCCATGGCGACGAGGCCATCGGTCTCGGGCAGGAAGGCAACCATGCCGGCGACGTCGTTTCCGATCACGGGCTTCTTGTCGCGCAGGATGGCGTTGTTCCACGGATCGTCGCCAACCGGATCGACATTACCGACGGGGAAGTGCGCCGGGTTGGAGGTACCGATGCGGTGGGTGACCGTCTTGTCGGGGGCGGTGGCGATGAAGGTCGCGGTGCGCACTCCCGGCACGGCGGTGAAGAGCTCGGAGAGGATGGCGAAGAGCTCGGAGGGACCGGCGGCGACCGCGGCCGAGAGTTTTGCGGCAATGGCCGGATTGAGCGGGGTCATTCGGGGAAGAGCCGCATGGTGCCGACCCAGAGCTCGATCGCCGTTTCGGCGCCCGTATTGGTACCGCGATGCGGTTTGCGGCTATCGAAGTGAAGGGTGTCGCCGGCACTGAGCTGGTACTGGATGCCATCGACCTCGTAGAGCATTTCTCCGGCGACGAGGTAGACGAAGTCCTCGCCCTCGTGGCTCATCATTTCCGAGGCGTGGCCCGGCGGCACGTGGCTGAGGCAAGCATTGAGCTTGGCCTCGGGGAAGCCGCGCTCGAGAAACTCGTAATAGCGCGACGTGCCGTCGATCTTGTAGGTCTGGCGGGCGCCGGCATGAGTGACGACGGAGTGCGTCCGCTCGGGCTTGCGAGAAACGAACATGTCGACCGACGCATCGAGTGCCTTGGCCACATTGTAAAGCGAGGCCAGTGACGGGGTGGAGATGCCGCGCTCGATCTGGGAGATGAAGCCGATGGTGAGACTCGCCTCGTCGGCCACCTGCTGCATGGTCTTGCCGATGGCCTTGCGACGGGCCCGGAGCCGGGCGCCCAGGCTTTCGCCCTCGGTCACGAAATTATCGGACATCTCGCGGATGTCGTCGGCATGCATGTCGTCGTCCGCCCCGGACGTGAAACTTTAGTGACACTAAAGCGGGGTTTCGGGGGGAGTCAATGGGGCGACTCGATCCGGCCAGACGCACCGGCGGCCACCCTCCCCCTTGCGGGGAGGGATGGGGAGGGG